>NZ_VRSV01000002.1:351301-702603 GCF_008017415.1 Microbacterium hatanonis | reverse complement strand
TCGCGGAACGGCGTCAGCGGGCGTAGGTGCGGACCGCGAACCAGACGATGCCGCCGACGGCGACCGCGACACCGACGACGGCCGCGGCGGCGCCGGCGGGGTTCTTCCGCCGGAAGTCGCGTGCCTTGGCCGTCACGCGCGTCACACCGTGCTCGAGCCGGCGCGGCACGTTCGCCTTGATCTCGATCGCGGCGAGGGCCGCTTTGAGCTCGGCGCGCGCGCTCTCCACCGGGTCGGTCAGACCCAGGGCGACGCCGGTGCGGGGTACGGGAACGGGAACGGGACGATCAACGCTCATCGCCGGCCTCCTTGACGATCCGGATGTCTTCGGCCACGGCCGAGCCGGGGTTGGTGCGCTTGCTCAGCTTGCGGAAGCGCAGGATGCCGAGCAGCGCCAGGACGGCGACGATGACCAGCATCCCGCCGAACACGACGAGCGCCGAGAGCCAGACCGGCCACCACGACGACAGCCCGGCGATGACGAACGCGAAGAAGACCGGCAGCGACCAGAAGAGCACGAACAGGGCGCCGACGAACCATCCGGCGCCGATACCGGCGTCTTTCGCCGTCTTCGACAGCCACGCCTTGGCCGCGTTGATCTCGGCGACGACGAGGTTGCGAACGAGCTCGGGGATGTCGCCGAGGAGGGTGAAGAGGCTGTCGTCCGCGCGATCGCGGAATCCGCGGGGCGTGGTCACCTCAGCTCCCGGAGGATGCGGCGGGCTTCGACGTCGACCGCGAACTCGAAGTGGAGCTCGCGGGCGCCGCCTTCTTGGCGTCGTCGACCGAGTCCTCGACGGCGTCGGCGACCTTCTTGGCCGACGACTTCGCTGCGGATCCGGCGCGCTGGGCGCGCTCCTGAGCGGTGCCCGACTCGGACGCCGCATGCGTGACCTTCTTGGCGCCTTTCCACAGCGCGCTGGGCACGGCCTTGAGAGCACTGGCGCCGAACGCCTGAACCCGGGTCACCTGCGTCTGGACGGGTTCGAGCTCCCAGACCTTGATCGCCTGGGTCTTGATCTGCTCGTAACGCTCGCGCCCGGCACGCGTGCCGAGCACATATCCGGCCGCGAGGCCGATAACGAGTCCTGCTTTGCCCTTCATAAGGGCCTCCTCACGCTCGGTGGAGCCTGCTGTCTGGTCCCAGGCTAGCCAGATATTCCGTCAGAGGCATCCACCCTTGACATCCCACGGCGCACGGGGCACTCCGCGACTACAGCGGGGTCCCGCCGCTCCAGAGCAGCGCGCTGCGCAGACGGTCGGCCTCGTGCTGCGCATCCGGCACCACCTGGGCGAGGCCCGTGCCCGACAACCAGGCCCCTGCCGCGCCGATCCCGGCGACCGCGCGGATCGCGTCGCGCGCCTCGCCGGTGCGCTCCGCACGCCCGATGAAGGCGCCCGGCTGCGACTGCGTGTACCGCTCCCGCCGCGCCGCCCGCAGGTGCGCCGGCTGAAGCGGAACGCCGAGAAGAGCGGATGCTTCCGCCAGGGCCAGGCGCGCCGCATCCGTGTCGTCCAGACCCGCCGTCGCGGGCTCCTCGCCCTGCGCGCCGAACGAGACGCGCACGACGTGGACACCGGGATCGGCCTGTTCGGCCAGCCACGACCATTTCGCGGTGGAGTGCGTCAGGGCCTTCGCGGCCCGCGCGCCGGGCACGACCAGCACGCCCGAACCCCGGGGGTGACGGTCGAGGTCGGGGGCGTCGACGACGAGGGTCACGACCTCGACGACCGGCGACTCCCCCGCCTCCGGATCGAGGTCGGGAACGTGCGGTGCGAGCACCCGTCGCGCCGCCGCCTCGGGCAGGGCGACGAGCACCGCCCCGGCGGCGAGGACGGTTCCGTCGCTCAGGACCACGCTCCATCCCTCCGCCCCGTCTCCGGGCTCGGCGGCGCCGCGGCGCAGCTCCGCCACATCGGCGCCGGTGCGCAGCTCCACGTCGAGGTCGGCCAGTCGTGAGACGAGGGCATCGACGAGGCGCCCCATGCCGCCGACGATCCCCTCGACGGCGCTGCCCGGGGCCGCGGTGCGGCCGGCGGTGAGGTCGGCGACCGCGCCCGAGAGCGAGCCCGTGCGGGTGAGGGCGGCGTTGAGCCCGGGGGCCGCGATGTCGACGTCGATGTCATCGGGTCGCGCGGAGTAGACGCCACCGGTGACCGGCGCCACGAGCCGATCGAGCACGCGCTCGCCCATGCGCGATCGCACGAGCGTGCCCAGGCTCCGCTCGTGCCCGATCGTCAGCGGAGGGCGGATGCGGTCGACGAACGCGCGCCACACCCCGCGGCGGCCGATGATGCGGCGCACCTCGGGCGACCAGGGGTTCGCGGGGATGCCGAGCACGCCGCCGCGCGGCAGGGGCGCGGCGAGTCCGCCGGGGAGCCCGGCGACCCACGCGCCCGCCGGATTCGGGGTGGTGACCGCATCGCCGAGGCCGAGTTCGTCGACGAGCGCGCGCACCGTGCCGCCCCGGGTCGCGTAGCTCTCCGCGCCGACGTCGAGGGTGAACCCGCCGACCTCGGCCGAGCGCAGCACGCCGCCGAGACGGTCACCCGCCTCGAGCACGGTGACCCGGAGACCGACCTTGGCGAACTCGAGCGCCGCGGCGAGTCCCGCCATCCCGCCGCCGACGACCACCGCGTGCGACTCGGCCGCGTGGGCGGCGAGCCGGTCGAGCGGCTCGGTCACGAGTCGAGCCCGTGGGCGCGCTCGACGATCCTCGTCAGGACACCGGGGTCGGCATCGGGCGGCACACCGTGGCCGAGGTTCAGCACGTGAGCGCGGGCGGCGCGGCCGCGGGCGATCACGTCGTCGACGTGTGCGGCGAGGACGGGCCACGGCGCCCCGAGCAGCGCGGGGTCGATGTTCCCCTGCACGGTGGTGTCGGGTCCGAGCACGGCGGCGGCCGTGTCGAGAGGCGTGCGCCAGTCGACGCCGACGGCATCGGCGAGCCCGCCGAGGCGCATGTCGTCGAGGATGCCGCCAGTTCCCACGCCGAAGTGGATGCGCGGCACCGTGATGCCCTCGAGCGCGGCGGCGGAATGGGGCGCGACGAATTCGAGGTAGTCGGAGCGCGACAGCGAGCCCGCCCACGAGTCGAACAGCTGCACCGCCGAGGCGCCGCCGTCGATCTGGGCGTCGAGGAACGCGCGCGAGACGCCCGAGAGCCACCCGGCGAGCCGGTGCCAGGCGTCGGGGTCGGCGTGCATCATGCCGCGGGCGCGAAGGTGCTCCTTCGAGGGGCCGCCTTCGACGAGGTAGGCCGCGAGAGTGAAGGGCGCCCCGGCGAAGCCGATGAGCGGCTTGTCGCCGAGCTCCGCGGTGACGATGCCGACGGCCTGGCGCACCGGTTCGGCCGCCGCTGCGACCTCGGCGGGATCGATGGCGGTGATGCGCGCGACGTCGTCGGCCGAGCGCACCGGGTCGGCGAACACCGGCCCGCGCCCGGGTTCGATCTCGACGGCGATCCCGGCCAGGCGAAGCGGCACGACGATATCGCTGAAGAAGATGCCGGCGTCGACGTCGTGCCGGCGCACGGGCTGCAGCGTGATCTCCGCAGCCAGATCCGGGGTGAGGCAAGCGTCCAGCATCCGCGTTCCCACCCGCAGCTCGCGATACTCGGGGAGCGAGCGCCCCGCCTGCCGCATGAACCACACCGGCGGCCGGTCGGGACGGTCGCCGCGCAGCGCGCGCAACAGGGGTGCGTCAGGTGTTGCCATGGCAGCCATTCTCCCACCGGCGCCTGGGCGCCGACCGTCCACGGTCGCCCGTGGATCTCTCGTCGTCGAGACACCTCGGCGCTCGCCGCCGCCCTCGCCGACGCGATGGGTAGAATCGTGGACGTGCTGCTGTGCGTCAGCGCGAGTCACAAGACCGCGTCCTTCGATCTCCTCGAGCGCCTCAGCGTCCCCTCCACGCCCGTCGCCCCGCTGATCGCGGCGCACGCGGAATGCGTGCAGGGAGCGGTGGTCGTGGCCACCTGCAACCGCTTCGAGGCGTACGTCGACATGGACGAGCCGCTGACCGCATCGGGTGCCGTCGGACTCGAGGCCACGCTCTCGGCCATCGAGGCAGCCACCGGTGTGCCCGCTTCCGAGCTCGACGGCTCGTACCGTCTGATGGGCGGCGACGAGGTCGCCGAGCACCTGTTCGCCGTCGCGTCGGGCCTCGAGTCGGTCGTCGTCGGCGAGGGCGAGATCGCCGGCCAGGTGCGTCGTGCGCTCACCGAGTCGCGCCGCCTCGGCACGACCTCCGCCGAGCTCGAGCGGCTGTTCCAGAGGGCGTCCGAAGCCCAGCGCGGGGTGAAGAACGCCACCGCCATCGGCCGCGCCGGCCGCTCGCTCGTGCGCCTCGCGCTCGACCTGGCCGACAGCCGCATCGCCGACTGGTCGAAGCTGCGGGTGCTGCTGATCGGCACGGGCTCCTACGCGGCGGTCACACTCGCGGCCCTGCGCGACCACGGCGCCGAAGACATCTCGGTGCACTCCCCCTCGGGCCGCGCGACCCCGTTCGCCGCGAAGCACGGCATCCGCGCGGTCGCCCCCGAGCGCTTCCCCTCGGCCGTCACCCACGCCGACCTCATCATCACGTGCACGAGCGCCGAGCACCACGTGCTCAGCGCCGCCACGTTCGCCGCCGGCCGCGGCGCGTACGACACCGCGATCGAGGGTCAGCCCGCAGCATCCGCCTGCCCCATCGCGACCCCCGACCGGCGCCTCGTCATCGACCTGGGCCTGCCGCGCAACGTCGACCCCGACGTCGCCGGCGTGAGCGGCGTCGATCTGCTCGACCTGGAGACGATCCGCATCCACGCCCCGCTCGACGAGCTGCAGGCGACGGATGCCGCGCGACAGGTCGTACGCGACGCCGCCCGCCGGTTCGCGACCGTCGGCGAGCGCAAGAGCATCACGCCGGCCGTCGTCGCCCTGCGCACGCACATCTTCGGGCTCATGGAGTCGGAGATCTCCCGTGCCCGCGCCCGTGGCGACGACGACGGCCGCACCGAGCAGGCCCTCCGCCACCTCGTCGGCGTGCTGCTGCACACCCCCACCTCGCGTGCGCACCAGCTCGCCGAGGACGGACGCACCGACGACTACATCACGGCCCTCTCGACGCTCTACGGCCTGGAGGTCGCCGAGCCCGAGGCGACCGTCGCCGACGCCGAGCCCGGCGTCGCCTGACGCGCCCCGCCCGGCCGCCCGCCCGACCGTGGCCAGCCGCCCGGGGCCGCCCGCCCGGGACCGCGAGACTTCATCCCAGGCGCGAAACTGCGTGCGACGCGTGAAGTCTCGTGCGCGGGATGAAGTCTCGCCATCTCGGCACCACGCGCGGCGGGCCTAGGGTGAGAGCGTGAAGCTGCGGTTCTTCGGGGGGCTCGCCGCGGAGGACGGATCGGCGGTCGTGACCGGTCGCGGGCAGCAGGCGCTGCTTCTGCGCCTCGCCGTCGACACCGCGACGACCGTGGGCTATCGCGCCCTGACGGAGGACATCTGGGGCCAGGAACCCCCGTCCGACCCCCGTGCTTCGCTGCACTCGCTGGCCTCCCGCCTGCGTCGCGTGCTGCCGCCCGACGCCCTGATCGCCGCACCGGGCGGCTACCGTCTCGCCTTCTCGCGCGACGACGTCGACCTCACGCGCTTCGCCGATCTGGTGGCTCGCGCCCGGGCCGCCGTCGATCCGCGCGAGGCCTTCTCGCTCGCGCGCGAGGCGCTGTCGCTGTGGAGCGGGGACCCGTGGACCCCCGGCGACGGCTTCGACTGGCTCGTGCGCGACCTGCTGGAAGACCGGGCCCACGCCGAGCGGCTGGCCGGAGCCCGAACCGTGGCGGCCGACGGCCCGCGCGCGAACACCGTGCCGGCGGCCATCACGAGCCTGGTGGGGCGGGAGTCCGAGCTCGCCCTCATCGAGGAGCAGCTGGCCTCCGAGCGGCTCGTCACGGTCGTCGGCCCCGGCGGAGCGGGGAAGACCACGCTCGCCTTCGAGACGGCCCGCCTCCAGGCCGGCGCGATCATCGTCGAGCTCGCCCCCGTCGCCGCCGGCGACGTGTGGGGCGCGCTCGCCGGCGCGGTGGGGCGCAGCGTGCGCCTGCCCGATGCGACGAATGCGCCCATCGGCGTGCGCGACCGGGTCGTCGAGGCGCTCACCGGGCGCCGCGCCCTGATCGTGCTCGACAACTGCGAGCACGTCTCCCGCGAGGCGGCCGACGTCGCCGTCGACGTGCTGCAGACCCTGCCCGGATCGCGCGTGCTCGCCACCAGCCGCGAGCCCCTGGGCGTGCCGGGCGAGGCGTTCGTCGACCTCGGGCCGCTCCCCCTCTCCGACGCGGTCGAGTTGTTCGGCCTCCGGGTGCGCGCGGCTTCCGGAGCCGTTCCCAACCCCTCCGATGCGGCCACGGTCGAGGGGATCGTCCGTCGCCTCGACGGGCTGCCGTTGGCGGTGGAGCTGGCGGCGGCGAAGACCCGCACCCTGTCGCTGACCGAGATCGCGGCGGGTCTCGACGACCGGTTCGACCTGCTCGCGACGGGTCCTCGCGCGACGGCGCCCCGGCATCAGACGCTCCGGGCGCTCATCGACTGGAGTTGGGACACGCTGACGCCCGCTGAACGCACGGCGCTCCTCGCAGCCGCCGTCTTCCCCGACGGCATCGCGGCGACGGATGCGGCGACGATCGGCGCGCACTTCGACCTTCCCGCGTCGGCCTTCGACGAGCTGGTGGACCGATCTCTCCTGAGCCGACGGCACGGACGCTTCCGGATGCTCGAGACGGTGCGCGAGTACGGTCTCGACCGGCTCCGTGCCGAAGGCCGCGACGACGGGTTCCGCGCGTCGCAGGCAGAGGCGATGGCCGAGCTGGCCGCCCTGCGCGACGCGACGCTCCGCGGCCCGGAGGTGCGAGCCGGCCTCGCGTGGTTCGACGCCAACGAGGAGAACCTCTCGAGCGCGCTGCGCTTCGCCGCGGAGACCTCGAGGCGCCGGACGGGAGTCCGCCTCGTGCGGGCGATGCTCTGGCCGTGGATCCTGCGCGAGCGCACCCACGAGCTGGCCGGGAACGCCACGGTCTTCGCCGCGACCGACGAGGCCCTCGACTCCGAACCCGAGGTCGTCGTGGCAGGGATCGCACTGCTTGCCGACGCGTTCTCCCTCGTGATGGACAGCGCCGTGCTCACACCGACCACGGGCGGGCGTGATGGAGTGCCGCGCTTCGCCGAACGAGCGGCCGAGATCGCCGCGGCCGCGGCGCAGCATCCGTCCGAGATCGCCGCCGCGCTCCCCGCTCTTCTCCGCGGCATCGCCGACGCGATGGCCAACCTCGGCCGCGACCTGAGCTGGTCTCACGGAGTCACGTTCGCCGCAGAACCGACCGACGGCCTCCCGCTGTGGACGCGGGCGTTCCTCGGCGTCCTCGGCGCGGGAGCCGCGGCGAACTCCGGCGACGTCGAGACGCTCGGCGAGCAGAGCACGCTGGCTCTCGGCATATTCCGCGAGATCGGCGACCCGTGGGGCATCGCGTTCGCCGGGCAGCTGCGGTCGGAGTGGCTCATGCTGGAGGGGCGCCTCGAGGAGGCGCTCGAGATCGCCGATCGGTCGACCGACGTCTTCTCGGGCCTGACCTCCGCCAGCGACGCGGTGCAGCAGCGTTCGCAGACCGTCGGGCTGCTCGTGCGCCTGGGGCGCGTCGACGACGCCCGGTCGCGGGTCGATGAGCTCGACGAGTTCGCCCGGCAGGACGGCTCGGAGCGCGCCCTGGTACAGGTGCGGATGAGCCGGGCGCTCGTCGAGATCGCGGCGGGCGACGCCGAGGCGGCCCTGCGGGAGCTCGCCGTGCTCGACCGGGGCCTTCCGGCGGGATTCCCCTCGCAACTGACCGCGTGGTGGGGATCGAAGCGCGCGCAGGCTCTCACACTGCTGCACCGCACCGATGAGGCGCGTGCGGCACTGCGCGACGCCGTGCCCGTCGCGATCCGCAGCGGCGACCAGCCCATCATGGCCGACGTCGCGCTGTCGTTGGCCGGCTGGTTGGTCGAGACGGGTCAGGATGCGGCGGCCCGCCGGGCGCTCGCGACCGCCACGGTGCTGCGCGGGAGCCCGGACGAGCACGACCCGTTCCGCACACGCCTGGTCGCACGGATGACCGCGGCGCCGGAGGAACCAGTCCCCGACGCCGCGGCCGAATTCGCCGTGCTCGCCGCCCTGCTCGACGAGGGCGCCGGCTAGGCCTTGCGCATATAGGTGCGCACGGTCAGCGGCGCGAACACCGCGACGATCACGGCCGCGCCGATCAGCGTGATCACGACGTCGGAGCCGACCGTGCCGTTGTTGACGAGTTCGCGCACCGCCGTGACGAGGTGCGAGACGGGGTTGATGTCGACGAACCACTGCAGCCACCCGGGCATCGTGTCGGCGGGCACGAAGGCGTTGGAGAGGAAGGTCAGCGGGAACAGGATCACCAGCGACACCCCCTGCACGCTCGAGGCGGTGCGCGCGACCACCCCGAAGAAGGCGAAGATCCAGCTGACCGCCCACGAGCAGACCACGACCAGGACGCCCGCGGCGACCACCGCACCGATGCCGCCGGCCGGACGGAAGCCCATGATGAACCCCATCGTGAAGGTGAGCGTGGTCGCGATCGCGTAGCGGACGGTGTCGGCGAGGAGGGCTCCCGACAGCGGCGCGATGCGGGCGATCGGCAGCGATCTGAACCTGTCGAACACCCCCTTGTCCATGTCCTCGCGCAACTGCACACCCGTGACGACCGACGTGGTGATGACCGTCTGCACGAGGATGCCGGGGATGATGATCGGCAGGTAGCTCTGCACGTCTCCGGCGATGGCGCCGCCGAAGATGTATGTGAACATCAGCGTGAACAGGATCGGCTGCACCGTCACGTCGATGAGCTGCTCAGGGGTCCGACGGATCTTGAGCAGTCCTCGCCAGGCCATCGTCAGCGTGTTCCGCACGGTCTGCGCGACACCCGCGTGGTTGCGGAGGTCGCGCTCGGCGACCGGGGTCAGGGATGCGGTCATGGTGCTCATGCGCGTGCTCCTTCGAGATCGGGGACGTCCGCTGCGTCGGCATCGGCGTCGGAGGACGCACCCGTCCCGGTCAGCGTGAGGAAGACCTCGTCGAGGGTCGGCTGCTGAACGCTGAACTCGCTCAGGCGCACCCCGCCCTCGCGGAAGGCCAGGAGCAGGTCGGTCACCCGGTCGGGATCGCTCATCGGCACCGTGAGTCGGGCCGCTTCGGGAGACACGATGGCCGACACGCCCAGCACCCGGTCCACGGTCTCTCGAGCGAGACCCAGCTCGGCGCCGTCGCGCAGGCGGAGCACGAGGGAGGCCTGCCCGACGGATGCCTTCAGCTCGGGCGCCGTCCCCTCGGCGACGACCCGACCGCGGTCGATGACGGCGATCCGGTCGGCGAGCTGGTCGGCCTCGTCGAGGTATTGCGTGGTGAGGAGGACGGTCGAGCCGTTGGCGACCAGCCGCCGGATCGTGTCCCACATCTGCCCGCGTGTCCGGGGGTCGAGGCCCGTCGTGGGCTCGTCGAGGAAGATCAGCGGCGGCTGGGCGATGAGCGACGCCGCGAGGTCGAGGCGGCGCCGCATCCCTCCCGAGAACTTCGCCAGCGGACGGCGAGCGGCCTCGGCGAGACCGAACTCCTCCAGCAGCTCGCCTGCCTTCCGACGGGAGTCGGCCCGGGACAACCCGAGCAGGCGCCCGAAGATGACGAGGTTCTCGGTGGCCGACAGTGTTTCGTCGACGGAGGCGAACTGCCCCGTGAGGCCGATGAGCTGGCGCACGACCTGGGCCTCGCGCACGACGTCGCGGCCGAAGATCTCGGTGCGGCCCGCGTCAGGACGCAGCAGTGTCGCCAGCATGCCGATGGTGGTGGTCTTGCCGGCGCCGTTGGGGCCGAGCACACCGTAGACCGTGCCGGCGTCGACGATCAGGTCGACGCCATCGACGGCGCGGTTGGTGCCGAAGGTCTTCACCAGGCCTTCGGCGCGGATGGCGGGGACGCGCCCCGAGCGAGCGGATGAGCTCATGGGTTATCTGCCTTTCTGTGGGCTGACACCAGAGTGCGCCGGGGGCGCTGTCACGGCGCCGTCGCCGTCTCACCGCCGCTGTCACCGCGCTGTCAGCGGCGGACGGGGGCGCGCGCGTGCGTGTCGGCGAGACGTCATCCCGGGCACGAGACTGCGTGCGACGCGTGCAGTCTCGTGCCCCCGGTGAAGTCTCGCGGTCCTGGGGGCTGCGGCCTTACGTGCGAGTGGGGGCGGCGGCCTCGACGGTGAGCCCCCGGATCACCGCCGCGACGGTGAGTCTCTGCGTGAGCGCACCGCTGACGTCGACCGGCGACTGACTCACGGCTCCGACGTGGGCCGCGACGACGGCCTTGGCCAGGACCGCGGCGGCGACAACCGGGACCCGATGATGAACGGCAGCGAGGGCGACGAAGCGGTCGCCGAGCTCGCGTCCGACGTGACCGTCGTCGAGCGTCATCCTCGCGGCGAACGCGGGGTCTGCTGCAGCTCGCGCCAGCAGCACTGACCTCAACGAGAACCACTCGCGGCTGTCCGGCAGCGAGTCGAGAAGGAAGCCCACGGCATCCTCGAGGGTGTCGGCCCGGCTCTCCTCCGCCAACTGCGCGTCGAGCGCGTGCCGGAGGCGCTCCCACACCCTCGCCGCCTGCTCCTCGTGCAGGGCGAGGTAGAGCTGGTCGACACCGGTGAAGTTCGAGTAGAACGCCCCGCGGGTGAAGCCGGCCCGCCCGCAGATGTCTTCGACGCGCTGGCTTATCGTGCCCGTGCTCTCGAACAAGGCAGCAGCGGCCGCGAGAAGACGCCGGCGGGTCTCGCTCCGACGCCGCACCGAGGTCGGCTCGCCTTCGTTCACCCCGTCAGCCTACGCGCCGCATTGCACGATCGACCGTCTTTCAGTACGTTTTGTATTGAATACGAAACGTATTGAAAGGTCGGCATGACAGAACAACGACGACGTGGATGGCCCTGGATGCCGCTGGCAGCCGTGGGATCGGTCGGGGCGGCGCTCGCGTGGCTCAACGCAGCGCCATGGTGGGGGTGGGTGCTCGTCGGCGGCCTCGTGGTGCTCGTCGGGTTCGCTGCGAGGACGTGGCGTCGTCGCCGCTGGTTCCTCCGAGGGGCGGCATGGATCGCTTCCGCCGTCGTCGTCGCGGGCACGGCCGTCGCTGCGGGGCCCCTTCCAGCCACACGCACTCTCAACGGCCCGCACACCGATCCGGTGACGACTGCGCAAGGAGATGTCATCGGCGTGCGCGACGACACCGCCGGGGTCGACGCCTTCGCGGGTATCCCCTACGCGGCTCCCCCCGTCGGCCCCCTGCGGTGGGCAGCGCCGGCACCCGCCCTGGAGCGGCCATCGCCCCTCGTCGCCGACGACTTCGGGCCCTCCGCTGTTCAGCCGGAGCCGAGCTTCCTCACCCGCGCCGCGACCCGCGTGCTCGCTCTGCCGCTCGAGCAGACACTGCTCGGGGGCTACGCCACGGACGAAGACAGTCTGCGTCTGAACATCTGGAAGCCGATGGGCGCGACCGACACCCCTCGCCCGGTGCTCGTCTACCTGCACGGTGGAGGCTTCGTCGGAGGCTCAGGCTCTCTCCCCGCCTACGACGGCGCGGCGCTGGCATCGCGCGGCGACATCGTCGTCGTCACCATCAACTACCGCCTCGGGGTCTTCGGATTCCTCGCCGACGACGCGCTCGGCGGCACCGCCACCGGCAACCAGGGCCTCCTCGACCAGGTCGCCGCCCTCCAGTGGGTGCGCGACAACATCGCCGGCTTCGGCGGCGACCCCGGTCGAGTGACGGTGGCCGGCGAGTCGGCGGGCTCGGGCAGCGCCTGCATCCTGGGCGCTTCCCCGCTGGCAGCCGGTCTGCTCCACGGCATCATCGGTGAGAGCGGCGGATGCTTGGGAACGGCCGGAAACCGCGAAGAGGGCGACCTCTACGACAACGCCACGGCAGCGCGAGAGGCTGCTCGCGAACTCAGCGCCGCACTCGACGGCGCGAGCCTGGACGAGATGAGGGCCATGCCGGCATCGCGTATCGCCTCGGCCGCGAAAAGCATCTCGGCGCACTGGTGGCCGTCCATCGACGGGCGGGTACTTCCCGACACGCCGTCCGCGATCTACGGCGCCGGACGCCAGAACGATGTTCCCCTGCTCCTCGGGAGCAACGCCGACGAAACGTCGCTCGATCTGGTGAGCGGGCTCGACTCCGACCCGGACACGTACGCGCGAGAGGTCCGCGAACAGTACGGGGACGACGCCGGCCGCTTCCTCGAGCTGTACCCCGGCGGCGATGCGCAGCAGGTCGTGGCGTCTCGCATCAGCGCCACGACGCATCAGTCGATGACCGCCCCCATGCGCACGTGGGCTCTCGCGGCAGCCGGGTCGGGGCGATCGCCCGTCTACACCTACTTCTTCTCGCGGACCCCGCCCGATCCGAAGCTGGAACGCTTCGGCGCGTATCACGGTGCCGAGGTCATGTACGCCTACGGCAACCTCGGCGCAGACGGCGACGCGGACTACACCGACGTCGACAGAGAGCTCGAGAGCGAGATGACCGAGCGGTGGATCGCGTTCACCTCCCGGCACGACCCGAACACGCTCACCCGTGAGCGCTGGCCATCCGTCCAGGACGCTCCCGACCTCGTCCTCGAGTTCGGGGACACCACCTCGGTGACGTCGCGCCCCTCCCCGGATGCCGTCGACTTCTGGCTGGGCCGGGAGGGGTCATGACGGCTGCGATCCTGCTCATCGCGCGCTTCGGTCTCTCACGTCGACCGGCGCCCGCCGCGGCATCCCGGTCACCTCCTCCGCCCCGCACCGGACTTGCACCTGCCGCGACGTCATGTGGTGCAGTGACAGTATTGCGCCCACCCAGGAAGGCCCGCCCCATGTTCTCATCCTTCATTCCGCCGCGTCAGGTCACGATCGGCGGCGCCGCCGCCTTCGTCGGCACCACGCCGCGGGCGATCCGTCACTACCACCAGATTGGCCTGCTCCCCGAGCCCGAGCGGGGCAGCGACGACCGCCGCCGCTACGGCTACGAGGAGATGATCCAGCTGCTGTGGATCCGCCGGATGGCCGACGCCGGCATCGCCCTCGACGACATCCGCGACGCGTTCGCGGACGACACCTCCGACGGCGATAGCGATGTCGCCGGAATCCTGAACTTCCTCGAGCGGGCCCTCGTCGCCCGACAGGCCGAACTCGAACAGCAGCGCGCCACGGTGCAGCGCATGCGGGCTCAGGGCAGCAGGTTGGGCCTGCTCTCCGACGTCGTGAGCGACCGCCTCGCAGACCTGCCCGACGGAACCCTGCGGCAGAACGACCTCGACACCCTGCTCGTGACCGAGCGGATCTTCGGCGCGCTCGGCGCGGCCGTGCAGGCGTCGCGGTTCATTGCTCTCGCCACGCACCCCGATCTGCGCGAACATGCAGACCGGGTCGACGCCGCCGAACAGTCACTCGACGACACGGTTGCCGTCGACGACCCCCGCGTGGCGGAGGTGGCGGCCCAGCGACGCGCTTTCGAGGCCGCTCTCCACGCGGTCATCGAGAGCTCCGGCCTGGCGCAGGCCGAACGCGCCCTGTTCGACGAGGGGGCCGAGTCTCACCCCGCTCCCGCCGAGGACGGGACCGCGACTGCACCGGCATGCCGGTCGACGAGCCTTGCCGAGACCGTCCGGATGATGCCCTACGAGTTCTCCCCCGCACTTGTACGGAGCATGGAGCTTGCCCTGGAACTCGACGCTCCCCTCACGACCTGAGCCCCCGGCACCCGGCGAGACGTCATCCCGGGCACGAGACTGCGTGCGACGCCTGCAGTCTCGTGCCCCGGGTGAAGTCTGACGGGCACCGCCGGGGGCCCTGCGGCACACTGGGGGGATGAGCCTGCACATCACCGACGACCCCGACGCCGACGACCTGCTCTCGAACGATCCGCTGGCGCTGCTGATCGGGATGCTGCTCGACCAGCAGGTCGCGATGGAGACCGCGTTCGCGGGGCCGCTGAAGGTGCGCGAGCGCATCGGATCGCTCGACCCGGCGACTCTGGCGCACTACGACGCCGACGCCTTCGCCGAGGCCTTCAAGACGCCACCGGCGGTGCACCGCTACCCCGGGTCGATGGCGGGTCGCGTGCAGGCGCTGTCGGCCGCCGTGGAGGAGCACTGGGGCGGCGACGCCGCGGCGATCTGGACCCGGGGCGAGCCGACCGGCGCCGAGGTGCTGAAGCGGCTGAAGTCCCTCCCGGGCTTCGGCGAGCAGAAGGCGAAGATCTTCCTCGCGCTACTCGGCAAGCAGCGAGGTTTCACGGGCGAGGGATGGCGCGAAGCATCCGCCCCCTACGGCGAGGAGGGGTCGTTCCGCTCCGTCGCCGACATCACCAGCCCCGACTCGCTCACGAAGGTGCGTGAGCACAAGCGCGCCATGAAGGCCGCCGCGAAGGAGAAGTCGGCGTAGGAGAAGGAGCCGGCGTAGGACGATCCGCGCCGGATCGGCCTGCGCCGAGGGCATCTCCTACGCTCGGAACCGGCGCGGCAGGCGCTTACGCGCCGCGAAGGCGCTCGGCGAGGTAGCCGTGCAGCGCGTCGAGCGGCACGCGCTCCTGCGACATGGTGTCGCGATCGCGCACCGTGACCGCGCGGTCGTCGAGCGAGTCGAAGTCGATCGTGACGCAGAACGGGGTGCCGATCTCGTCCTGACGGCGGTAACGACGCCCGATCGCGCCGGCGTCGTCGAAGTCGACGTTCCACTCCGAGCGCAGATCGTCGGCGACCTCGCGGGCCAGCGGCGACAGACGTTCGTTGCGCGACAGCGGCAGCACACCGACCTTGACCGGCGCGAGGCGCGGGTCGAGCTTGAGCACCGTGCGGGTGTCGGTGCCGCCCTTGGCGTTCGGCACCTCTTCCTCGCGATAGGCGTCGACGAGGAAGGCCATCATCGCGCGGGTGAGTCCGAACGAGGGCTCGATCACGTACGGGGTGTACGTGGTTCCGCTCGTCTGGTCGAAGAAGGTGAGCTTGGCACCGGATGCTTCGGAGTGGCTCGTGAGGTCGTAGTCGGTGCGGTTGGCGACGCCCATGAGCTCGCCCCACTCCTTGCCCGGGAAGCCGAAGCGGTACTCGACGTCGATGGTTCCGGCCGAGTAGTGCGCGCGGTCGTCTTCGGGGACGTCGAAGCGGCGCATGTTGTCGGCGTCGACGCCGAGGTCGATGAACCAGTTCCAGCAGGCCTCGACCCAGTGGTCGAACCATTCCTGCGCCTCGTCGGGAGCGGTGAAGTACTCGATCTCCATCTGCTCGAACTCGCGGGTGCGGAAGATGAAGTTGCCGGGCGTGATCTCGTTGCGGAACGCCTTGCCGACCTGGCCGATGCCGAACGGCGGCTTCTTGCGCGACGCGGTGAGCACGTTCGAGAAGTTGACGAAGATGCCCTGGGCGGTCTCGGGACGCAGGTAGAACAGGCCGCTCTCGTCATCGACGACGCCGAGGTAGGTCTTCACCAGGCCCGAGAAGGAGCGCGGCTCGGTGTACTGCCCCTTCGTGCCGCAGTTCGGGCACGGCACGTCGAGCAGGCCGTTCTCGGCGGCACGGCCCTTGCGCGCCTCGAAGTCCTCGATGAGCGTGTCGGCGCGGAAGCGCTTGTGGCAGTGCAGGCACTCCACGAGCGGGTCGGTGAAGGTCGCGACGTGACCCGACGCCTCCCACACGCGCTTGGGCAGGATGATCGACGAGTCCAGACCCACCATGTCGCCGCGCCCGCGCACGAACGTCTGCCACCACTGGCGGCGGATGTTCTCCTTGAGCTCGGTGCCGAGCGGACCGTAGTCCCACGCCGAGCGCGAACCGCCGTAGATCTCGCCCGCCTGGAAGACGAACCCGCGGTGGCGGGCGAGGGCGATGACCTTATCAAGGCGGGACTGTTCGGCCACGGTGGCTCCAGGGGTCGAATGCGACGCGGGGGTTCAGCAGCCGAGTGGCCGCTTCCCCCATCTTAGTTCCGGGGCGGGATCGCGCTCAGCCGGGGATGTCGGTGCCCTGGGCATCGAAATCGCACCAGTCGGCGACCCAGGTCAGCAGCTCGGCCTTCAGGTCGGGGTCGGCCGCGATGTCGGCCCGCCCCTCCACCCCGTCGACGACGACGTCGAACGTGAAGACGGTGCCGCGCTTGTCCTCCTGCACGACGTGCGGATCGCAGCGCTGCGGCGCCAGCGGGATCTGCAGCACGGTCGCGGCGGAGCCCGGCTCGACGGCGAGGTCGATCGGGTGGTTCGCGGCGGCACCCTCGATGCCGTACATGAGCAGCGGCGTCGGGTGCACCGCGACGAGCTCGGCCGTGCCCGTGCCGGTGGGCGCGACCGCCACCTGGAGAGCGCCGAGCTGACCGGCGTCGGCCGGGGTGAACCCCGTGAGCGTCACGTCGGCCACCTCGGCGAGCGCGTCGGCGAGGCACTCGCGGCGGTGGAGGTCGGAGAGGAACCCGAGGGTGTCGGTCACCGGCATGCGCGCGATGGAGTCGGCGGCGCCCAGGGCGAACTTCACCTCGAGCATCGTCGTGCCCTCGTCGGCCGCGTCGCAGTTCACCGGAGGCAGCTGCACGCGGACGTTGACGGTGCGTCCGGGGGCGATATCGGTCTCGCCGGCGACGACCCGCTCGGCGAGGCCGTCGAGCCGGTCGTCCTCGAGCTCGACCTTGCCGATGATCAGGGTGTCGTCGGCGCCGTTGTGGATCTGCACCTCGGCCTGGCGTGCCGCGACGTCTCCGCGCAGCTGCACGACCGCGGCGGTGATGCCGTTCGGCAGCGCCGTCGCCGACGGCGAAGGGTGCGGGGCTTCGGCGCAGCCCGCGAGCGCCAGCAGCGCGAGGGCTCCCGCGAGGAGGGCAGCGCCGCGCTGCCGGGCGGTCCGTCGTCTCACCGGGCGATCGTCTCCCGCTGCACCGTGAACTGCTCCAGCGCCTCGTGGTCGATCTCGATGCCGAGGCCCGGGCCTGTGGGAACCCGCACGTGGCCGTCTTTGAGCGCGATCGGCTCGGTGACGATGTCGCGCGCGTAGAACCGCGACGAGGCCGAGACATCGCCGGGGAGAGTGAAGCCGGGCAGGGCGGCGAGCGCCGCGTTCGCGGCCCGCCCGATGCCCGTCTCGAGCATGCCGCCGCACCACACCGGGAGCCCTGCCGCCCGGCAGAGGTCGTGGATGGCGACGGCCTCGAGATAGCCCCCGACGCGACCGGCCTTGATGTTGACGACGGATGCGGCGCGCAGCGCGATCGCGTCGGCCGCGGCCTTCGCCGACACGATCGACTCGTCGAGGCAGACCGGCGTGCGAAGGCGGCGGGCGAGGGTCGCGTGGTCGACGAGGTCGTCCTCCTGCAGGGGCTGCTCGATGAGGAGGAGATCGAAGCGGTCGAGATCGGCGAGCAGCTCCGCGTCGGCGAGCGTGTAGGCCGAGTTGGCGTCGACCTGCAGCGGGATCGTCCCGAAGGCGTCGCGCACGGCCGCGGTGTCGCCGACGTCGCGGCCCGGTTTGATCTTGATCTTGATCCGCGCGTAGCCCTCGTCGAGGTAGCCGCCGACCGCGTCGACGAGCGCGGCCGGGTCGCGCTGGATCCCGACCGAGACCCCCGACGGCACGCGATCGCGCACGGCGCCGAGATGAGCGGCGAACGAACGCCCCTCCGCCCGGAGCGCCGCGTCGAGCACGGCCGTCTCCAGGCCCGCCTTCGCCATCCGGTGGCCGACGAAGGGCGACAGCACGACCGCGACCTCCTCGGCCGAGACCGCGGGGCGCTCGAGGAGCGCGGGGATCAACCAGCGGCGCAGCACGTCCCACGCGCCGTGGGTGTACTCGCTCGAGTAGAGGGGCGCGTGCTGGGTGACGACCTCGCCCCAGCCGTCGCCGCCGTCAGTGAGCGCACGCACGACGATGACCTCGCGTACGTCCTCCGTGCCGAACGACGTGGTGAACGGCGAGACGAGCGGCAGGTGCAGCACGCGCAGCTCGACCGCGGACAGGCGCACCGGGGCCGTGGAACGCGCGAGAGACATGCGTTCAGGGTAGCGGCGGCAGCCTGGGCAACCGCTCCGGCCGGCGGCGTCGCCGAGGCGGCGGCGTCAGTCGTTCGCCGGGTCGGCGCTCTCGCCGGTCGGCGTGCGGAAGACCGTGCGCTCCGAGACGGGCGGCTCGTCCGCAGCATCCGCCGACGGCTCACCGGTCAGCACGTCGGGTTCGCTCTCGTCTTCGACATCGTCGTCCTCCCGCTCGAGGGGCGCATCATCGCGGAGAGTTTCTTCACCCTGGACGGGCAGGAAGGCATCGGAGGTCGACATGAGACGAGCGTGGCATCTTCTGGGCTATCGGAGGGTTAACGGATGCTGGGAATGACGCCGACGGCACGGTAGTGACCCGGCCCCGGACTGGCAAGGCCCGGACCGGCGCGCGGGTCGCGGCTTAGCCTCGTGACATGGCTACCGACTTCTCCCCCCGCCACGCGATCGTCACCGCCTCGGACTCCGGCATCGGGGCCGCCACCGCCGTCGCCCTCGCCGAGGCCGGACTCGACGTGGGCATCACGTGGCACTCCGACGAGGAGGGCGCACAGGGCACCGCCGACGAGGTGCGCGCCCGCGGAGGACGCGCTGTGGTCGCGCGGTTCGACGCCACCGACTTCGACGCGGCCGGGCGCGTGATCGACGGTCTCGCCGACGAGCTCGGCGGGGTCGACGTCTTCGTCAACAACGCCGGCGGCGGCTCGGGCGGACCCTTCCTCGACATGGATCTCGACGCCTGGCGCCAGGACATCGCCCTCAACCTCGACGGCGCGTTCATCGGCCTGCAGGTCGCCGCCCGCCGCATGGTCGCCGCGGGTCGTGGTGGGCGCCTCATCGCCATATCGAGCGTGCACGAGCACCAGCCGCGCGTCGGCAGTGGCGCCTACGTCGCCGCCAAGCACGGCCTCGGCGGACTCATCAAGACCATGGCGCTCGAGCTCGGGCGCTACGGCATCACCGCCAACTCGGTGGCGCCGGGCGAGATCGCCACACCGATCAACGACATGGACGCCTCCGACGCGGAGTCGACGCACCGCGGCGGCATCCCGCTCGGACGCCCCGGCACGCCCGACGAGATCGCCGCGGTCGTGGCGTTCCTGGCCTCGCCCGCGGCCGCGTACGTCTCGGGGGCGAGCTGGGTCGTCGACGGCGGGATGCTGCAGATGGGCCCGCAGGCGGGATCCCACCTCGAGAGCGACGCCTGGCGCGACGCCGGGAAGTAAGCGGAACACCATGACCGACACGGAACCGACGGACGACGGAATGAGCGACGCCGAGAAGCGCCACGACCAGCTCACCAGCGCCCCCGAATCGACCGAGGCCGACGCGGCGCCCCGCATCGACGTCACCGAGCACGACGGCGTGAAGCGGATCGACGTGCGCGACGACGCGGCGGTGCGCCCCGGCCCCGGCACCCCCGAGGCCGACGGCGAATAGCGCTCGATACACGCGCATCGGCCGAGACGCTCCGCCTGGCGGGGCGCCTCGGCCGATTCCGGTGTGTCGACGACGGATGCGGCGCGCTCAGCGCCGCGCGAAGAGGTAGCCCCGCGCGGGGTCGAACCCGCTGACGCGGAGTCCCTCGGCGGTCAGCGCGAGGAAGCGCTCGCGGACGCCGGCGCGCCACCGCGCAGCATCCGCAGGCGTTGCCCGGCGGAGCGTCTCGATGTCGCGCGGGATCGCGACCGCCTCGACGACCTCCGTCGCCGGAGCCTCCGCCGGAGCGACCGCCCACGACACGAGGATGCGGTCGGACGCATCGCCGCGGTTCACGTCGTCGTCCATCGGCCCGTACTGGTCGACGAGGTACTCGGCGACGTCTGCGCCGAGGACGCTGAGGTTGAAGTGCGCGTTGCGGGCGATGAGCGGGTCGAAGGTCCACGTGATCCGCTCCACCCCGCGCTCGCGCGCCCAGGCGCGCTGGTGCTGCTTCACCGCGCGGCCGATCCCGCGCCCCTGCGCCGACGGCAGGACTCCGGTGATGTGGGAGTGCAGCGTGCGCTCGGCGGGAGGGCCGAAGAACGCGGCCGATGCGGCCAGCATCCGCTCGCCATCGAAGACCCCGACGACGTAGTTTCCGACGTGCTCGAGCGCGCGCAGGATGTTCGCCGGCATCGTCGAGCGCTCGCCCGTCCACACCTCGTCGAAGAGGCGGGATGCGGCGTGCACCCCGTCGACGGAGTCGAGAGCGCGGATGTCGAGACCGGCCGGATCGGGCATGCGCCCAGTTTCTCATCGCCGGCGGCGACCCCTGCCCCGCCGCCGCGCGGCTAACCTGGGGTCAGTGGGCCGAGACGAGAACGCACGGAAGCGATTGACGCGAAGCTCGCCGCAGTGGGCCGTGATCGCCGTCCTGGCCGTCGCCGGACTCTGCTCGTCGTTCATGTTCACGCTGGTCGTGCCGATCCAGACGCAGCTGCCCGAACTGCTGAACGCCTCGCGCGACGACACCGCCTGGGTCGTCACCTCGACGCTGCTCGCCGCCGCCGTCACCACCCCGATCGCGGGGCGCCTCGGCGACATGTACGGCAAGCGGCGCATCGTGCTCGTCCTGCTCGCCGTGCTCGTGCTCGGCTCGGTGATCGCCGCCCTGTCGACGGGCATCGGCAGCATGATCGTGGGCCGCACCCTGCAGGGCGCCGTGGTCGGGGTGGTGCCGCTGGGCGTGTCGATCCTCCGCGACGTGCTGCACGAGAAGCGGGTAGACAGCGCGATCGCCCTCATCAGCGCGACCCTCGGCGTCGGGGGCGCGCTGGGCCTCCCCGTCAGCGCTCTGGTGTCGCAGTACAGCGACTGGCACGTGCTCTTCTGGATCGCCGGGGGCCTCGGCGCGGTCGTGTTCGTGCTCGTGCTGCTGGTCGTGCCGGTGAGCGTGCTGCGCACCCCCGGCCGGTTCGACTTCGTCGGCGCCGCCGGGCTCGCGATCGGCCTGATCGGGGTGCTCCTCGCCGTCTCGCGCGGCAACACCTGGGGCTGGCTGTCGCCTCTGACGCTCTCGCTCGGCATCGGCGGCGTCCTCGTGCTGCTCGTCTGGGGCTGGTACGAACTGCGCATCGACGATCCGCTGCTCGATCTGCGGGTGGCCGCGCGTCGCCCCGTGCTGCTGACGAACCTCGCCTCGGTCGCCATGGGCTTCGCACTGTTCGCCTCGAACGTCGTCTACCCGCAGATCCTCGAGCTGCCGGTCGAGACCGGCTCGGGCTTCGGCCTGTCGCTCCTCGCTGCCAGCCTCGTCGTCATGCCGTCGGGCCTGGTGATGATGGTGCTCTCGCCGATCTCGGGGCGCCTTGCCCGCACGATCGGTCCTCGCGTCCTGCTGGTCGCCGGCGCGATCTCGCTCATCGCCGCCTACGGCTTCACGCTGCTGTTCGCCAGCGAGGTCTGGCACCTCGTCATCGCGAACATCCTCATCGGCTTCGGCATCGGGTTCGGCTACGCCGCGATGCCGATGCTCATCATGCGCTCGGTGCCGCCGAGCGAGACCGGCGCCTCGAACGGGCTGAACGCGCTCGCGCGGTCGCTCGGCACGAGCACGGCCGCCGCCATCGTCGGCGTCGTGCTGGCGTCGATGTCGACGGTGCAGAACGGCTCGCAGGTGCCCACCCCCGAGGCCTTCCAGGTGTCGTTCCTCCTGGGCGGCGGGGCCGCGGTCGTGGCGCTGGTGCTGGCCCTGTTCATCCCGACGCGCTCGGTCGAGAAGCATCCGTCGCTCCCCTAGCGCGGCGTGAGGCGCCACGAGACGGGGCATCCCGAGGCCGGCACACCCCGAATCGCGGCACGTCGCGGCTCGAGGCACCGACGGATGCTGCGCGTCAGCCCGCGCGACGAGCCGCCGCGCCGACGTGCTCGGCGAAGCGGCCGGCCCAGCCGAGCACCTCGTGCGGCGAGCGGGCGACCGACAGGACGCTGCCGGGAATGATCTCGCGCAGCTTCTCGGCCGTCGAGAGCGGGTGCGCCGGGTCGCCCGCCCAGGCGAGCACCAGCGTCGGGGTCGAGATCGCACGCAGCGTGCCCACCGGCGGGAAGTCGGTCTCGGCCGCCCCGCGCAGCACCGTCGGCAGCAGACCCGCGTCGACGGCCGGGTAGCTCTCCGGCGCGTCGGCGAGCGCCGGCGGAACGGGGGCGGAGCTCCCGAGCTCGACCAGCGCGTCGACGCCCTCCCGCTCGACGAAGCGGGCGTTGCGCCGGTAGGTCTCGGCCTGGGCGGTACGGGTGGTCCACGCCGTCGGAGGCACGACCAGCGTCAGGCTCGCGAAGCGCTCGGGGTCGCGGACGGCGGCGTGCAGCAGCGTGCCGGTGCCCATCGACGGGCCGACACCGTGCACGCGCTCGCCGGGGGCGACCTCGTCGAGGAGGCGGAGGAGATCGTCGGCGAGGCGGTCCCACCCGTAGGAGGCGGGATCGGTGTCGCCGGTGGAGCGACCGTGACCGCGCGCGTCGTAGCGGAGCACCCGAGCGCTGTGCAGCGCGCGGCCGAGATCGAGCCCGAGCTGCGCATCGCGCGAACGGCTCGACGTCAGCCCGTGCAGCTGCACGGCCAGCGGTCCCGCGTCGCCGGTGACGTCATAAGAGATCGCTGCTCCACCCAGGTCGAGCAACCCCACCGTCATCCTCCGTCACCAGCGCGAGATATCGTCCGCCTAGACTACGGCGCCATGCGGTTGACCACAGTCACACGGATGACTCTCCCCCCGGGACGGTTGTCCAGCTTCGTCGTCCGCACGGGCGAGACGCCCGGGAGGCGCCTGCCGGTCTCGTTCGACCAGAGGCGTCACGTCGGCGAGGGGCAGCGCCCCGGCTCGTGGATGGCGGTGTCGTTCCGCCTGCCGGTCGGCGTCGAGCGCGAGCAGCTCGCGTCGGCCTGGATGCGGGTGATCGCGCGGCACGGCACCTTCCGCACCGCCTTCCGACCCGGCGACGACGGCCCCGCCCTGCACGAGGTCGACGTCGAATCGGGCGCGTGGACGCAGCATCCGGTCGCCCCCGGGCGCACCGCGCGCGAGGTCGTCCGCGACGTCTTCGACGAGGCCTGCGCCCCGTACCAGGCGCCGTCGTACCGGCTCTGCCTGCTCGAACCGCACGACGAGACCGAGGGCGGGGTGGTCGTGATCGGCGCCGACCACTCGCACGTCGACATGTGGTCGTGGCACGTCGTGATCCGCGATCTGCTCGCCGCGATCGACGAGCCCGACGTCTGCGGCGAGCCGGCAGCACCCTTCGCGGAGCACACCGACCTGCTCGAGCGGATGCCCCCGGCGCCCTCACACGTCTCCGAGAGGTGGGAGGCGATCCTGGCGGCCGAGGCCGGCGCGATGCCCCTGTTCCCCCTGCCGCTCGGCGACGTGTCGAGCCCGCGACGGGCCGTGGTCGAGGTGCGCGACGTGCTCGACTCGGCCGAGCTCCGCCGGTTCGACGCCGCCGCATCCGCGCTGTCGGTGCGCGCGATCGCGCTGGCGATGAGCGTGCTCACCCGCGTCACGCGCACCCTCGCCGATGCGCCGCTGCGCGCGGTGTTCCCCGTTCACAGCCGTCACGACCACCGCTGGCACGACGCGGTGGGCTGGTTCATCACGAACGCGGTGATCGAGAGCGACGACGACGATCCGGCGGCCTGCGCCGCATCCGTCAAGGAGGCCATGGCGCTGGGGTCGTACCCGCTCGCGCCGATCCTGGCGCCGTACGGCGGCATGCCCGTGCGGCCGGGGATGTTCGCCCTGTCGTGGCTCGACGTGCGGCGGATGACCATGCCGACCGACCCCGAGCTCGAGATCCAGCACGTGTCGGCGGCGATCGACGTCGACGGCGTCATGATCTGGTTCACCGCCACTCGCAATGGCCTGCAGCTGCGCTCGCGCTACCCCGACACCCCCGAGGCGCGGGCGAACGTGGGCGCGTGGCTCGACGCCCTCGAGGCGGGGCTGGAGGATGCTGCGGCCCGCTGACCGGTCCTGCGCATGTTCCCGGGAGGAGCGATGCTCCCCTGACGCGGATGGTGGGTGGGACCAGCCGTTCGCGACAGGGGAGCACCAGGTCACTCGTACCGCAGCGACTCCACCGGGTCGGCCTTCGCTGCCCGGGCGGCGGGAAGCGTGCCGGCGAGGAACGCGATCAGCATGACGATCAGGATCACCGCGCCGATCGAGAGGGGGTCGAAGGCGATGAGATCGAGCCCCGGCAGGTCGGCGAGCAGCGACCCGGAGAGGGCCGTGCTGATCGCGGTTCCCGCGAGGATGGCTCCGACGGCCCCGATCGCGCTGCCGAGGAACCCGATGAAGGCCGCCTCGAGACTGAACAGGCCGAAGACGCGCCCGCTCCCCATGCCCATCGCCTTCATCAGGCCGATCTCGCGGGTGCGCTCCTGCACCGACATCAGCAGCGTGTTGACGATGCCGAAGCTCGCCGCGAGCAGGGCGATCACCGCGAACGCGTTCAGCACGAGCACGATGCCGTCGATCACGGTCTTGATCGTGCCGAGCTGATCGGCGACCGTCGTGCCGGTGTAGCCGGCGTCGGCCAGGTTCGTCTTGAGATCGCTAATCTGCTCGTCGGTGGCGTCGGGGCTGAACCACACGGTCGCCTGGGCGTAGCGCTCGACCTGATCGGCGGGGACGCCGATGTTCTGCGTCTCGAACAGCTGGTCGGTCAGAGCATCGTTCGGCACGATCGCCGAGCCGGTCGGAGACGCGATGCTCTCCTCGGCGACCCCGCTGATCGTCGCCTCGATCAGGTGCGGGGTGCGCGTCGCATCCGTCACCTGGATGGTGACCGTCTGCCCCACGGCGTCGTCGTCGCTCGAGAAGCCGAGCGGTTCGACGTACGAGGCCGGCAGCGCGAGCTGCAGATCGGCGGAAGAGTCGTCGGGCTCACTGCCGGCGAGCACGTTCACGGCCTGCCCGGCCACGAGACTCCCCACGCTCACGACGTACTTCGAGCCGTCGCCGCCCTCGATGTAGTCGGCGGTGATCGACTTCGTCGCCTGCACATCGAGCACCCCGTCGACGTCACCGAGTGCGGAGAGGTCGTCGGGTCCGAGGGCTACGACGGTCGCTCCCGGAGGGCCGGGCTGCGCGCTGGTGACCGAGTCGGGGTTGTACTCGGTCGGACCCGAGTCGGTCGAGGCGAACCCGGCCGTGGACTCGGCGGTCTTGGTGACCGTCATGGTGTCGGAGGCGCCCACCCCTGAGACGGTGTCGTCGATGTAGGCGTTGATGCCGGTGCCGAGGCCGTTCGTGAGCGTCAGGGTGAACGCACCGACGAAGATCGCGAGGATCGTCAGGATGGTGCGGGTCTTGGAGCGGAAGGTGTTCGAGACGGCCGTCCCGATGAGGTCGAGGGTTCTCATGCGGCCACCGCCGCCGACTCGTCGACCAGCAGGCCGTCTCGGATCAGGATGCGACGGTCGCAGCGGGCCGCGAGCTCCTCGTCGTGGGTGACCACGATGAGGGTGATCCCGGTCTCGCGGTTGAGGGAGAACAGGATGTCTTCGACCACCGCGCCGGTGTGCGAGTCGAGGTTTCCGGTCGGCTCGTCGGCGAAGATGATGCGGGGGTCGTTCACCAGGGCGCGGGCGATGACGGTGCGCTGCTTCTGACCTCCCGAGAGGTTCACTGCCTTGTTCTTCGCCTTGTCGGCGAGCTCGAGCTGCTCGAGTGCGGCCAGGGCGCGGCGACGACGTTCGATGCGGCCGACCCCGGCGATCTTCATCGGCAGCAGCACGTTCTCGAGCACCGACGCGTTCGCGGTGAGGAAGAACTGCTGGAACACGAACCCGAAGGTCTTGTTGCGCGTCTTGTTGAGGCGGCGCCCGCGCAGTTCGCGCGTGTCGACGCCCTCGAGCTCCACCGTGCCCGACGTCGGGGCATCGAGCAGGGCGAGCACGTGC
Source organism: Microbacterium hatanonis (assembly GCF_008017415.1). Classification (NCBI taxonomy): domain Bacteria; kingdom Bacillati; phylum Actinomycetota; class Actinomycetes; order Micrococcales; family Microbacteriaceae; genus Microbacterium; species Microbacterium hatanonis. Next base: position 676,627 of record NZ_VRSV01000002.1, on the reverse strand, counting down.
ATGAGCGTCGACTTCCCCGAGCCGCTCTTGCCGACGATCGCGACGCTCTCGCCCTCGAAGATGTCGAAGCTCACCCCCTTGAGCGCTTCGAAACGGTTCTGGCCTCGACCGTACGACCGGCGTACGTCCTTGACCGAGATGATCGGCGTCATGGTGAGCTCCCCTGTTCCGCTCCGGTCCTCCCGAAGCTCCTCCAGCCTCGCGACCGGCGGCGCCCGGGGCGTCCCCCGACCGCGGACACCCTCCGTACCGCGACGGCGGTACGCGATATCCCGCGGACGGATGAGTCGCCGCGCACGGATGCCCGCCACACTGGGGAGATGGTGGATGCTGCGGGGCGCGCTCGGATACCGGGGCAGCTGCACTGGCGTCCGCCCTCGTGGGTCGGCGACCTGCTGGCCGCCGCGCTGATCGTCGGCGCCGCGTTCGCGCCCTTCCCGCAGGAGGAGTTCCGCCCCGGCAGCCTCCTGGCGCTCGCGCTCGTGATCGCTCCGGCCTTCGTCCTCCCGTTCCGTCGGCGCTGGCCGATCCCGGTGCTGGCCGTGATCATCGTGCTCTACGGGGCTGCGGCCCTCCTCGGCACGCTCTCGGCCGGCAACGCCATCGCCGCCGCCGTGGCGATGTTCGCCGTGGCGAACCGGTCCACGCGCCGGGTCACCATCATCGTCGCGGCCGTGGCGGTGGTCGACATCGTACTGCTGAGCCTGCTCGCGACCGTCGGAAGCGTCTGGGACCCGCGGGCGCTCCAGTTCGCGATCACGGTCGCGTTCGCCTCGGCGGCGGGCGATGCGACCCGCTCTCGCCGGGAGTACATCATCGCCGTCACCGAACGCGCCGAGCGGGCCGAGCAGACCCGTGAGGCCGAGGCCAGCCGGCGGGTCGCCGAAGAGCGCCTGCGCATCGCGCGCGACCTCCACGACGCGGTCGCCCACCAGATCTCGGTCATCAGCCTCAACGCCGGTGTCGCATCATCGGCCCTCGAGAGCAGGCCCGAGAAGGCGAAGGAGGCTCTGGGCACGATCCGCGTGGCCTCGCGCGCCGTCCTCGGCGAGATCGGCGATCTGCTCGCGGTGCTGCGCGCCGACGACCCCGAGGAACGCGAGAGCAGACCGCAGCCCGGCCTCGATCGTTTCGACGACCTCGTCGCCGATTTCTCGCGCGTCGGCCTGACCGTGCAGACGCGTGTCGAGGGTGACCTGGCGCAGGTCACCGGTGCGACGGGCCTGGTCGCGTACCGGGTGATCCAGGAGGGTCTCACCAACGCCCAGAAGCACGGCGCGGGGTACCGCGCTCACGTGCTGATCGACGTCGGCCCCGACCGTGTGACGGTCGTCGTCACCAACCCGCTGCCCGTTCCGCACGGCGACCACGGCGATCCTCGGGGGCACGGTCTCCTGGGCATCCGCGAGCGGGTCGCGTCGGTGAAGGGCGACGTCGAGGCAGGTACGACCGTCGGCGGGTGGCGCCTGGCCGCTACGCTGCCGCTCACCCGGAAGGACGCCCCATGACCACGGTGCTCGTCGTCGACGACCAATCGCTGATTCGCCAGGCGGTGACCGACATCCTGTCGTCGGAGGCCGGCCTCGCCGTCCTCGGCGAGGCGGTCGACGGGATCGAGGCGGTCGAGAAGGCGCGCGAGCTGCGCCCCGACGTGGTGCTCATGGACATCCGGATGCCGCGGCTCGACGGCATCGGCGCCACCTCGGCCATCTGCGCCGATCCCGACCTCACCGAGACCCGCGTGCTCATCCTCACCACGTTCGAGGAGGACGAGTACCTCGTCGCGGCTCTCCGCGCCGGGGCGAGCGGCTTCATCGGAAAGGGCGCCGAACCGGACGAGATCGTCCGAGCCGTGCGGGCGGTGCACGCCGGCGACGCGCTGCTCTCACCCACCGCGACCCGCAGCCTCATCACGCGGTACGTCCTACCGCCGGCGCCCGCGCCCCGCGGCGACCAGGCCCCCGTGCCGCCCGCCCTCGCCCATCTGACGGAGCGCGAGCGCGAGGTGCTGCTGCTGGTCGGTCGCGGGCGCTCGAACCAGGAGATCGCCGACGAACTCGTCATCTCGCCTCACACCGCGAAGACGCACGTGAACCGGATCATGACGAAGCTCTACGCCCACGATCGCGCCCAGCTCGTCATCACCGCGTATGAGAGCGGGATGCTCTCGCCCGGCGAGGCGTGAGCGGGGTCTAGCGCGGCGCGCGCACGAAGAGCTGCCGCACGACGCGGAGGAGCCCCAGGAAGCCGAACAGGCCGATCGCGGCGCCGAGCAGGTCGAACAGCCCCCATCCGCCCGGGTATTGGGGGCCGGTATCGGTCACCGTCAGCACGATCGCGACCACGACGGCCGTGATCGACACCAGGGCGCCCACGACCTGCGCGGCGATCGAGCGGACGAATCCCTCCTGCGCCTCACCGGGGATCGCGCGCACGCGCAGGCCCGCGGTGCCGTTCTCGATGCCGGTCATCAGGTTCTCGAGCCGTTGCGGCAGCGCCTTCACCCGCACCGCGGCCAGCGCCGCACTCGCCTGCGTGTCGAGGGCGAGGCGCTTCGGCGAGACCATGCGGCGCGCGAGGCCGGGCACGACCGGGAGCGCGCGGGCGATCATGTCAAAGTCGGGCACGAGCACCCGCAGGCACCCTTCGAGGGTCGCGAAACTGCGGAACGCCGATGCGAGGTCGCCCGGCAGGGCGATGCGGTGGTCGCGGATGACGTCGACCATCCGGGAGAAGATCGACCCGTCGCCCGGGGGCCGGTAGCGCTCGGAGGTGAGCACGATGCCGATGTCGTGGCGGAACGCGTCGATGTCGGCATCGGCCGGCACGTCGACGATGAGCAGCAGCGCGTCGCTGGCGATCACGTCGTCCTCCGTGAGCGCCCCGAGCAGGAGCGCGGTCATGTGCTCGCGCTGGCTCCTCTCGATCACCCCGATCGCTCCGAAGTCGATGAGCCCGAGCGTCCCGTCGTCGCGGAGGATCACGTTGCCGGGGTGGAGGTCGGCGTGGAAGACGCCGTAGAGCAGGATCTGCTGGATGACCGAGGTCATGAGCCCGATCGCGAGCGCGTCGCGGTCGTCGGCCGACATCGCATCGAGCCGGTCGCGCGCCCGGCTGAGCGGCTCCCCGGCGACGAGGTCCATGGTGAGCAGACGCTTCGTCGATGCGTGCGCGTGCACGGCCGGGATCGACAGCAGCGGACGCTCCTCCCCGTCGTCCTCGGCGATGAGGGCCAGCGCGGTGCGGATCATCTCCATGTTCCGCGCCTCGATGCGGTAATCGAGCTCATCGAGGAGCGTGGAGGTGAACCCGCGCGCGACCGACTCCAGCCGCAGGTCCTTGCCCGCGCGGGTCTGCCGCTCGGCGCGCTGCGCCAGGCGCAGGATGATGTCGACGTCGGCCTCCACCTGCGCCCGTGCGGCCGGCCGCTGCACCTTGACCACGACGGGCGTCCCGTCGAGGAGGGTGCCGGTGTGCACCTGCGCGACCGACGCGGCGGCGAGCGGCGCGGGGTCGATCGACGCGAAGACCTCGTCGATCGGGCGGTCCAGCTCGCCCTGGATCACGGTCTCCACGACGTCCCATGCGAGGGTGTTCGCGCTGGACTGCAGGGTCGACAGCGCCGAGATGTAGGGCTCGGGGATCAGATCGCGGCGGGTGGAGAGCACCTGTCCGAGCTTCACGAAAGTGACGCCGGAGTCGTTGATGGTCGACACCAGCGCCTGCGCTCGCTGCTGGCTGGTCGTGAGCTCCCGCTCCACGCGCGACGTGCCGTGCACGAGCCAGCCCGCACCGTGCTGCGACGCGATCGCGAGGATCTGGAGGTAGCGGCGGGTGCGCTTGCGCTGACGGATGCCCGCGCGTGCGACGTCGATCGGATTCGGAAGCGGTCTCGTCGGGAAGATGGCCTCCAGCGCGACGAGCACCGCGAGCCCGAGGGCGAAGATCCACGCGAGGGAGAGCACCACCACCGCGAGAGCCAGGAGGGCCGACTGAACGTCGTCGGTGCGCCCGTCCACGAGCAGGCCCGACTGATCCAGCATCCAGTTCGAGAAGGGCAGCCCCACACTGAAGACGAGGAGCCCGACGAGGATGCTGCGGGGCCAGCCGACCGGCGTCTCGAGGATGCGTCGTGCGACGAAGCCGACGAGGAACGCCGAAGCGATCGCGAAGAGCGCCGTCAGAATATCGGCGAGCACGGGGGCACCTCCCTCTCGCCGGCCGTGATGCCGGCTGGTGCACACACTAACAACGCCGCGGCGATCATCCCACGGTGGGATGCGACCCCCGCGGTCGGAGACAATGCAGGGATGGATCTCTCCGCCGGGCCGATCGTCCTCGACGGCGGACTGGGCACGCTCCTCGAGTCGCACGGCCACGACCTGTCCGACCCGCTGTGGAGCGCGAGGCTCCTCGTCGACGACCCCGACGCCATCCGCGCCGCGCACGCGGAGTACTTCGCCGCCGGCGCGCAGGTCGCGATCACTGCGTCATACCAGGTGGGCTTCTCCTCGCTCGCCCGACGCGGGTTCTCGGCCGCCGACACCGAGGGCATGCTTCGCGCCAGCGTGAGACTCGCCGCATCCGCTCTCTCCGCCGTCGTCGCCGACGGGGTCCCGCGCTGGATCGCCGCATCGATCGGCCCCTACGGCGCGACCCTCGGCGACGGCTCGGAGTACCGCGGCACGTCGGGACTGACCCGCGACGAGCTGCGCCGATGGCACGAACCACGGTTCGCGGTGCTCGCCGACGCGGGGGCCGATCTGCTCGCGTTCGAGACCATCCCCACGCTCGACGAAGCCGCGGCTCTCGTCGATCTCGCGCGCGGCTGCGGGCGGCCCGCCTGGTTGTCCTTCACGATCGAGGGCGGGCGACTGCGATCGGGGCAGCCGATGGCAGACGGCTTCGCCCTGGCGAACACCGCGGACGAGGTCATCGCGGTCGGGATCAACTGCTCCCACCCCGACGAGGTGCCCGGTGCGATCGCCGCCGCCCGGTCGGTGACCGACCGCCCCGTCGTGATCTACCCGAACTCGGGCGAGCGGTGGGACGCCGACGCTCGGGTATGGCGCGGCGCCCCCGGTCTCCCCGGCGACGACTGGGCGGCCGGAGCGAGCCTGGTGGGCGGATGCTGCCGGGTGGGGCCCGCTGACATCGCGCGGGTGAGGGCGGGGTTGCGCGCCGGTGGACCGATCCGTCGCCTTCGGTAGCGTGGAGGTATGCAGCGGCGCAGACGTTCCTGGGTGATCGGCGGTACGGCTCTCATCGCCTGCGGGGTCCTGTCGATGTTGTCGTCGTCCTTCCTCGGCACCCCCGCGGTCCGGGCGGTCGCGATCGCCGGCGACGTCGCCTGGGCGGTCGGTGTGTTGACCTTCGCGATCGGACTCACTCGCGAGCAGAGCCTCGTCGCCCGCAAGCCCCTCGGAACGGTCGCGCTGGTCATCGTCGCGCTGTGGCCCGTGACGTCGTCGGCGATCGGGGCGGTGCTCGAATCGCAACGCACGACCGACCCCGCCGTCTGGAGCGTGCTCGGCTACGTCGGCATCGTGGTCCCGATCGCGGCCGGCCTCATCGCCACCGTGCAGATCGGCCGCATCGGCGTCGCACCTCACCCGTGGCGTTGGGCTCCGCTCTGGGTGCTCGCGGGGCAGGCGGCGCTGTGGGTGATGATGCAGGTGGCGTATCTCGTGGTGCCCGGCGACGAGGTGCAGCTGCTCGCGGAGCCGCTGGCAGCGCTCGGCACGCTCTCGGTGCTGGCTGCGACGCTCGGCCTCGGCATCCTGGCGCTCGTGCTCGCCGCACGAACGAGGCCCGAGTCGGTGGAGGTGTACGCGCCCGGCGCGCACTGATCGCCGGCGGTGCGGGGCCGGCCGCGCAGCATCCGCTCGGCGAATGCAGAACGACCCCCGCAGGAACTCTCACCGCAGGGGTCGCCGCGCACCAGCAGGATCCATCTCGATCGAACCGCGACCGACCCTTGTACCGCACGCGTTGCACCAGTGACTCTGCCACCCGCCTCTCCCTCGGAGACGGGCCTTGACAGGCCCCGGGCCGGCCCCTAGCCGACGAGACTTCACCCCAGCGACGAGACTTCGCGCGACGGACGACGTCTCGTCGCCCGGATGACGTCTCGCGGTCGGACTTTCGGCGCACCGAACGAAAAACCCGTCGGAAAGTTGCCATGATGAAGGCCTGAGAGGGAGTAGTTCCCGCAGAGCGCGTCGACATGCTGGTGAGATCGACCTCACCCGGTGCGCCGCCCGGATTCCGGGTGAACGAGACTCTCGACACCATCGACGTGTCGGGCGTTCGCCTGCCCGCGCGCCGAGAAAGGCGCCCCGTGTCCTTCTTCAACCTGCTCGTCGTCTCGGTCGGCGTCTCGGCCGACGCGTTCGCCGTCTCCCTGGCGCAGGGGGTGCGCGTGAAGGCCCAGGTCTATCGCGACGCCCTCCTCGTGGCGCTGACCTTCGGCCTCTTCCAGGCGGTCATGCCGTTGCTGGGTTACCTGCTGGGCGCGCAGTTCAGCGCACTCATCGCCCCGGTCGACCACTGGATCGCGTTCGGTCTGCTCGCGCTCATCGGCGGCAAGATGCTCTGGGAAGCCTTCCGCTCACACCCGGATGCTGCGCCTTCCGGCCGCATCCGCCCGCGCGAGCTGCTGCTGCTCGGCATCGCGACGAGCATCGACGCCCTCGCCGTCGGGATCAGCTTCGCGTTCCTCGACGTCGACATCGTGCCGGCGGTCGTGCTCATCGGCGTCATCACGTTCGCCGTCTCGTTCGTCGGCGTCGCGCTCGGTCACCGCGTCGGAACCCGCTTCCAGAAGCCCGCTGAGATCGCCGGAGGCCTCGTGCTGATCGGCATCGGCACGAAGATCCTGCTGGAGCACCTCCTCGGCTAGCACCGGCGAGGAATAGCGGCGCTGCCCTCCCCGTTGGGCCGGGGGTCGGCCGTCCGCGACGCGCCGGCCCCCTCCCCCGAAAGGACCCCCGTGGATCTGTTCTCCCCCCTCGCCGTCGGCGACCTCGACCTCCCCAACCGCGTCGTGATGGCGCCCCTGACGCGCATGCGCTCCGGCGCCGACGGCGTGCCCGGCGACATCGTCGTCGAGCACTACGCCCAGCGCGCCGGCCTCGGGCTCATCATCACCGAGGGCGTGTACCCGAGCGCCGAGTCGCGGGCCTACCCCGGCCAGCCGGGGATCGTCACCGACGAGCAGGCCGAGGGATGGCGAGCCGTCGCAGAGGCGGTGCACGCCGAAGGCGGACGCATCGTGATGCAGCTCATGAACGGCGGACGCGTCTCGCACACCGACATCACGGGCACCGACCGCATCGTCGCCCCCAGCGCCGTCGCGATCGACGGCGAGGTGCACACCCCCGAGGGCAAGAAGGCCTTCCCCGTGCCGCACGCCTTGACGACGGCAGAGCTCGACGACGTGCGCGCCGAATTCGTCGCGGCCGCCCGCCGGGCGATCGACGCCGGGATGGACGGGGTCGAAGTGCACAGCGCGAACGGGTACCTGCTGCACCAGTTCCTCTCCCCCGTCTCGAACCAGCGCACCGATCTCTACGGGGGGTCTCCGCAGGCCCGCGCGCGGTTCGTCGTCGAGGTGACCGCGGCCGTCGCGGCCGAGGTCGGCGCCGGTCGCGTCGGCATCCGCCTCTCCCCCGCGCACAACATCCAGGACGTCGTCGAGACCGACCCCGCCGACGTGCGCGCCACCTACGAGGCGCTCGTCGACGGCCTCGCACGCCTCGGCCTCGCCTACCTCAGCGTGCTGCACGCCGAACCGGCCGGCGACCTGGTGCAAGACCTCCGTTCGCGGTTCGGCGGCGTGTTCATCGCCAACAGCGGCTTCGGTCAGCTGACGACGAAGGACGAGGCGGCCGAGTTCGTCGCGCGCGGAGCAGCGGATGCTGTCGCCGTCGGGCGTCTCGCGATCGCCAACCCCGACCTCGTCGAGCGGTGGCGTGGCGGCCACCCCGAGAACGAGCCGAACCCGGCGACGTTCTACGGCTCCGGCCCGGAGGGCTACACCGACTACCCGCGCCTGGCGGGCTGATCCCGCGCGACCGATGACCGCGAGACCCCTTCCGCGCGACGAGACCCCGGCCCGGTGTCAGGGTCTCGTCGCGCGGACGTGGTTTCGTATTCACCCGCGTGCCGCATAGTGGGGCGATGAGACGACGGTTGAGCACGGGCGCCCTCATCCTCATCGCGGTCCTGTCGGCTGTGGCCGTGCCGGTCGTGTTCGTCGCGGGCGCCGCATACGGCATCGAATCCCCGGTCTGGGATGCATCCCGACCGACCTACTTCTACGAAGAGAGGCCGGGCGGGGGATTCGTCGTCATCGCCGCCCTGCTCTGCTGCGCCGCGCTCGCCACGATCGCCGTCCGTGCGGGGTTGGCGGCCCTCGATCGGCGACGAGCGGCGCCGCATCCCGGTGCGTCGGAATGACGGTTCCCCGGGCGACGGCGGTCACCGAGCGCGGCGCGGAGGGTCGAGACCCAGAAGGATGCGGGTGCGCTTGCGCTCCACGATGATGAACGTCGTGCCGAGAAGCCACAGCGGCACCTGCGTGAGGAAGGCGATGCGGAACGCGTCGAGCGAATAGGTGTCGGGCGTTCCAGCCCCCTGCAGGTCCATCGCGATGCCGATGGCGAGGATCGCCAGGAGCCCCGCGAGAAAACCGCCTCCGTTGACGATGCCCGTCGCGGTACTGAGGCGGTGGCTCGGATTGTGGGCACGCGCATGGTCGAACGCGATCATCGATGCGGGGCCCCCGGTGCCCATCGCGAATGCGAGAACCAACAGCAGCCACAGCGGAGCCTGGCCGGGCCAGACGATGACGGTGATCCACGCCGCCGCCTGGAGCGCCACCGAGGGAATCACGAGCCACAGGGAGCGCCGCATCGGGTGGCGGCTCGACAGCGCGCCCATCACCGGCCCGACGACGATGCCGAAGACCACGAACGCGGTCAGGACGAGTGAGGCCGCGGCGGGTTGCAGCCCCTCGCCCGCCGTCAAGAAGGGGAAGCCCCACAGGATCACGAAGACGTAGCCGGCGAGCGGTGTCGTGAAGTGCGACCAGAACCCGAGCCGGGTGGCCGGGTGCGCCCAGGCCTCGCGGAAGCCCTGCCGCAGGTCGGCGGCCGAGCGCACCACGGTGATCGTTCCGGTGTCGGTGTCGACGGCGACGTCGACCGCGCGACTGGGCGGTCGGTTGCGGATGATCGCGAAGATCAGCACCGCGAACAGCAACCCGAGCCCGGCAAGGCTGCCGAAGGCCACGCTCCACGACGTGGCGTGCAGCAGCGCCGCCAGCGGGATGATCGACACGATCTGACCGAGCTGGCCGATGACGCCCGTCATCTGCACGAGGAACGGCGCCCGCTGAGCGGGGAACCACGTCGCGATCACCCGCAGCACGCTGGGGAAGATGGCGGCGTCGCCGGCGCCCAGCAGTACGCGCGCGAGGATGCCGATGCCGACGTCGGAGGCGAACGCCATCACCAGCTGACCGACCGCCATCAGCACCATGCCGATCGTCATGACGGGCCGCGCACCGAATCGGTCGAGGAGGAGCCCGACGGGGATCTGCATGCCGCCGTAGACCGCGAGCTGGATCACGGCGAACATCGACAGCGCCGACGCATCCGCGTTGAAGCGGGTCGCCGCATCCACACCGACCGCCGACAGCGACGTGCGGTTGGTGATCGACAGCACGTAGCCCGCGAGGCCCACGGCCCACACCAGCCACATGCGCCAACCCGGCGCGGGGGCGAGCACGGGAGCAGTCACGGGTCTTCTCTATCGACGGAAGGGACCCTCCCAGCGTAGGCGGGGTCGGAGCGGGTCAGCGTTCGAGCACGACCGCGAGGCCCTGTCCGACGCCGATGCAGATCGCGACCACCGCGACCCCTCCGCCACGGCGAGCCAGCTCGTGCGCGGCGCGGCCGACGACGCGGCCGCCCGAGGCGCCCAGCGGATGCCCGATGGCGAGGGCCCCGCCGTGCACGTTGAGCTTCGCGGGGTCGAGCTCGGTCCACAGCTTCGCGCAGGCGAGCGACTGCGAGGCGAAGGCCTCGTTGAGCTCCACGAAATCGACGTCGGCCCAGGTGCGCCCCGCTCGGGCGAGGGCCCGGTTCGCCGCCTCCACCGGGGCGATCCCGAACACGTCGGGATCGTTGCCGAACACCCCGCGCCCGGCGATGCGGGCGAGGGGCTCGGAATCCAGCGCGCCCTCGGCACCGATCAGCACAGCGGAGGCGCCGTCGTTGATGGGAGAGGAGTTGCCCGCCGTGACCGAGCCGTCCGCGGCGAAGAGCGTCTTGAGCCCGGCGAGCTTGTCGAGGGTGGTGTCCTCGCGGATGCTCTCGTCCCGGGCGAGCTCGTTGCCCGAGACCTGCACGATCTCGCCGTCGAAGACCCCCGTCGCCCAGGCGTCGGCCGCGGCCCGGTGGCTGCGCAGGGCGAAGGCGTCCTGCTCCTCACGGCTGATCTCGTAGAGACCGGCGAGCTTCTCGGCCGACTCGCCGTTCGAGATCGTCCAGTCTTTGCGCAGACGCGGGTTCGTCATGCGCCACCCGATCGAGGTGTTCCACATCGTCGGGTTGCCGACGGCCGGGAACGGCTTGGGCGATTTCTCCACGACATAGGGGGCCCGGCTCATCGACTCGACGCCGCCGGTCAGCACGATGTCGGCGTCACCCGCTTCGATCGCGCGCGAACCCTGGATCACCGCCTCGAGCGACGACCCGCAGAGACGGTTGACCGTCACCCCCGGCACGCTCGACGGGAAACCCGCCAGCAGCGCACCGAACCGCGCCACGTCGCGGTTGTCCTCGCCCGCCTGATTGGCGTCGCCGAAGATCACGTCGTCGATCCGGGCCGGGTCGAGACCGGTGCGGGCGACGGATGCTGCCATCACGGTCGCTGCGAGATCGTCGGGGCGGACGCCCGAGAGTGCTCCGCCGGCCCGGCCGAACGGAGTGCGGACGGCGTCGTAGATCCAGGTGCTCGGCATGTCAGTCCTTATCTCGAGACAGAGGCGCGGTGAGGGAGAGCCCGAGGGCGGCCTCGAGCGAGGCGACGGTGTTGTCGCCGAAGAGCTCGCGCACGACGAACCCGTCGGGGGTGACGTCGAAGACGGCGTGGTCGGTGTAGACGCGCGAGACGCATCCGACGCCGGTGAGCGGGTACGCGCATCGCTCCACGAGCTTCGGCTCGCCCGACTTCGTGAACAGGTCGGTCATCACGTAGACGTCCTTCGCGCCGATGGCGAGGTCCATCGCCCCGCCGACGGCGGGGATCGCCCCGGGCTCGCCGGTCGACCAGTTCGCGAGGTCCCCGTTCTGCGAGACCTGGAAGGCGCCGAGCACGCACACGTCGAGGTGGCCGCCGCGCATCATCGCGAACGAGTCGGCGTGGTGGAAGTAGGCGGCGCCGGGCAGCGCGGTGACCGCCTGCTTGCCGGCGTTGATGAGGTCGGGATCCACCGCGCCCGCCTGCGGCGCGGGGCCCATGCCGAGCAGCCCGTTCTCGGTGTGGAGGAGGATCTCCTCGCCCTCGGGGAGGAAGTTCGCCACGAGGGTCGGCGCCCCGATGCCGAGGTTCACCACGGCGCCCTCCGGGATGTCGGCGGCGATGCGCGCCGCGAGGTCGTTGCGCGAGATGCGGGTGGTCATGACGCCTCCTCGGCGGATGCGGCGAGGGGCGAGCCCTCGAGGTCGACGCCTCCGACGAAGGCGCCGTCGCGCAGCCACGGGCGCTCGCCCACCGCGACGACGCGGTCGACGAAGATGCCGGGCGTGACGACCGTCTCGGGATCGAGGCCGCCGAGGTCGACGACCTCGTCGACCTGCACGATGGTCGTGGTGGCGGCCGTCGCCATGATCGGGCCGAAGTTGCGCGCCGTCTCGCGGTAGACGAGGTTGCCCCAGCGATCGGCCCGGTAGGCCGAGATCAGGGCGTAGTCGGCGCGGATCGGGTACTCGAGCACGTACCGGCGCCCGTCGATCTCGCGCTCCTCCTTGCCCTCGGCCAGGAGCGTGCCGACACCGGTGGGCGAGAAGAACGCGCCGATGCCGGCGCCTGCCGCGCGGATGCGCTCGGCGAGGTTGCCCTGCGGGACGAGTTCGAGCTCGATCTCGCCGGCGCGGTAGAGCCTGTCGAAGACCCACGAATCCGACTGGCGCGGGAACGAGCACACGATCCTGCGCACCTGCCCGGCGGCCAGGAGAGCCGCGAGCCCGGTGTCGCCGTTGCCGGCGTTGTTGTTGACGATCGTGAGCTCCCGCGCCCCCGACGCGATGAGCGCGTCGATGAGCTCGACGGGCTGCCCGGCACGGCCGAAGCCGCCGATCATGACCGTCGCGCCGTCGGGGATCCCCGCGACCGCGGCCGCAGCATCCGGAACCTGCTTGTCGATCATGCGTCCCCCTCGGCGAAGACCTCGGAGGCGATGCGGAAGGCGGTGTTGGCGGCGGGCACGCCGCAGTAGATCGCCGATTGCAGGATGACCTCGGAGATCTCCGCGGTCGTGAGTCCGTTGCGCAGGGCCGCGCGCAGGTGCATCGCGAGCTCCTCGTGGTGGCCCAGCGCGATGAGCGCCGTCAGCACCGCGATCGACCGCGACCGGCGATCGAGCGCGGGGCGCGACCAGATGTCGCCCCAGGCGTACCGGGTGATGAGGTCCTGGAAATCGGCGGTGAACGCGGTCGTGCGCTCGACGGCACGGTCGACGTGCGCGTCGGAGAGCACCTCCCGCCGCACGCGCATGCCCTGCGCGTGCCGTTCGGCGTCGGTCGATCCGTGATCCGGGGTCGTCATGCGGCCTCCTCATCGATGCGGCGGAAGAAGTCGTCGAGCGCGGTCGCGACCGCGGCGGGCTGCTCGGCAGGCGGCAGGTGCGCGGCATCCGGGATGCGGATGCTGCGCCCGCGGCGGACGCCTCGTGCGATCTCGTCGGCCTTCGCCTCGGGAGCGACCTGGTCGAACTCGCCCCACAGCGCCAGCACGGGCGAGGCGATCTCGCCCAGGCGGCCTCGCACGTCGTACGCGGCGAGAGCCTCGCAGCAGGCGGCGTAGCTGTCGTCGTCGGCGTCCTGCAGGGCGTGGAGCAGGCGCCCCGTGAGCTCGGGCTCGCGGGCGAGGGAGTCGGGCGCGAACCACCGACCGGCCGAGGCGGTGATCAGCGCCGAGGTCGACTGCGCCCTCACCTGGGCTGCGCGGGCGTGCCAGGAGTCGGGGTCGCCGAGGAGCGCACCCGAGGCGACGGCGGCGGTCGCCTCGACGAGGTCGGGGTGACGGAGGGTCAGCTCCAGACCGGTGGCGCCGCCGAGCGAGACACCGGCGTAGCGGACGGGGGCGTCCGACAGGCCGCGCGCGAGGTCGGCGACCGCGTCGGCGAGGTCGGCGACGGTGAAGGGCGACGTCGACGCGGGTGACGCCCCGTGGCCGGGGAGGTCCCACGCCACGACGCGGTGGGAGCGGGCAAGGGTCGGGATGACGCGCTCCCACAGGATCGTCGAGGTGCCGAGCGACGGTCCGAGCAGCAGCAGGGGAGCATCGGCGGGGCCGACCGGGGTGGTGTGGGCCAGCGCGGGAACGGTCATCGGTTCTCTCCTTCGCCGAGGCGGTCGACGAACGTCGTGGCGAAGCCCGTGTACCGGGCGGGGTCGAGCAGGTCGTCGACGTCGAGCCCCGACGCCTCGGGGAGCGCGCGCACGAGGTCGGCGAGATCCGTGTCGGCGGCCTGCCGGATCAGCGCGGTGAAGCGCTCTCGCCCGATCAGCGGAACGAGGACGATGCCGAGGCGCTCGCTGACGACCAGCCCGTCGGTGAGAGCGAGGTTGCGCGCGACGGCCTCGCGGTCGACCGTCAGCCCGGCGGCGAGCGATGCCGTGTGCGCGGAGGCCCCGAGCGCGAGGCGGAGGAGTTCGCGCAGGGTCGGCCATTCGGCGTGCCAGGCGCCGTCGGGACGCTCGTCCACGGCGAGCGCGGCGGCAAGATGCAGGGTGGCACCCAGCTGCGGGGCGCGGAGGGCGGCCGAGCGGATGAGCACCGAGGAGACGGGGTTCGCCTTCTGGGGCATCGCCGACGACCCGCCGCCGGCGGCCTCCGAGACCTCGCCGATCTCCGTGCGGGTGAGGGTGGCGACGTCGGTGGCGAAGACGCCCACCGCGTCGATCGCCTGTACGAGGGCATCGCCGAGCTCGGTGACGGGCCAGCGTTCGGTGTGCCAGGGGGCGTCGGTGGGCCTGAGGCCCAGTTCGGCCGCGTAGGCCCCGGGGAGCTCTGCGGCGCGTTCGGCCCCGAGGTCGGCGACGAACGCCGCCAGGGTGCCCGCGGCACCCCCGAGCTGCACGGGCAGTTCTGCGCGCGCCGCGTCGAGCCGCACGATGGCACGACGGATGCCGCGCACCCACCCCGCGGCGCGCGCCCCGACGGTCGTCGGCACGGCGTGCTGGGTGAGGGTGCGGGCGGCCGCGACGACGTCGCGATTCGCGGCGGCGAGAGCGGTGAGCGCCGCCTCGACGCGGTCGAGGTCGTCGCGCACCCGATCGGCCGCCGAGCGGGCGACCAGCATCAGGGCGTTGTCGAGGATGTCCTGGCTCGTCGCCCCCCGGTGCACCCACGGCCGTGCGGCCTCCGGAACACGCTGCCTCAGCATCCCCGCCAGAGCGACGACGGGGTTGCCCGCGGCGACGGCTGCGCCGGCGAGGTCGGCCGCGTCGAGGCCGTGCCCCCGGCAGCCCTCGCCCGCCCCCGTCCAGCCGAGCGCCGAGGAGACGTCGTCGGCGACCTCGGCGGGAGCGGCTCCCACCGACGCGAGCGCGCGGACGAGCGCGACCTCGGCCGCGACGAGGGCGTCGAGCACCGCAGCATCCGAGACCGCCGCATCGTGCCCCGCGCTGACGGGAGAGAGCAGTCCGACGTCGAGAGGATGCGGGTCAGAAGGCAAGGAAGACGGTCTCCTTCTCGCCCTGCAGCCGGATGTCGTGCTGGAGGTGACCCTCGGGCGTGCGGGTCGCGATGAGCGTAGCGCGCTCGTCGGCGTCGAGGGAGGCCAGCAGGGCGTCCGCGGCGAGCGCGTCGGCGTCCTCCGGGAGGTAGATGCGCGTGTGGAGCTTGTCGGGGAGTCCGCGAGCGAAGACCACGACGGCGAAGAACGGCGCCTTGCCGTCGACCGAACCGGGGTTGCGGGTCCAGAACTCGAATCGGCCCTCGTCGGTCGTGAACGCGCGGCCGAATCCGGTGAAGGTGTGGTCGTCGCGGCGGCGCGATCCGCGCCCGCGCGAGACTGTGCCGTCGCTGTCGGCGCCCCAGATCTCGATGCAGGCGTCGGGGATGGGCGCCCCCGCGCCGTCGCGGAGGATGCCGCCGACGACGATCGCGCCCGGGGAGTGCGGGAAGACGACCTCGTGCATCTTCGGGTACTGCAGCCCGAACGCGAAGAAGGGGCCGATCGTCTGCCCGGCGGTCGGCTGGAGCGGCGCGTCGCCGCGTGCCGCCACGCGCTGACGACGGGTCTCGGTGGTCTCGCTCATGTCAGTGCTCTCCCTCGGGCTCGAACCACGTCGCATCCGGACCGTCGACGACGATGTCCCAGCGGTAGCCCATCGAGAACTCGGGCACCGTCAGGTCGTGGTCGTAGGTCGAGATCAGTCGGTCGCGATCGCTCTGCCGGGCGATCGTGTTGTAGATGGGATCGAGGGCGAACAGCGGGTCGCCCGGGAAGTACATCTGCGTGATGATGCGCTGGGTGAACCCCGTGCCGAACAGCGAGAAGTGGATGTGGGCGGGGCGCCAGGCGTTCACGTGGTTCTTCCAGGGGTAGGGCCCCGGCTTGATGGTGGTGAAGAAGTACTCGCCGTTGTCGTCGGTGATCATGCGTCCCGCGCCCGTGAAGTTCGGGTCGAGGGGGGCGGGGTGCTGATCGCGCTGGTGGATGTAGCGTCCCGCGGCGTTTGCCTGCCACACCTCGATGAGCTGGTTCGCGACGGGGCGGCCCCAGCTGTCGACGACTCGGCCGGTCACCGTGATGCGCTCGCCCTGCGGCTCGCCGGTGTGCTGCAGGGTGAGGTCGGACTCGATCGCGGCGACGTCGCGCTGACCGTAGGCGGGCGAGAAGAGCTCGATCGTCTCGGGGTCGACCAGGCGCGGGTTCTTCGTCGGGTGCCGCAGCACGCTGGAGCGGTAGGGCGAGAAGTCGATCAGCGTGCGGGGCAGGGTCTCGCCGGCCTGCTCGCGCTCGGCGGCGGCACGGTGGAGGTCGCCGATCTCGGCGGTGATCTCACGCTGCGTCGGCATGTCGGGCGACGCCAGGAGCGACTCGGGTGCGGCCGCCGTCTGCTCGAGCACGACGCTCGATCCGAACGCCTCCTCGCCGCGCGGGTCGGCGTCCGCCGCGTTCTCCAAAGCGGTCATGGGGTCTCCTTCGACGGTCCATTCGAGTGGGGTGTCTACAGAGTCGCACCGGGGATGGCGGGCGCAGCATCCTCGTTCCCACTCAGTGGGAATCCGGATGGCGCACGGCGCGGGTGAGGTCTTTCGCGGTCTGCATCACCAGCGGCGCGAGCCTGCGTTCGTCGAGTGCTTCCCCCAGGTGCGCCACGATGCCGATGGCCGCCGGAGGAAGCCCCGGAAGTGCGCCCAGGGCGGCGGCGACCGAGAAGTTGCCGAGCGTCATCTCCTCACGGGTCGTCGCGTAGCCCCGGCTCCGCGCGCGCTCGATGTCGGCCCGGAGGCGCTCGGGGTCGGTGATCGAGAGCCGGGTCTCGAGTTCGAGCGGGGCGGAGAGGTAGTCGTCGAGCCAGACGTCGTCGCGCGTGGCGAGCAGCGCCTTGCCGACCCCGGTCGCGTGCAGCGGGTGCCTCCCCCCGCTGCGGCTGATGGTCGGCACCGAGGAGCGCCCGGTGATGCGCCCGACGAAGATCGCGGATGCTGCGGCAGGGGTGGGATCGTCGAGCACCGCGAGGTGGACGTTCTCACCGGTCGCCTCGTACAGCCGCACCATGTGGGGAAGCGCCGTCTCGCGCAGCTGGGCCGCGAGAGGCGACAGCTCGCCGATCTCCCACAGCCGCGCGCCGACGGCGTACCGGTGCCCCGTGGTGCGCGCCAGCATCCCCTCGGCGAGCATCATCGCGATGAGGCGGTGCACCGTCGACAGGGCGAGCCCCGACCGCGCGGCGAGCTCGCTCGCGGTGAGCTGCGGGTCGTCCTCGGTGAAGGCGCGCAGCAGCCCCATCGCCCGCTGCAGCACTCCGTCGCTCACTCTCGCCTCCCCCCACGACGCTACTCGTCGGGTAGCGGGGGGAGGAGATGACACGGGCGGAGGATGATCGACACCTCCAGCGTCCTCCACTCATGAGATCTCCTCCGCCAGCCGCGGCGGGGTGATTCCCAACGAGTGGGAATGGTGGGCAACGAGAGCCGAGCCCGCGCGGCAGAGTGGTCGGCAGCATCCGTGCAGCCCCCGCACGCACGTCGAAGGAGACGCCATGACCACAGTCGAGCGCACGCGTGTCGCGATCGTGGGGGCAGGCCCCGCCGGCCTGCTGCTGTCGCACCTGCTCGCCGCCTCCGGCATCGAGTCGATCGTGCTCGACCGACGCTCGCGCGAGGAGATCGAGAACACGATCCGCGCGGGCATCCTCGAACAGGGCACGGTCGACCTTCTCGTCGAGACGGGGGCCTCGACGCGGGTGCTGACCGACGGCAACCGTCACGACGGCATCGAGCTGCGCTTCGCCGGCGAGGGGCACCGCATCGACTTCCCCGCACTCGTCGGACGCAGCGTCTGGCTCTACCCTCAGCACGAGGTGCTGCGCGACCTCGTCGCCGCCCGCCTCGCAGCAGGGCAGGACCTCCGGCTCGAAGCGACCGTCGAGCGCGTGGACGACGCGGCAACGACGCGCCCGCGCGTGATCGGCACGGATGCTGCGGGCCGGCCGTTCGAGATCGAAGCCGATTTCGTCGTCGGGTCCGACGGCTCGCGATCGGTCGTGCGGTCGGCGGTGACCGGCGGGACGCGAGGGGACCTCTTCCGCGAGTACCCCTTCGCGTGGTTCGGCATCCTCTGCGAGGCGCCGCCCAGCTCGGACGAGTTGATCTACAGCAACTCCCCCGACGGCTTCGCCCTCATCAGCCAGCGCAGCGCCACCGTGCAGCGCATGTACTTCCAGTGCGACCCCGACGCCGACCCCGATGCCCTCACCGAGGAGCAGATCTGGGAGGCCCTTCGCCTGCGGGTGCCCGGCACCGAGCTGCAGGAGGGACACATCTTCCAACGCGACGTGCTGCGTTTCCGCAGCTTCGTCGCGCCCGAGCTCCGGCACGGCCGGGTCGCCCTGGTCGGGGACGCCGCGCACACCGTGCCTCCCACGGGAGCGAAGGGCATGAACCTCGCCGTCGCCGACGTCGTGCTGCTGCACACGGCTCTCGTCGCTCTTCTGGACGACGACGACGAACGTCCCCTCGACGCCTACCAGGAGGTGGCGCTGCGCCGCATCTGGAAGGCGCAGCACTTCTCGTGGTGGATGACGACGATGCTGCACTCCACCCCCGAGGCCAGCGAGTTCGACCACCGCCGGCAGCTCGGCGAGCTGCGCTCGGTTGTCGAGTCGGAGGCCGGGCGCACCTACCTCGCCGAGGCGTACACGGGCTGGCCGCTCGAGACGCGGCTCGTGTGACGACGGCACAGTCGCGCGCAGCATCCGCTCCGCCCCGGAGTAGAGTCCGACGATCGTGACCTCACCCTCCCCCCGTCGCGGCCCGGGCGTCGCTCTCCTCGTCTGCGCGGTCTGCGTGATCGCGGCGAACATGCGCACCACGATCACCGGAGTGGGGCCGCTCCTCGACCAGATCGCCGCCGACCAGGGCACGAGCACGGCGGCGCTCGGCGCGCTGGCCTCGGTGCCGTTGGTGACCTGGGGCCTCGTCTCGCCGGCGGCCCACGCCCTGTCGTCGCGGTTCGGCATGTCGCGGGTCGTGCTGATCTCGCTCATCGCACTCGGCGCGGGAACCGCGTGGCGGTCGTGGCCGGGGGCCGGTGCGAACCTCTGGCTCGGCACGATCTTCATCGGTGCGGCCCTCGCGGTGGCGAACGTGCTCATGCCCGCGGTGATCAAGCGCGATTTCGGCACCCGCGTGCCGCTCATGATGGGGCTGTACACGGCCTTGCTCGGCGGCTTCGGCGCGATCGCCTCGGGGGTCGTCGTACCGATCTCGATCGCCGCAGGGGGTGGAGCGGACGGGTGGCGGGTGGCGCTCGCGAGCACCGCGGCGCTGCTCCCGATCGCGATCGCCCTGTGGATGTGGGCGATGGCCCAGGCCCGTCGACGCGACGGGTACGTGGCCCCGGCCCGCGCTCCGCGGGCGAGTGTCGGCACGAAGCTCCGCGGCACGGGGATCTGGCGAGACCCGGTCGCCTGGCTCGTGGCGGGCTACATGGCGCTGCAGTCCGCGTACTTCTACATGCTGGTGACCTGGCTCGCCCCGTTCGCCGTCTCGCAAGGACGATCGGCGGTGACCGCCGGCTTCGACACGATGATCTTCCAGATCATGACCATCGTCGGCTCGCTCACCGTCCCCCTGCTGCTGCGGGGTCGGGCTCGCCGCTGGATTCCCGCGGTGCTCCCCGTGGCGAGCATCATCGGCGTCTTCGGGCTGCTCGTGGCCCCCGGCGCCCTCACCGTCTGGGCGCTCTGCGCGGGCCTCGGCGCGGGGGCCTCGCTGAACATGTCGCTGACGCTCATGGCGGAGCGCGCCCGCGACTCGGTCGCCTCTTCGGCCCTGTCGGGCATGTCGCAGTCGGTCGGCTACCTGTTCGCCGCCCTCGGTCCGCCGGTCTTCGGCGCCCTCCACGGGATCGACGGACAGTGGATGCTGTCGCTCCTCGTGCTGCTGGCCGTGCCCGTCGCCCAGGTCGCCGTGGGCGCAGCGGTCGGCCGCGACCGGTTCGTGCTCGACCGCGCCTGACGCGACGGCTCGCTCCGCGGCGAGGGTGCCCGTTTCCGCCGAGATGCCCCGGAGAAGCAGGGCGGTTCGGCGGAAACGGGCACGCTCGAGCAGCGCGACGGCTTCGGCGTCAGAGCGGGTACTGACCGGGCTCGCGCCGCATCGTGATCCACCGGGTCTCGGTGAACGCGTCGATGTTCGCCTCGGCCCCGCCGTGGCGCGAGCCGGTGCCCGATGCCCCGACCCCGCCGAACGGGGCGTTGGCCTCGTCGTTGACGGTCTGGTCGTTGATGTGCACGATCCCGGTCGGGATGCGCTGCGCGAGCTCGAGGGCCGCCGCGGTGTCGCGACTGACGATGCCGAGCGAGAGCCCGTAATCGGTCTCGGAGGCCAGGGCCACCGCCTCGTCATCGGTCGAGAACGACACGACCGACGCCACGGGCCCGAAGACCTCGTCGCAGTACGCGGCGGCGTCGCGCGGGGTGTTCGCGAGCACGGTCGGGCGGTAGAAGAGGCCCTCGTAGGTTCCGCCGGCGGCGAGGGTCGCGCCCTGCGCCACGGCGTCCTGCACCAGCGTGTGCACGCGGTCGCGCTGAACCTCGTCGATGAGGGGGCCGAGGTGCACCTGTCCGGCGGCCGGGTCTCCGACGACCATCGAGTCGGCCTTCGCCGCGAGCTTGGCCACGTACTCGTCGAAGAGGGACTCGTGCACGATGTGGCGCCCGACGGTCATGCAGATCTGGCCCTGGTGCAGGAACGCGCCCCACGTGGCGAGGTTCACCGCCTGGTCGACGTCGGCATCGGCGCGCACGAGGAAGGCGGAGTTGCCGCCCAGCTCGAGGTGCGCGCGCTTGAGGTGACGACCGGCGAGCTCGCCGACGATGCGGCCCGCACGGGTCGAGCCGGTGAACGCGATGACGCGCACGCGGGGATCGGTGACCAGCGCCTCACCGACGTCGGCGCCGCCCGGCACGAGCTGGAGGAGTCCTGCGGGCAGGCCCGCCTCCTCGAAGATGCGCACCATCGCGACGCCGCCGGTCATGATCGTGCGCGGGTCGGGCTTGAGCAGCACCGCATTGCCGAGGGCCAGGGCCGGCGCGACGGCGCGGATGCCGAGGATGAGCGGCACATTGAACGGCGAGATCACCGCGACGACGCCGACCGGCACGCGCTGGGCGAGCGACAGGCGGGGCTCGGCGCTGGAGAGGATCGACCCGAGCGGGGCCGACGGGAGCGCCGACGCCTCGTAGCACTCCTCCGCGGTCACGTGCAGGGCGAAGCCGGCGAGCGGCGGGATCGCCCCCACCTCGCGGATGTTCCACCCCATGATCTCGTCGGCGTGCTGCTCCCACAGCTGCCCGGCGCGGCGCAGCACCGCAGCGCGCACGGGATGCGGGGTCGCGGCCCACTCCTTCTGCGCGCGGGCGGCCGACTCGGCGGCCCGCGCGACGTCGTCGGGCGAGGCCAGCCCGACGGTGGCGATCGTCTCGCCCGTGGCAGGGGCGATGGATGCTGCGGTGCCGCCGCCGCCCGGCACCCAGGCGCCGTCAAGGTAGATCTTCCCCTCGGTCGCCGTCTCGTCGATGAGGCGGTTGTCGGCCTCCGTGATGGTGGACATCGTCATTCCCTTCGTCTTCGATCGGGTGGTGCGCTCAGACGGTCGCGCCGCGGGAGAGGCGCTGAGCACGTCGGCCGGCGACGCTCGTCGACCAGCCGCGGCGGATCACTCGCAGAGCGTCTTCGGCGAGCACCCTGCCATCATCGAACGGCGACCGCCAGATCGCCAGTGCGTCGGCCACGGGTTCGATGAGCCCGCGCCGCGAGAACGCCTCGACGCCCCAGCGACCGGCGTACCCGTCGTCGATGGCGCGGCCGACGACCCCGGGGAGGTCAACCGCGCCGCCGCCGAGGAGACCCCGGCCGGACTGCCCCAGTTCGAGGTAGGCGAGCTTGGGCAGCGCGAGCCGGATGGCGGCTCCGAGGTCGGCCTCCTCGACCGCCATGTGGAAGGTGTCGAGGTGGATCCGGAGGTGATCGGACGCGCTGCGCTCGACGAAGTCCATCGCCTGCTCGGCGGTGTTGACCATCGACGTCTCGTACCGGTTGAGCACCTCGAAGGTCATCGACACACCGCGATCGTGGGCGTAGTCGGCGACCCGCCCCACGGCGGCAGCCGAGCGGTCCCGACGACGTTCCGGCACCGGCGCCGTGGGATGGGAGAACAGGCCGTAGGGCACGCCGTTCATCTGATCGCCCCCCAGGGCGACGGTGAGATCGACGGCCGCGCGCAGCATCGCAACACCGGCCGCCGCCTCATCGGGATCGTCGGAGGAGACGTCGGCTCCCGGCGCCTGACCCGCGATGGTGATCGGTGCGAGGCCGCTCTCCGAGAAGAGTGCTCTCAGCTCCGCAGCATCCGTCGTCTCCGGGTCGAGGGGTGGGAGCACCGCGCGGCGGTAGCCGAGCTCGGCCAGGGTGCCGAGCGCGGCACCGAGTGCACGCGGCTCGACGTCGGGCACGAGGACGTTGATGTGGCAGGCGAGGTCGAGGTCCAGCTCGAGGTCGGGATTCATCGCTAGAAGGTGGGCAGGTCGAGCCGCTGCTTGAAGACGGAGTAGCCGTCGTCGACATGCACGACCGTGCCGTTGATGACGTTGGCCTCGTCGGAGGCGAGGAAGGCCACCACGTCGGCGATCTCGGACGGCTGGGTCATCTTGTTGCGCAACTGCTCGCTCGCGAACGTCTCTTTGAGCTCGTCGCTGAACTGGTTGATGATCGCGGTGCCCACGCGTCCCGGGGTGATCGCCACGGCGCGGATGCCGTACTGCGCGAGCTCGTACGCGGCCGACCGCGTGAACGAGATCACCGCGGCCTTCGCGGCGCTGTACGTGAACGACAGCTCGGCGGCCTGCTCGCCGTAGATCGACGACGTGCTGATGATGACCCCGGGCGTGCCCTGATCGCGGAACTGCCGACCCGCGGCGAGGATGCCGTAGTAGACGCCGTCCTGGTCGATGCGGATCATCGGCTCGTAGTCGACGGCGGGGTCGTGGTCGAGCAGGGGCTTGCCGCCGGCGATCCCGGCGTTGTTGAAGATGACGTCGAGCGTGCCGAAGATCTCGACCGCCTTCGCCACCATGGCCTCGACCTCGGCGAACACCGAGACGTCGACCCGGCACGCCGCGGTGGCGCCGTCGAAGCCCGCGGCCGTGATCTCATCCACCGCCTGCTGCGCCCTCTCGAGCGAGATGTCGGCGATGAGCACCTTCGCGCCCTCTCGGACGAACTTCTCGACGGTCGCCCGGCCGATGCCGCTGGCACCGCCGGTGATGATGGCGACTTTGCCTTCCAAGCGCATGGGGATTCCTTTCGACGGGGCGCGCGAGCACGCGCCCGGGGAGATGCAGGAGAGAGGGGTGCGGGGGCGGGCGGCGACGCCCGCCCCCGCGGAGGATGGATCAGAGCTTGTCGGATGGGGTGATCGTCGACGCGTTGGCCTTGTCGACGAGCGTCGTCGCGACGGCGTCGAAGTTGCTCGACGGCATCGTTCCGCTCTCCTGGTAGGCGACCATCGCCTCGACCACCGTGTCGAGGATGCTCGGCCAGGGCTGCTCGACCGTCGCGAGGAACGTTCCGCCGGATTCGATGGCGGCGATCGCCTCGCTGGTCGCGTCGACGCCGGTGACCACGGCATCCGACCCGGCCTCGTTCAGCGCCTGCGCGGCACCGAGAGCGGCGTCGTCCCATCCGACCCAGACCGCGTCGAGCCCGCCGGGGTTGGCCTGCAGGTAGTCGGTCACCAGGGCGAGTGCCTCGGTGCGTCCGGTCGCAGGGGAGGTGACCTTCTGGATGGAGCCGCCGGCGATGTTCGCGCCGGCTGCCTCGAACGCCTCGGCGGCGAGCCCGGCGCGCAGCCGGATGCCGGGGTGCGGGTCGTGGCCGATCACCATGATGTTCTTGCCCTCGAGACCGCCGAGGGTCGTGTCGATCTCGTCGACGGTCTGGTCGACGATCCCCTGCTGGTCGGCGGTGATGTTCAACGCGAAGCCGTCTGTGGCCTCGGTGCCGGCGTCCATCGCGAACATCGGGATGTTCGCGTCCTTCGCCGCGGTGATGATCGAGCTGATCGAGGCGTAGTCGGTGTAGCCGTTGAAGATGGCGTCGGCGCCCTGCCCGATGGCGCTCTCGACGGCGGGGTTCATCTTCTGGAAGTCGAAGTCTCCCTGGATCATCGTGAGATCCCAGCCGAGCTCGTCGGCCTTCTCCTGCACGGCCTTGACCCACCAGGCACCGACGGGTGTCTGGTTGCCCGACGTGAAGGCGATGACCTTGAAGGTGTCGTCGTCGCCTCCGCCACCGGCACCGCCGGTGGAGCAACCCGTGAGGGCGAGGGCCGCGACGGCGGCTGCGGCCGCGATGGCCTTGATTCGTATACGCACTTCATACTCCTTTGTGTCGTTGCGCTTGTGCTGTGTGGTGCCCGGGCAGGGGTGGCGCCCGGTTCTTTTCGGGTGAGTTTCTGCGTCTATCTCTCTCGGCTCTTGAACGAGGACAGCGTGACGGCGGCGATGATGATGAGGCCGGTGACGACCTGCTGCACGTAGGCGTTGACGCCGAGGATGTTGAGGCCGTTGCTCATCACGCCGATGATCGCGACACCGACGACGGTGCCGACGATGTTCGCCGCGCCGGAGCGGATCACGGTCATGCCGAGGAAGACCGCGGCCACCGAGAAGAGGAGGTTGTCCTCGCCCTGCACGGCGCTCGCACTGCCGAGGCGCGCCGCGAGCAGGATGCCGCCGATGGCCGAGACCAGCCCGGCGAAGGCGAAGGCGAGCAGACGCGCACGGCGCACGTTGACGCCGGAGAGGCGTGAGACCTCCACGTTGCCGCCGGTCGCGTACCACCGCCGCCCGAGCGTCGTGTACTTGAGGACGAACCAGAGGATGAGCAGGATCGCGATCGCGAAGAAGACCGGCAGCGGGATCTCGAGGAACCGCCCCTGCCCGAGTGCGTTGAACTCCGGCGGAAGGTTGAACAGCGTGGTGCCCTCGGTGACGAGGTAGGCGAGGCCCGTGACCGACGTGAGCGTCGCCAGGGTCGCGACGAACGCCGAGAGGTTGAGGTACGCCACGAGCAGGCCGTTCGCGATGCCGATCAGGAGTCCGACGGCGAGGGCGATGAGGATCGCCAGCACCACCGGCATCCCGCCGAGCATGAGGGATGCGGCCACCGCCCCCGCCAGCGCGGAGGTCGCCGCCACCGAGAGGTCGAAGTCGCCGACGACCATCACGAGCGACTGCGCCCCGGCGATGATGGCGAGGATCGCCACCTGGTAGAGGATGTTCCTCACGTTCGTGAAGGTGAGGAAGACGTCGGGTCGCATCGCGAAGAAGAAGACGACCAGCACCACGAGCGCCAGCACCGTGCCGCTCGACAAGAGGGCCTGCCCCACCGAGCGGCGGGGTACGGCCCGGGTGCGGGAGGCGTCCTCGATCCCGGGGTTCTGCGTGGTGGTCATGACTGGGCCTTTCCGTAGCAGTACGACAGGAGGACTTCCTCGTCCGCCCCGTCGGCGGGCACGTCGCCGGAGATCCGGCCCTCGTGCATGATGATGATGCGATCGCACATCCCGATGAGCTCGGGAAGCTCGGAGCTCACGGCGATCACGGTGGTGCCCCCGGCGACCAGCTGCCGGATGAGGCGGTAGATCTCCGCCTTCGTCCCCACGTCGATGCCGCGCGTGGGCTCGTCGAGCAGGAGGACCTGCGGGTTGCGCGCCAGCATCTTGGCGAGAACGACCTTCTGCTGGTTTCCGCCCGACAGCTCCCCCACGGGCTGCCGGGAGCTGCGCGCCTTGATCTGCAGGTCGGACATCCCCCGCGTGACGATGTCGGAGATCTTCGCCCCCGACACCATGCCGAAGGAGCTGACCCCGGGGATGTTCGCCACTGCGATGTTGTCGCGGATGGTGCTCCCGAGGATCACGCCCTGGGTGCGTCGCTCCTCCGGGACGAGCGCGATCCCGGCATCCAGCGCGCGTCCGACGCTCGCGGAGTGTCCGAGCTCGTGTTCGCCCACCGTGATCGTTCCGCCCGCGCGCTTCTGCGCCCCGGCGAGGATGCGCAGCAGCTCGCTGCGGCCGGCCCCGGCGAGTCCGCCGATCCCGAGCACTTCTCCGCGGTGCGCCACGAACGAGACGTCCTTCACCCGCCGCCCCTGGAGGTTCTCCACGCTCAGGGCGACGTCGGTGCCGACCGGGGTGCGCTCCGGGTAGAGGTCTCCGCCCGGGCGCCCGACCATGTTGGAGATCACCTCGTCGATGTGCGAGTCGGCGACATCCTTCGTCACGATGGTCTCGCCGTTGCGCATGATCGTCAGGCGGTCGCAGAGCTCGAAGACCTCCTCCAGGCGGTGCGACACGTAGACGATCGCCACTCCCTCGTCGCGGAGCCCGCGCAGCACCGTGAACAGCTCCGAGATCTCGGTGTCGGTGAGAGAGGCGGTCGGCTCGTCGAGGATCAGCACCCGAGCGTCGGTGGCGAGCGCCCGCGCGAACGCGACCATCGTCTGCTGCACCGGCGACAGCTCGCCCGCCAGCTTCCCGAGCGGGATCTTCTGGTGGATGCGGTCGAGTTGTTCGCGCGCCTGACGGCGCATCGCGCGCCAGCTCACGATGCCGCCGCGGGAGGGCGTCTGCTCTCCGAGCAGGATGTTCTCAGCGACGCTGATCGTGGGGATGATCGACAGCTCCTGGTAGAGCGCGACGATGCCGGCACGGTTCGCGACGCGCACGTTGGCGAGTTCGATCTCCTCTCCGTTGCGCAACAGGGTGCCGCCGTCGGGCGCGTAGACACCCGTGAGCACCTTGATGAGGGTGGACTTCCCGGCCCCGTTCTCGCCCAGAAGGGCGTGGATCTCGCCGGGCCGCACCGAGAGTCGGGCGCCGTTCAGGGCGTGCACACCGTCGAAGCGCTTGACGATGTCCCGGGCCTCGAGCGCGATCGAGGTCGAAGCGACCCTCGGCGCCTGTTCGGCGGTGGTCATGAGATGCCTCCTTCGTCGTCGATGTCGTTGCACCGCAGCACGACCTTCGGGAAGCGACCGCTGACGTGCACCGCGAACGCCTCGACCGCGTCCTCGAGGTCGTAGACCGCCTCGGTCAGCTCGTCGAGCTGCAGATAGGGCAGGATCTGCAGCGCCCGGGGGAACGCGTAGGGCGAGACGAAGATGCCCGTCAGCGTCAGCTCTTTCAGGTAGAGGTAGTCCGAGAGGTTGAGCGGCAGCTCGTAGTTCTCGGGATACATCGCCCCGTAGACGACGGTCGCGCCCTTGGCGGCGATGTCGAGCAGGCCCCGCACGGCGCGGGGTGATCCGGAGGCGTCGATCACGACGTCGTACCCGCGGCCGTCGGTGATCTCGGCCGCCAGTGCGGCCTGGTCGTCGGTCACGGGGTCGATCACGAAATCCGCGCCGTGGCGGAGCGCCATCTCGCGCCTCTCGGCGATGGGCTCGATCATCGTGAGCGAGGTCGCACCGTTCATCTTCATCACCTGCAGGGTGAGCTGCCCGATCGGCCCGCCGCCGCAGATCGCCACCCGATCTCCCACCCGGGCCCGCGCCTTGTCCGCGATGCGGACCGCCACGGAGGTCGGTTCGAGGATGCTGCCCTGCAGAAGGGTGACGTCGTCGGGGAGCCGGTACACCTGCGACTCGTGCCAGGTCACCGTCTCCGCCATGCCGGGGCGGTTGTAGTCCTGGATGTTCTCGCAGAACTGCTGCCTGCCCTCCTGGCAGGGGCGACAGGTTCCGCAGAACCGCAGGAAGTTGCCCGCCACCCGGTCGCCGACCTTCAGACCGTTCCGGGTCGCGCGCTCGCCGAGCGCCTCGATGACCCCCGACAGCTCGTGGCCGAGCCCGATGGGCACGTCGGTGCCGAAGAACCCCTCGGCGAGGTGGGGGTCCGATCCGCAGATCGCCGAGTAGGCGACCCGGATGCGGACGTCTTCGGGCCCGAGCGGCTGCTCGGGGAAGTCGACGACGCCGATGCGTCCTCGGGTGTTCTCGTCGGGATCGCGCAGACTGCCGATCCGTGTCACCGCTACCGTTCTCATTCGCTTCTCCGTTGAACCGAGGTGGGGTCGATCAGTGCTGCGCGGAGACCGCGCGCCGGAGCGCGGCCACCGTGGCCGCCGGTCCGTACCCGTGCTTGTTGCGCAGCTCCTCGTCGTCGCCGAAGCCGGCGTACACCTGCGGGATCCCCAGTCGCTCGAAGGTCGTGAGCCGCACGCCGCGGTCGGCGACCACGTCGGCGATGCGCGAGGCGAGTCCCCCGTAGGCGAGGTGGTCCTCGAGCACGACGAATCGTCCGTCGGTCTCGTCGGCGCACCGAACGATGAGCTCCTCGTCGATCGGCTTGAGCGTGAACATGTCGACGACGCGGATCGACCGGCCGTCCTTCGCGAGCTCGTCGGCGGCGTCCAGCGCCTGCGCGACGGTCGTGCCGTGGGTGAAGATGGTGGCGTCGGTGCCCTCGCGGGCGACGATGCCCTTGCCGATGCGCACGTCGTGCTCGCCCGGCTCGTACAGCACCTTGTCCTTCTTGCCGACGGCCAGACGGATGTAGATCGGCCCGGTCATGGTCATCGATTGGCGGATGATCTCGCCGACCATCAGCGGGTCTCCGATGGAGGTGACCGTCATGTTGGTCAACGCGCACATCAGCGCGAGGTCCTCCACCGCGTAGTGCGTCGATCCGCCGTTGCCGACGAGACCGCCGTGGGTGCCGATGATCTTGACGGGGAGGTTCGGGTAGCAGACGTCGCTGCGCACCTGCTCGAGCGCGCGCATCGAGAGGAAGGGCAGCATCCCCGACACGACAGGGATGTTGCCGTCGTACGCGAGACCGGCGGCGATGCCGACGCAGGCCTGCTCGGCGAGACCGACGTCGATGAAGCGGTCGGGGAACTTGTCGCGGAACTCCACGAGGGTGGCGCCGATGTCGGGGGTGAGCACCCAGAGGTTCGGGTGCTCGGCGCCCAGTTCGGCCAGGGTCGACCCGATGACCGAACGGGCTCCGAGGAACTCGCCGAAGGTGAAGGTGGTGGGCATCAGACGTTCTCCTTCGTGCGTGAGGACTGCAGGGCGGCGAGAGCCTTCTCGAGGTCGGCGGCGCCGAGCGATCCGGCGTGCCAGGCGAGGTTGCGCTCCATGAAGTCGACGCCCTTGCCCTTGATGGTCTCGGCGATGATCACGGTGGGGACGTCGCTGTCGGGCGCGGGGAGGGCGTCGATGGCGCCCACCAGCTGGCCCATGTCGTGGCCGTCGATCTCGACGACGTTCCAGCCGAAGGCCCGCCATTTGTCGGGGTAGGGCTCGAACATGACCCGCTCCTCGGCGTGGCTCGTCATGAGCTGACGGTTGCGGTCGATGAAGGCCACGAGGTTGCCGAGCTTGTTGCTGCGGCCGGCCATCGCCGCCTCCCACACCGAGCCCTCGCCGGTCTCGCCGTCGCCGAGGAGCGTGAACACGCGGTGGTCGTCACCGCGGTGCCGGGCGCTGAGCGCCATGCCGACGGCGAGCGGAAGACCGTGACCGAGCGAACCGGTCGACGCCTCGACGCCGGGCAGCTGCACCTTGCAGGGGTGCATGCCGTACGCGCTGTCGAGCTGACCGTAGGTGTCGACGATGCCCTGGTAGGAGAAGAAGCCGCGCATGGCCATCGTGATGTACATGCACACGGCCGCATGGCCCTTGCTCAGCACGAAGCGGTCGCGCTCCGGGTTGCTGATGTCGCTGGGGTCGACGTGCATCCCGTAGTGGAACAGCACGGTGAAGATGTCGGCGGCCGACAGATCGCCGCCGATGTGCACGGCCCCCTCGTAGGTTCCGCAGAGCTCCAGCAATTTGGTGCGCAGCTCGAAAGACAGTTCCTCGAGCTCCGCGACGCTGTGCAGCGCCCCCGCATCCAGGGTCTTCGTACTCATCGCATCTCTCCTCGTTGATTGATACGCATGCCGATTTACGGCGCCTGACCAGGCATCTTCTTCGACACTCTCGGGCTGTCGAGGGCGTTTCACCCCGCGACGGAAGTGACGCTAGCACGAAGCTCTTTACATGTAAACAGGAATGCACGTAAACTCCGGACAGAGGTTGTGGCGCACGCGCTCAGCCCACAGAATCGGGGGAAACGGCGTCGTTCTCTCCCGGAAACGACTCACAGAGAGGTGGATGTCGATATGACTGGAGACGTTCTGACCAGCGCGGGAACGCGCACAGGTCTGTACATCGGCGGGGAGGAGCGGTTCACCGAGAACACGCTCTCGATCGCCGACCCCGCCAAGCCCGGAGCGATCGTCGGGGAGGCTGCCGCAGCATCCGTCGACGACGTCGCCGATGCCGTGGCCGCCGCGAAGGCCGCCTACCCGGCATGGTCGGCGCTGGGCGCGAAGGAGCGCGCCCGCATCATGGGCGAGGCGATCAAGGGCATCGCCGACGACCGCGACGAGGATGCGGCGATCCTGTCGCAGGAGAACGGGAAGGTCCGCTTCGAATCCTGGGTCGACGCCCTCGTGTTCGAGATCCGCTGGAACCTCGCACTCATGCTGGCCGACGAGGTCGACACGACCAAGACGCTGCCGGTGATCCCCGGCGCCATCCCCGTCTCCACGGAGGTCGCGTACCAGTCGATCGGCGTGGTCACGGTCATCGTTCCGTTCAACTGGCCGATCGCGATCCTGGGAGCCGCCCTCCCCCACGCGCTGCTGGCCGGCAACACCGCGATCGTGAAGCCGCCGCCCTCGGCGCCGCTGGCCACGACCCGCGTCGTGCAGCGCATCGCCGAGAAGCTGCCCCCGGGCGTGCTGAACGTCGTCACCGGCAAGGACGAGAACATGGCCGGCCTCATCAAGAACACCGACATCGCGAAGGTCTGCTTCACGGGTTCGGTCAACGGTGGAAAGCGCATCATGGAGATGGCGTCGAGCTCGCTCACGCGGGTGACGCTCGAGCTCGGCGGCAACGACGCGGCGGTGTTCCTCGCCGACGCCGAGATCGACGACACGCACCTCGACCGCCTCTACGCGGCGATCTACGACACCACCGGGCAGATCTGCATGAACGCCAAGCGCGTCTTCGTGCACCGCTCCCGGCTCGACGAGGTCGTCGCGGGACTCTCCGCCCGCCTCGAGAAGGCTGTGATCGGCTACGGCCTCGACGAGGGCACCACGATGGGCCCCCTCCACCAGGCCGCGCAGAAGGCGTTCGTGGAAGAGATCATCCAGGAGGCCAAAGACGCCGGTGCCGACGTGCGCGAGTTCGGCGAACTGCCCGGCGGCGACCTGGCGGGCGGCAACTTCCTGCGGCCGGCGATCGTCGTCGACCCCGCTCTCGACCTGCGGGTCGTGACGCAGGAGCAGTTCGGTCCCGTGATCCCCGTCATCCCGTTCGACGACGAGGACGAGGCCGTCCGCCTGGCCAACGACACCTGGGGCGGGCTCTGCGGATCGGTCTGGACCGCCGACCCCGCCGCCGCACAGCGGGTGGGCAGCCAGCTCGAGTGCGGCTACGTCTGGGTCAACGACCACGGCGCCACCCGCCTCGACCTCCGCGCACCCTTCGGCGGCGTCAAGCAGTCGGGCTTCGGGCGCGAGCAGGGCATCGAGGGCATCCGGGCGTTCCAAGACACCCGCTCGATCGCGACGATCGACCCCGAAGCGCTCGCGGGCATGGCGCACTGACCCCGTGACGTCCAGATGGGGCTCGGCCTCTCGGCCGGGCCCCATCTGCGTTCCCCCACCGACGACGGAAGGATCTGCATGCCACGCGGCACTGCATCGACGAGATTCCCCGCAGGATCGGATGACCTGGTCACCGAACCGCTGACCGACATCATCGATCCGGAGAACTTCACACCGCGCTTGATCGCGCTGCTGTCCAATGCGCTCGTGTGGCGCGAGTCTCACGAACTGCGGCGGCGGTTCGGTCTCGGCACCAACGATTGGCGTGTGCTCTCGGTGCTCGCCATCCGTCCCGGCGCTTCGGCGACCGAAGTGACGGAGTTCATCGGAGTGAACAAAGCGGTGGTCTCCAAGAGCGTCACCACGCTGGCCGAACGCGAATTGATCGCGCTGGTCGACGGCCCTCGCGGCTCCCGTCCGCTCTACCTCACACCGGCGGGCGCGCAGATGCACGCCGACATGTTGCCGGTCTCGAACATCGGGCAGGACATCATCCTCGAGGGCATGGACCCCGCGCACGTGCAGGCTCTGAACGCCCTGCTCCGAGACATGATCGACAAGGTGCGCGAGGCGCCGACGACGGATGCTGCGGATCTGGAGACCGCGGTCAGCCGCTCCTGACCGGCCGGAGCGCTCGACCGGTCAGTCGACGAAGGCGACGCGTCGCAGGAGGGCGGCCAGCTGCTCGCGCTCCGCAGGATCGAGGGCGGAGTGCAGCTCCCGTTCGGCGGCACGCGCCGCGACGACCGCCGAGGAGTAGACCCCTCGCCCTTCGCCGGTCGCGACGACGACGTTCGCGCGGCGATCGTTCGGATCGGGTCGTCGCTCGACGAATCCGCGCTGCTGGAGCCCGTCGACCAGCGCCACGACCTGGCTCGGATCGAGCCGGAGGAACGTGGCGAGGTCGCGCTGGGTGGGTCGATGGCCATCGACCGTCAGGGCGAGGACCGAGAACGATCGCACGCTGAGACCGAACGGTCGCAGCGCCGCGTTCCCCGCGGCCAGCGAGAGAGCGTTCGCGCGTGCCATCAGAAAGCTGAGGTCGGCCGCGAGCGACACCGATGCCAAGCCGTCCGAGGGAGCGGTGCCGTCCGTTGCCATGGCGGAAGCGTAGCAAATCATGGTGGAATCAATAATTGACAATCTCAACGATGTGACTGTTCAATGAAGACACCAACGAAGGAGCCCTCATGTCCCTGGACGGCAAAGTCGCCATCGTCACCGGATCCGGCCGCGGCCTCGGCCTCGCCTACGCGCAGGAACTCGCCCGTCAGGGCGCGTCCGTCGTCATCAACGATGTCGATGCGGCCACCGCCGCCGAAGCCGTCGCCGGCATCGAGGCCGCCGGAGGCACGGCCGTCGCGGTCGTCGCGCCGGTCGGGCCGACCGAGACGGCGCAGCTGCTCGTCTCGACAGCCGTCGACACCTACGGCCGCCTCGACATCCTCGTCACCAACGCCGGCGTCCTGCGCGACACCGTGCTCTGGAAGATGAGCGACGACGACTTCGACACCGTCATCGGCGTGCACCTCCGCGGCACGTTCACCTGCGTTCGCGAAGCGGCGACCTACATGCGCGCCAACGAGATCGCCGGTCGCATCATCTGCATCGGGTCGCCCACCGGGCAGCGCGGCAACTTCGGTCAGACCAACTACGCCGCCGCCAAGGCCGGGATCGTCGGCATGGTGCGCACCTGGGCACTCGAGCTGAAGAAGGCCGGCATCACGGCCAACGTCGTCGTGCCCGTCGCGGCGACGGCGATGACCGCGACGGTCCCGTACTTCGCCGCCGCCGTCGAGGCCGATACGGCCGGGGAGCCGATGCCCGCGTTCTACCGTCACGACCTCGGTTTCGGTACCGCCGACGACGTGTCGGGGCTGATCGCCTACCTCGCCTCCGACGAGGCGGGCGACGTCACCGGTCAGGCGATCGGTGTCGGCGGCGACCGGCTGCAGCTGTGGTCTCACCCCGAGCCGGTCGTCACCGCCTACCACGACGGCGGATGGGGCGTCCAAGCCCTCCAGGACGAGTTCCCCGCACTCATCGGCGAGCACCAGCAGTCGGTCGGCGAGCGATTCCCCGCCCTTCCCGACGACCTGCAGCGCCCCCGTTCCTGAGCCGCCGCATCCCCTTCCCCGCGCAACGGAGCCGAGATGACCCGCTACGAACCGGCGATCGACCTCTCGTCGATCCGCGCGATCGACGTGCACGTGCACGTGGAGGTCGACGATCACGGGCACAGCTCGCTGCCCCCGGATCTCGCCGACGCGGCGTCGGCATACTTCAGCGCCGATCTGGAGCGTCCTGACCTCGACGCGATCGCGGCCTACTACCGTGAGCGCGACATGGCCGCCGTCGTGTTCACCGTCGATGCCACGACCGCCCTGCAGCATCCGCCGCTCTCGAGCGAGGAGATCGCAGAGGGAGCGGCCCGCAACAACGACGTCCTCATCCCCTTCGGGTCGGTCGACCCCCGTCAGGGCGCCGCGGCCGTCGACCGTGCTCGACGGCTGATCGAGGACCACGGGGTGCGCGGGTTCAAGTTCCATCCGACCGTGCAGGGGTTCGACCCGAGCGAGCCCGCCTGGTTCCCCCTCTATGCGGCGCTGCAGGATGCCGGCGTGGTCGCTCTGTTCCACACCGGCCAGACCGGGATCGGCGCGGGGATGCCCGGGGGGCGCGGCTTCCGCCTGGCGCTGTCGAATCCCATGCTGCTCGACACCGTGGCCGCCGAGTTCCCCGAGCTGCAGATCATCATGGCGCACCCCTCCGTCCCCTGGCAGGACGAGGCGATCTCGGTCGCGACGCACAAGCACAACACGTGGATCGACCTGTCGGGCTGGAGCCCGAAGTACTTCCCGCCGCAGCTCGTGCGAGCCGCGAACTCGTTCCTGAAGTCCCGCAT
Source organism: Microbacterium hatanonis (assembly GCF_008017415.1). Taxonomy (NCBI): domain Bacteria; kingdom Bacillati; phylum Actinomycetota; class Actinomycetes; order Micrococcales; family Microbacteriaceae; genus Microbacterium; species Microbacterium hatanonis. The sequence goes on along the minus strand of NZ_VRSV01000002.1, from coordinate 642,019 downwards.
CCTCTTCGGCTCCGACTTCCCACTGCTCACGCCCGACCGGTGGTTGCGCGACGTCGAGCAGACCGACCTGAAGCCCGAGGTCATGCCCGGCATCCTCCTCGACAACGCCGCACGCCTGCTCGCGCTCACCTGACCACCACCCCTCCAAGGAGCACTCATGACGACCACCGCCGCCTACACCGACGCCGCGGGACTTGCCGGCACCGACCTCGGCTGGACCGACTGGGTCGAGGTCACCCAGGACCGCGTGAACCTCTTCGCCGATGCCACCGACGACCACCAGTGGATCCACGTCGATCCCGCGCGGGCCACGGACGGCCCGTTCGGCGGCGCGATCGCGCACGGCTTCTTGTCGCTGTCGCTGACGGTGAAGTTCTGGTCGGAGCTGTTCGATCTCGAAGGCGTCACGACGAAGGTGAACTACGGACTCGACAAGGTGCGCTTCGTCTCACCCGTGAAGGTGGGGGCGAAGATCCGCGGCGGCGCCGTGATCGCCGAGGTGACCGAGGTTCCCGGCGGCTACCAGTTCGCCGTCGATCAGACCATCGAGATCGAGGGCGGCACCAAGCCCGCCGTCGTGGCGCGCGGGCTCTATCGCTTCTACGCCTGACCTCCCCGCGACGGCTTCCGACCCCTCGACGATGAGGACACGCAATGACGCAGGATCACGGACTCGGTTTCTGGCTCGATAAGCGGCGCCGCAAGACGCCGGACAAGCCTGCCATCGTCTTCGACGACGACCGGACGATGACCTATCGCGCCTTCGCCGACGCTGCCGACCGGGTCGCGGCCGTGCTCGCCGACCGGGGTATCGGCGCGGGCGATGCGGTCGCCTACCTCGGCGAGAACAGCCCCGAGTTCCTCCAGGTGCTGTTCGGGTGCGCGCAGCGTGGCGCCGTGTTCGTTCCGGTCAACACCCGGCTCGCTCCGCCGGAGATCGCGCACGTGCTCGCCGACTCGGGCGCGAAGGCCCTCGTGTACGACGCCGAGTTCGCCGAGCGCGTCGCCGACGGCGTCGAGGCGGCCCGCGTCGCGCACGTGTTCTTGACCGGCGGGGGCGCACCCGGCGTTCCGGGGCTCGCGCACCACATGCGCGACGTCTCGCCCCACCCCGCCGATGCGGGGGTCGGCCTCGATGATCCGGCGGCGATCATCTACACGTCCGGAACCACGGGGAAGGCGAAGGGGGCCGTGCTCAGCCACGGCAATCTGACCTGGTGCGCGATGAACTGCATCGTCGACTACGACGTCGTCTCGTCCGACGTCGCGCTGATGATCTCGCCGCTGTTCCACGTCGCGTCGCTCGGCATGGGCGCCCTGCCGGTGATCCTGAAGGGCGCGACGCTCGTGCTCGAGAAGGGGTTCGAAGCCGGGCGCGCGCTCGCCCTCGTCGAGCGGCACCGCGTGACGATGCTCAGCGGTGTCCCCACGACCTACCAGCTCATGGCCGACCATCCCGACTGGGCGAGCACCGACGTGTCGAGCCTCCAGAAGCTCACGTGCGGCGGCTCCGCCGTGCCGCTGCGCATCCTCAACGCCTTCGAGGAGCGAGGGCTCTCGTTCTCGCAGGGCTACGGGATGACCGAGACCTCCCCCGGCGCGACCGCGCTGTCGCCGGCGATGTCCCGTGAGAAGCAGGGCAGCGTCGGCCTCCCCCACTTCTTCACCGACGTCCGCATCGCCGGAGAGAACGGCGAGCGGGTGCCGGCGGGCACGGTGGGCGAGATCGAGATCTCCGGCCCGAACGTGTTCCTCGGGTACCACGGCCTCCCCGAGGCGACGGCCGCGGCCTTCACCGCCGACGGCTGGTTCCGCTCGGGCGATCTCGGATACCTCGACGACGACGGGTACCTCTTCATCGCCGATCGGCTGAAGGACATGATCATCTCGGGCGGTGAGAACATCTACCCCGCAGAAGTGGAGAGCCTGATCGCCGAGATCGGCGGCATCTCGGGAGTGGCGGTGATCGGCGTGCCCGACGAGCGCTGGGGAGAGGTGCCCTGGGCGGTGGTGACCCTGCGCGACGACGCCGAGGTGACCACCGCGTCGGTGCGCGCCCACCTCGACGGCGTCCTCGCCCGCTACAAGCTGCCCAAGAACGTCGTCGTCGTCGAGGAGCTCCCCCGCACGGCGTCGGGCAAGGTGCGAAAGCCCGACCTCCGGGCTCGATTCGGTCGCCGCGGCTGACGCGCCGGGCCGCCGAGACATGCGTATCGGCTGAGACATCGCGCCAGGCGTGGTGTCTCGCCCGATTCGCGCGTCTCAGTGACGCGAGGGTCAGTCGAGGGCGGCGAAGGCGGCCGCAGCGTCGTCGCGCAGCTCGTCGCGGCGAGCGCGGTAGGCGGCGAACGAGCGCTGCGCGGGCCAGTCCTCCCCGAGGAACTCGTCGGGCAGGCGCGGGTCTGCCCGCAGCAGGGTGAGCCAGTCCGAGACCAGCATCGTCAGCGACGACAGGGGCGGGACGGATGCCGCGGAGGGCGCGGGGTCTTCCCACACGGCCAGGAACCGCTCGTGCATGTCGCGGAGCGCGGCGAGGTCCCACGCCTCGCGCACCGACGCCGTCAGGGGGAACTCGGGAAGATCGCGCGCCCGGAAGGCGACCACGCTCGAGTCGGCCAGCTCGTCGCGGAGCGGCTCCAGCGCCCCGGCGAGATCGACCTCGCCCGGGGCGACCCACAGGCCGTCGCGCACCGGCGCGAACCCGCCCCAGGTGAGGGCGGCGCGCAGGCGGTGGCGGAGGGTGCGCTGCCCCTCGGGAACCGAGAAGGTCACGAGCGTCCACCCGCCGCCGTGCGGCGAGAACGGATCCGGTGCGTGCACGCGCTCCGACCCTTCCCGCAGCACCACGCGCCCGTGGTCGGTGAGACCGTACTCGACCTCGCGCCCGACCCGGCCTCGGGTGAGGAACCCGCGCACCACCATGCGGTCGAGCGTGGCGCGGGCGGTCGGTCCCGCCACGCCCGCCCCGTCGAGCACGTCGAGGTAGACGCCCGCGCGCAGCGGTCGCTCGATGCGCAGGTCGAGCTGCTCGCCGAGCAGGGCGAGAAGCAGCTGCCGCGGGTTGCGGGCGAGCCCCGCGTCCTCATCGCGCGCGCGGGCCGGGGAGACCGTGGACGACACGTCAGGCGACCGGCCGCACGGCCTCGCCCCGCTTGGCGCGCTGGATCTGCTCGTAGACGTGCGTGCGGAGCTCGGTGAAGCGCGGCAGCGCCCGCGTCGTGATCTGGTCGCGGTCGGGCGCGAGGTCGATGACGAGGTCTTCCTGCACCCACGTCGGCGACTTCGAGAGCACCACGACCCGCTCGCCCAGGTACACCGACTCGTCGATGTCGTGGGTGACGAACAGGATCGACATGCCGCGCTCGAGGTGGAGACGGCGCACGAGGTCTTCGAGATCGGCACGGGTCTGCGCGTCGACGGCGGCGAAGGGCTCGTCCATGATGAGCACCTCGGGCTGGTACGCGACGGCGCGGGCGATCGCCACGCGCTGCTGCATGCCGCCCGAGAGCTGCCACGGGTAGCTCTTGGCCGCGTGGTCGAGGCCGACGGCGACGAGGGCGTCGTCGATGAGGCGATCGCGTTCGCTCTTCGAGAGCTTCTTGTGCTTCAGGGGCAGCTCGACGTTGCCGCGCACGGTCAGCCAGGGGTAGAGGCTGCGCCCGTACTCCTGGAAGACCAGCGCCATGTTCGGCGGCGGCCCCGTGACCTTCTTGCCGTCGAGCACGACGCTGCCGGCGGTGGGCTTGAGCAGCCCGGCGATGCACTTGAGCAGCGTGGTCTTACCGCAGCCCGACGGGCCGACGATGCAGACCAGCTCGCCGCGGCGCATGGTGAAGTCGATGTCGCCGATGGCCTCCACCGATCCGGTGGTCGATTCGTACACCTTGTTCAGGTGCTCGACGTGCAGGAGCGTCTCAGGCACGCTCCACCTCCTTGATTCCGTGGTACCAGCGCAGGACTCTGCGCTCGACGATGGTGAAGACGACGGCCAGCAGCACACCGACGAGACCGAGCAGCACGATGCCGCTCCACATCTCGGCGATCAGGTAGTTGCGCTGGAAGAACGTGATGCGGAAGCCGAGCCCCGACGACGAATAGAACATCTCGGAGATGACCATCATGATCAGGGCGACCGACAGGGTCTGGCGCACCCCCGCCATGATGCGGGGGCTCGCCGCCGGGAGCACGAGACGGAACAGCCGCTGGCTTCGCGTCAACGAGAACGAGCGTGCGGTCTCGGTCATGACCGAGTCGGTGCCGCGCACCCCCTCGACGGTGTTCAGCAGCACGGGCCAGAGCGATCCGAAGACGATGACGATGATCTTCATGTTGTCCGTCACACCCAGCAGCGCGACGAAGACCGGGATGAGCACCGGGGGCGGGATCGCGCGGAAGAACTCCAGCAGGGGTTCGAGCAGCTCGCGCAGCCACCGGGTGAGACCGATCAGCGTGCCGGCGGCGATTCCGATGGCGATCGCGAGGACGATGGCGACGGCCAGCCTCGCCAGGCTCGGCAGCACGTCGGTGACGAAGATCGGCCCGACCCAGGTGTCGACGAACGCCTCGGCGATCCGCAGCGGGCCCGGGAAGAACTTCGCCGGCGCGAGGGTTCCCCAGATCCCCCAGACGATCAGCAGCGCGATCGGGAGGCCGACGGCGAAGCCGATGCTCTTGCCGGCCTTGGTCCACAGCCGGGGAGCGGGCGGCGCGGTGCGCACGGTGCTCGTGTAGAGGGTCACAGCACTTCCTCCCCTCGGATCGACTGGTGCCACGCCAACGCGCGGCGTTCGACGAAGCGGAAGACGAGGTTGATCAGGAGGCCGAGCACGCCCGTGACGACGACCACCGCGTACACCGTCGAGATGTTCCCGATGTTGTACGCGACGACGAGCGTCTGCCCGAGACCCGGGTTCTGGATCGTCATCTCGGCGGTGATGGCGAGGATGAGGGCGACGGATGCGGCGAGCCGAAGCCCCGTGAAGATGTACGGCAAGGCCGTCGGGAGCACGAGGCTCCGCAGCTGCGCGACCCGGGTGAGCCCGTAGCTGCGCGCGGTGTCGCGGGCGACCGTGTCGATGTCGGCGACCCCGTAGAGCACCTGCACGAACACCTGCCAGAAGCAGGCGTAGACGATGATGACGAGCGCCGCCTGGATCTGGATGCCGTAGGCGAGGATCGCGAGCGGGATGAGGGCGACCGACGGGATCGGGCGGAGGAACTCGACCGTGCTGTGGGTCGCCCTCCGCAGGAACGGGATCAGCCCGACGAGCCCGCCGAGTGCGATGCCGAGCACCGAGGCGATGGCCAGCCCGATCGCCCAGGCGGTCATCGTGCGGCCGACGTTGCGCCAGAACTCGAGGTCGCCGGCCATCACGCCGAGCCGGGCGAACGTGTCGACGGCCGAGGGCAGCTGCGAAGGGTTCACGATTCCGGCCGCTGCGACGAGCTGCCACACGGCGAGGAAGCCGACGATGCCCAGTGCGCCCAGCAGCGGCTTGCGCGGCGATCGTCGGGGCTTCCGGCGACGCGGCACCACCACCGTGGAGGTGTGCAGCGGAGCGGGGGGAGCAAGGGTCATGAGACGCCTTCCGGGAGGGAGATGCCGGGGGCGTCGCCGAGCGACGCCCCCGGTCGGGTCACTGCTGCGGCTGGATCAGCGTCGCGAAGTCGGGCTCCGCGTCGATGTAGCCGTACTCGACGGCCAGGGCGCCGAGGTCTTCGATGCCGGCGTCGCCGAGGTCGAAGGTGAAGTTCGGCAGCGTGATTCCGGCGGCCGCAGCATCCGGGATCTCCAGGTTCGACGCGATCGCCGCGCGCACCGCGTCTTCGTTCTCCGTGGCGTACGCGAGGGCGTCCTTCATGGCAGCCGCGTAGTCGGCGACGAGCTCGGGATCGGAGTCCATCTTCTCCTGCGTGGTGAAGTTGGTGAGCACGGTGAGGCCCGGAATTGTCGCCTGGTAGGGCGAGACCACGTCGACCCCGCCGCCGCTGACGATGAGTCCGCGGAACGGGTCGGGCACCCAGCCTGCGTCGATGTTGCCGGCCTCGAGCTGCGCCTGCACGTCGGGGAAGGCGACCTCGATGAACTCGATCGTCGACGAGTCTCCCCCGGCGTCGTCGACGGCCTTGCGGATCGTGAGGTCGCCGGCCGCGCCGATGCTGTTGACCGAGACGCGCTTGCCGGCGAGGTCGGCGGGGCTCGCGATGCCCGAGTCGGCGAGCGCGACGACCGAGTTGACGTCGTCGCCGCTGGCCAGGCTCGAGGCGTAGTTGCCGAAGATCACGACACCGAGGTCCTGCAGGTCGGCGCGGATCGGGCCCATCGGCTGCCCGATGGCGAAGTCGATGTCTCCGCTGAGGAGGGCGGGGATCGCCTGGGCGCCGCCCTGCGCGGGGACGACCTCGACGGCGAGCCCGTGCTCCTCGAAGATGCCGGCGTCGATCGCGGCCCAGAGGGCACCGGTCTCGGCGATGGGGAGGGCGGCGACGCGGACGTCGCGCAGTTCGCCGCCCCCGGCGTCGGCGGAGCCCGACGACGTGTTCGCGGGGGTGGCGGCGGAGTCGCTGCAGCCGGCGAGCGCCAGGGCTGCGACGGCGACGAGTCCGAGCGCGGTCAGGGTCTTCTTCATCGAATGGCCTCTCAGTGCGGGTGAGTCGGGTGTCGACGCGACGGGGCCATCGGCGGTCGTCCGTCACCGGAGTCGCGCTGTCATCCGCACCGCGTCGTGCTGACACCGCCATGCTCCGCCACGGCCGACCCAATGTCAAGCTTTTCGTGACGATCGTCGCGTGATCGTTTATTGGCGAACGGACGTCACGGATCCGTGGGCCGAGAGGCTCGTCCGAAATACCTCTTGTCATTACCTATCAACGTAGGTAATGTCCCTCTCGGAGCTGCAGTGACGCACTCCCCCTGAGAGCGGAAAGGACCACGATCAGTGGCACACACATCCCCCGCGGGCGACAACGCCGCATCCGTTCGTCTCGTCGAAGGCTTCTCGCTGGAGATGACCGGCAAGGACATCCCCGGCCTCCAGGAAGCCCAGAGCACGATCCCGGCCGGCACCAAGATCAACGTCACCTTCCTCGGCAACGAAGACCTCGAGATGCGCGTGGCGGCCTCGAAGGCCGTCGTCGACATGGGCTTCGTCCCGGTCCCGCACATCTCCGCCCGGCGCCTGTCGTCGCAGGCCCAGCTCGAGGAGTACCTCGACCGGCTCCAGCAGGTCGGTGCCAGCTCGAGCGTGTTCTCCGTCGGCGGCGACCCGGCTGAGCCCGAGGGCCCCTACCCCGATTCGCTGTCGGTCATCCGTACCGGGCTCCTCCAGAAGTACGGCGCCACCGAGGTCTCGATCGCCGGCTACCCCGAGGGGCACCCCGACATCCCGAACGACGTGCTCTGGAAGCACCTCGAAGACAAGTCCGCGGCGCTGAAGGAACAGGGCCTGGATGCTGTCATCCTCACGCAGTTCGCCTTCGACACCGACCCCGTCACGACCTGGGTCAACGGCGTCCGCGAGCGCGGCATCACGTCGGAGATCCGCATCGGTACGCCCGGTCCCGCGGGCATCAAACGCCTCATCGGATTCGCCCGCCGCTTCGGCGTGGGAGCGAACGCGATGATCGTGAAGAAGTACGGATTCTCGCTCACGAACCTCATGGGAACCGCCGGCCCCGACAAATTCGTCACCGACCTCGCCGCCGAGCTCGCCCAGAACCCCGCGTCGGGGGATGTCAAACTGCATTTCTACACGTTCGGCGGTCTCAAGGCGACGTCGGAGTGGGCGCGCGACTACATCGCGGCCCGCGTCTGACCCGCGCCCGACGACCGAGGCCTGAGGAGAAAACGCATGTCCATGCACACCGCCGCCCTTCGCGATCGCGCCTGCCTGATCGTCCACGGCCCCGACCAGCCCGGGCTCGTCGCCGCCGTGACCGCGCTGATCACGCGGCACAAGGCGAACATCGTCTCGCTGGACCAGTACACCGACGACCCCGAGGGCGGCAACTTCTTCCAGCGCGTCGTGTTCCACATGAACGACCTCGCCGCCGCGTTCCCCGACCTGAAGGCCGACCTCGCACAGACCCTCGAGCCCTACGGCATGACCTGGAAGCTCACCGATCAGTCGGTGCCCAAGCGCATGGCGATCCTCGCGTCCACGAGCGATCACTGCCTGCTCGAGCTGCTGTGGCGCCACCGCCGCGGCGAGCTCAACGTGACGATCCCGATGGTGATCTCCAACCACACGAACACCGCCGAGGACGTGCGCTCCTTCGGCATCCCGTTCTTCCACGTGCCCTCGCAGGGACCCGACAAGTCGGCGGCCGAGGCGGAGATCCTCAAGCTCCTCGCGGGCAACGTCGATTTCGTCGTGCTCGCGCGGTACATGCAGATCCTCTCCGACGACTTCATCACCGGCGTCGGGGTTCCCGTCATCAACATCCACCACTCGTTCCTCCCCGCCTTCATCGGCGCCGGCCCCTACAAGAAGGCCAAGGAACGCGGCGTGAAGCTCATCGGCGCCACCTCGCACTACGTGACCAAAGACCTCGACGAGGGTCCGATCATCGAGCAGGACGTCGCGCGCGTCGACCACTCGCACTCGGCCGCCGCCCTCCAGGCCCGCGGCGCCTACGTCGAACGCGCCGTGCTGTCGCGAGCCGTGCAGTGGCACGCCGAAGACCGTGTCATCCGGCACGGAAACCAGACCATCGTCTTCACCTGACCCCACGCCTCATCCGAGGCACTCTTCGAGAGAGAACAGAGAGGTTCACCTTCCATGGCTGACAACCTGCAGGAGCTGCTCGACCAGACCAACCCGGTCGAGATGCTGCGCAACTCGCAGATCGGTTCGTACATCTATCCGGTCGTGCCCGCCGACTTCCAGAACTGGATCAAGGAGCAGCAGGCCTGGCGCAACACCGCCGTGCTGTACGACCAGTCGCACCACATGGACAACGTGTTCCTCAAGGGCTCCGACGCGATCAAGCTCATCAGCGACACCGCGATCAACTCGGTCGCGAACTTCGCCGTGAACAAGGCGAAGCAGTACGTGCCCACGACCTCGTCGGGTCACGTCATCGGCGACGGCATCCTCTTCCGTGAGGCGGAGGACGAGTACACCTACGTCGGCCGCGCACCCGCGTCGAACTGGCTCATGTTCCACGCCGAGACCGGCGGCTACTCGAACCTCGACCTCACGGTCGACCGTCGTTCGAACTCGCGCCCCTACGGCCACGCGGTCACGCGCCAGTACTACCGCTTCCAGATCCAGGGCCCCAACGCCTGGGCGGTCATCGAGAAGCTCAACGGCGGTCCGCTCGAGAAGCTCGGCTTCTTCAACATGTCGACGATGAGCATCGCCGGCAAGCAGGTGCGCACCCTCCGTCACGGCATGGCCGGCGCCCCCGGCCTCGAGATCTGGGGCCCGTACGCCGACCACGACGCCATCCGCGACGCCATCGTCGAGGCGGGGGCCGAGTTCGGCCTCGTCCCGGTCGGGTCGCGCGCCTACCCCTCGAACACGCTCGAGTCGGGCTGGATCCCCTCCCCGCTCCCCGCCATCTACACCGGTGAGGCCGAGCGCGCCTACCGCGAGTGGCTCGGCACCGACAGCTACGAGGCGACCGGAACGCTCGCCGGCTCGTTCGTCTCGGACAACATCGAGGACTACTACCTGACCCCCTGGGAGCTCGGGTACGGCTCGTTCGTGAAGTTCGACCACGACTTCATCGGCCGCGACGCCCTCGAGAAGATCGACCCGGCCAGCCAGCGCAAGAAGGTCACGCTCGCCTGGAACGCCGAGGACCTCGCCGGGGTCTGGGGATCGCTCCTGAACGTCGACGGACCGAACTACAAGTTCTTCGACCTCCCGCTGGCGAACTACGGCTCGGCGAACTACGACTCGATCGTCGACGCCGACGGCACGAACGTCGGCTTCTCGATGTTCACCGGCTACAGCGCGAACGAGAAGCGCGGCCTCTCCCTCGGCGTCGTCGACCCCGACGTGCCCGAGGGCACGGAGCTCAAGGTCGTCTGGGGCGAGCCCGACGGCGGCACCTCGAAGGCGTCGGTCGAGAAGCACGAGCAGACCGAGGTCCGCGTCGTCGTCAGCCCGGTCCCCTACTCGACCGTGGCCCGGTCGACCTACCAGGGCGGCTGGCGCACCGGCTACAACGACTGAGCACATCCGTCCGAGGGGCCTGGGCGAACACGCCCGGGCCCCTCGCCGCACCCCACGGTCCGTCGACGGGTAGCGTCGGCACTCCGACGGGGTGACCACAGAAGGAGTCCGATGAGTCTGCGATATGCGCTTCTCGCGCTCGTCCGCGTGGGTCCGCAGTCGGGATACGAACTGCAGAAGCAGTTCGCCGTCTCCGTCGGCCACGTCTGGCACGCGCCAGACTCGCAGATCTACCCCGAGCTGCGGCGTATGGAGGGCGAGGGGCTGCTGGCCGGCGAGGAGCAGACCCGCGGTGAGCGCGGCACCCGGCGGCTGTACCACATCACTCCGGCGGGCGAGCAGGCGTTCCTCGACTGGATGGCCTCGCCGCCCGACTACCAGCGGGTGCGCGACCCCGCGCATCTGCGAGCGGCCTATCTTGAAGCCGCCACCCCGGCGCAAGGACGTGCGTTCCTGCGCGCGCACATCGCCCAGTGGGAGGGCGAGCTGGAGCAGTGGCGCGGCGAGCTGGTGCGCATCGATGCCGCCGACAACCCGATGCTCGTCCGACGCCTCGCCGTCACCGCCGACGAAGACCGCGAACGAACGATCGCGTACAAGAGATTCGCCTACGAAGGCCTCGTCGAGCGTGCCCTCGGCGAGATCCAGTGGGCCCGCAGCGGACTCGATCTGATCGACCGCCTCGAAGGTGCCGAGGAGGCCCCATGACGATCACCACTCCCGTCCGCGTCGACCGCGACCGCGCGGTCTCGGCCGTGCGCGAACTCCTGCTGGCCGTCGGCGAGGACGCCGACCGCCTGGGCCTGCTCCGCACGCCCGAACGCGTCGCCGATCTCTTCCTCGATCTGTTCTCGGGGCTCGGCGTCGACCCGGCCTCCGCGCTCGGCGCCCCCGTCGCCCTGACCGAGAACGAGCAGCCCGGCGAGCTCGTCGGTCTCACCGGCATCCCGTTCCGGTCGGTCTGCGAGCACCACCTGCTCCCCTTCGAGGGCACCGTCGACATCTACTACGCGCCCGTGCGCCACATCGCGGGCCTCAGCCGTATCGCGACGCTCGTCGAGCTCGCCGCCCGCCGCCCTCAGCTGCAGGAGCGACTCGGACAGCAGATCGCGGACGCGCTCATGGCCGTTCTGCGACCGCACGGCGTCGCCGTCCGGATCGAGGCCGCCCACGGATGCGTCGCGCATCTCGAGCCGAGCGCCGCGTCGGCGCGGGCGATCACGGTCGCGACCGTCGGCACGATCCCCGACGCGACCTGGCGTCTCGCGGCGAGCACGCACCCCGCGTCCTGACTCCGCACCTGCCGCAGAGCGGAAATGGCGTCGAGAATGGTGCCCGGATCGGCGACAATGGTGCCACTGCCCGCGGAGGTCGCTGCGGGCCTCTCACGGAGAGCGTGGAACCATGACCCTCATGCCTGTCGCCGATGACGCCGACACCGTGGAACGAGCCGCCGTCGATCAGCAGATCCGCGAGGCGATCCTCGGCGGCGAGTTCGCGCCCCATCAGCGTCTCATCGAGGCCGACCTCAGCGACCGCTTCGCCGCCACCCGCGCTGCGGTGCGCACCGCCCTGCTCACCCTCGCCAGCGAAGGGCTCGTCGAGCGACTGCCGAACCGCGGCGCCCGCGTGCGCGCCATCAGCGTCGAGGAGGCCATCGAGATCGTCGAGGTGCGCGTCGGACTCGAGTCGCTCTGCGCCCGCAAGGCCGCCGAGCGAGTCGACGCCGACGCGATCGAATGGTTGCGCGACCTGCGCGACCGCATCGGGGCGGCCGTCTCCTCCGGCGATCTCGTCGAGTACTCCCGGTTGAACCAGGAGATGGACCGGCGTCTGCGCGAGTTGAGCGGCCACTCCACCGCCACGCAGCTGCTCGAGCGCCTGCGCGCCCAGTCGGCCCGCCACCAGTTCCGCCTCGCCTTCGCCCCGGGCCGGGCTGCACGGTCGGCCCCCGAGCACATCGCGATCATCGACGCGGTGATCGCCGGCGACGCGGATGCTGCCGAGGCGGCGACCCGCACACACCTCGCCGGCATCGTCGAGGTGCTCCGCACCCTCGACTGACCCGCCACCGCCCGCCACCGCCCGCACAACTTCGGACGTCTTCGGCGACACGCCGCAGACGCGGTTGCGTGACCCGGCGTGTCGGCCGCAGCATCCGAAGTTGTGTCCCGGTGAGGTCTCGCCCAGTCCGGCGGGGTCCGGCCGCAGGGCCATTCCTGCCCGGCGCCATGATCGCTCCCGCACAACTTCGGACGAACCCGGCGACACGCCGCAGAGGCGGCCGCGTCGCCCGGCGTGTCGGCCGAAGCATCCGAAGTTGTGCTCGATGAGGGTCGGACGAACCCGGCGGGGTCAGGCTGAACGCGGCGCGGCGTCTTTGCGGCGCCGCGGCGCCGCCGAGCGCGGAGGGCTGGCCCGCATGCGGTCGCGCACGCGCGTCAAGACCCCCGCCAGGTGCTCGACGTCGTCGGGCGTGAGGGTGTCGAAGAAGGACTCGTGCAGGAGTGCGATGTGGCCCGGGAAGACGTCGGCCAGAACGGCCCGGCCGTCATCGGTGATCGCGACGGTGATGCTGCGTTCGTCGTCGGGTGACGGTGCGCGCGTCACCAATCCCCGCTGCTCGAGCATCTGCGCCTGGTAGGTCAGCCCGCTCCGGCTGTAGACGACCCCGTCTGCGAGATCCGTCATGCGGTGGCTGCCCGTCGGCGAGTCTCCGAGGCGGGCGAGCAGCTGGAACTGCACGTAGCTGAGGTCGCCGGCGTCGCGCAGCTGCTGCTCCACGGCGTGCCGCAGCAGGCTGCTCACCTCGATGAGGGCGAAGTATGCGCCGAGCTGCGCCGGTTCGAGAGACGGAGATGCCATGACCAGACCCTATCAGTGCTACGAATTGGAAGTAGTTGCTTCGAGTTTGAAGCAGTGCTACGGTTCTTGCATGCTTCACATTCGAAGCAAAACGAGTGGAGGAGACAGCATGATGAAAGCAGTACGGTTCCACGAGACCGGCGGCGCAGACGTGCTCCGCTACGAAGACGCCGAACGGCCGACCCCCGGCGCCGGCGAGGTGCTGATCAGGGTGGCCGGCTCGGCGTTCAACCCGGCCGACGCGGGCATTCGATCGGGCACGCTGCCCTTCCCGGTGTCGCTGCCCCACACCCCCGGCTACGACGTCGCAGGAACGGTCGAGAGCCTCGGCGACGGCGTGACGTCGATTCGGGCGGGAGACGCCGTGGTCGGCTTCCTCCCGATGACCGCGAACGGCTCGGCGGCCGAGTACGTCGTCGCACCGGCGGGGGCCCTCGTGGCCGCTCCGACGCGCATCCCGCTCGCCGACGCCGCCGCCCTCCCCTCGGTAGCTCTCACCGCGTGGCAGGCGCTGTTCGACGAGGCGGGCCTGGAGCGAGGGCAGCGCGTGCTCATCGTCGGCGCAGGCGGGGCCGTGGGCGACTACGCCGTGCAGCTCGCGAAGCGCAGCGGCGCGTACGTCATCGCCACAGCGAGCCCGCGCAGCATCCGGAGTGTCCTGTCGGCCGGCGCGGACGAGGCGATCGATCACACCGCGACCGCGGTGGTCGAGGCGGTGCGCGAACCCGTCGACGTGCTCCTGAACCTCGCCCCCATCGAGCCGGAGGAGTTCGCCGCGCTGGTTCCCCTCGTCCGCGACGGCGGCACCGTCGTCGCCACGACGGCATGGATGCCCGCACCGGGCGACCAGGCCCGCGGGGTGCGCGGGGCGGTGATCTACGTCCGCTCCGACGTCGATGAACTGTCGCAACTGGTGGCGCTGGTCGACAGCGGTGAGCTGCGCGTCGAGGTCGCCGAACGCGTGCCGCTGAGCGCGCTGCCGGAGGTGCACCGTCGGGCGGCCGAGGGGGGTCTCCGCGGCAAGGTGGTCGCGATCCCCACCCCGGAGTGACCGCACCCCGCACAACTTCGGACGAAGCCGGCGACACGCCGCGGCGACCGCGGCATGAACCGGCGTGTCGGCCGAAGCATCCGAAGTCGTGCGTGGGGGACGACGAACGGCGGCCCGCCCCGAGAGGGACGGACCGCCGTTCGTGTCGCGGGGTCTAGCCGAAGTCCTCGACGGTGGCGTAGCCGGTGCCGTTGTACTTCTGCACGACGACCGACGAGACCGCGGGCTGGCCGTCGACCGTCGTGTCGACGGCGGTGCCGTCGAGCATGAGCGGTGCCTGGAAGTCGGAGATCGACCGCAGCGCCTCCATGAAGTTCTCACGGGTCGGCTCGGTCATGTTCTCGAAGGCCTGCTCGAGCGTCGCGCCGACCATCCAGCTCCACTGGCAGTGGGGGAACGCCGGCATGTCGGGGTAGTTGCCGTACTCCTTCAGCGCGGAGAGGTACTCCACGACATCCGGGTCTTCGGCGAACGCGGGGCTCTGCGGGGCCTTGGCGAACGACACCGAGTAGATGCCGGGGAACGCGTCGGCACCACCGGGCTGGAGGATCGCGGTCGGGCTCGACGTGTTCGACGGCAGGAACCAGCTCGGCGTCCAGTTCAGCTGCTGCGCCTTCTGCAGCGCCGAGATCACCAGCGGGGTGATCGACATGGCGTTGACGAAGACGTCGGCGCCGGATGCGGCGAGTTCCGTCATCTGACCGTCGACGGCCGTGTCGGTCGCCTCGTAGGTGAGCTCCTTGACGATCTCGATGTTCGAGGCGCCTTCGACGGCCGTCTTGAAGCCCTCGAGGTACCCCTCGCCGTAGTCGTCGTTCTGGTACAGCACGGCGACCTTGTGGCTCTCGCTCGAGGAGGCCAGCAGATCACCGAAGGCTTCGCCCTCGTTCTGGTAGATCGGCACGAAACCGAGCTGCTCCGGGCTCTCGGCCTGGTCGCTGAAGATCGGGTCGCCCGTCATGACGAGCACCTGGGGCACCTCGTCGGCCACGGCCGCCTGGAGGTACGCGCGGTTCGTGGGCGTTCCGAGGCCCGCCGTCATCGCGAAGACGCTGTCCTTGAGCTGGTCGTAGTTGGCCTTGGCCTTCTGCGGGTCGTACGCGTCGTCGAGCGCGTTGATCTCGACCGTGCGCGTCTTGCCGTCGCCGAACTCGATGCCGCCCTCGGCGTTCTTCATGCCGAAGTACGCCGTGACGCCCGCGACGGTGCACGTGCCGGGACCGGCGGTCGCACCGCTGAGCGGCGTCGTGATGCCCAGGGTGAGCGTGGTGTCGGTGATGCCGGGGCTGGCCGCGACCGCGCCGCCCGAGGCGTCACCGCCTCCGTCTCCCCCGCGCGAACAGCCCGAGATCGTCAACGCGAGAGCCGAACTCAGGGCGACGATGCCCAGGACGCTCCTGCTCCTCTTGCTCATGTTCATGCCTGATCCTCTTTCTTGTTATCGGTGCCCGAGGTGCCGCCCCCGGCGGCGTCTCGAAGGACGGTTTCCTCCGCCGCGGGGCGCTGCTGCTCGCCCTGCTGCGGAGTCGGTCGTGTGCCGGACGGCCCGGCGTGCTGGGGTCTCCGGAACACCTTCCGCAGCCGGGCGGGGAGCGACGCGAGCCCGCCGGGGAGGAGGAAAAGCACGAGCAGCAGGAGCGCACCCTGCAGCACGGCGGTCAGGTTCGGGTCGACGAGGTTCGTCAGCTGGGGAGCCAGCACGTAGTACGCGCCGCCGAGGAGCGATCCGACGATGCTCCCCGCGCCGCCGATGACCATGGCGGCGAGCAATTGGATGCTGTGGCCGAAGCTCATGGTCTCCGGCGAGGTGTACTGCACCACCACCATGTAGAGGAAACCGCTGACTCCGCCGATGAGGGAGGCCACCGTGAAGGCGAGCACCTTGTAGCGGTAGGGCGAGATGCCCATGGACGAGGCGACGGCCTCGTTCTCCTTCACGATCGCGAAGGCACGACCGTACTTCCCGCGCACCAGGTTGCGGGTGAGGAGGAAGACGATGCCGCCGACGAGGATCACGATGTAGAGCTGGAACTGATCGTCGTACAGACCCGACCATTCCGGCGCGTCGGTGAAGCGGGCGGAGATGCCCTGCGAGCCGCCCGTGAAGTCCGACAGGCGCTTGGCCAGGGGCACGCCGACGATCGGCAGCGCGATGGTGACCATCGCGATGGCGAGCCCGCCGAGGCGGGCGGCGGCGAGCGCGATCAGAAGACCGACCACACCCGGCAGCACGATGCTCGCGATGAAGGTGACGACGATGTTCCAGTCGTTCTCGACTCCGTAGGCGGTGATGTACGCCCCGAACCCCACGAAGAAGATCTGGCCGAGCGAGACCTGGCCCGTGTAGCCCATCACGACGTTGAGGCCGAGGACCGCGACGGCGAAGACCCCGATGCGGGCGACGGTCTGGTTGGCGAACTCGGGGAGCATGAGCGGCAGCACGAGGATGACCGCGACCACCACGATCGCGATCGCGAGGCGCACCCAGCGGCGCGAGAGGAACGACGTTGCAGCGGACATCAGACGCGCACCACGGCTTTCCGGCCGAACAGGCCCTGCGGTCGAACGATGAGCACGACGAAGATGAGCACGAACGGCACGGCGACCTTGAGGTCGTAGCCGATGAACGGCACGTACACGGCGGCGAGATTCTCGAGCACCCCGATGATCCAGGCCGCGAGCACCACCCCGAGGGGACTCGACAGGCCGCCGAGGATGACGGCGGCGAGCGCGTAGACCAGGGCGTTGTCCATCATTCCCGGCGTCAGCGTCAGTTGCGGAGCGATGAGGGCGCCGGCGACGGCGCCGAGCACCGCCGCGAGGCCCCAACCGACCATGAGCAGCCGGCCGACGGGCAGGCCCGAGAACGACGCCGACTGCGGGTTCACCGCGACCGCCCTGAGAGCGAGTCCGAGCTTCGTGCCGAGGAACAGCCCCTGCAGAGCGATCATGATCGCCACGATCACGAGCGTCGTACCGAGCGAACGGACGCTCACCGAGGCACCGAGGATCGATATGGTGTCGAGCGAGAAGAGCGAGGCGAACTGCTGGTTGTTGTAGGTGAACAGCCACCCGCAGATGCCCGTGATGAGGGTGAGGACGCCGATCGTCACGACGACCGCGGTGTCGGGGTCTCCCCGTTCGAAGCGGCGCATCACCCAGCGTTCGATGCCGGCGCCCATGAAGAACGAGACCAGCACCGACAGGAGGATCGCGACGATCAGCGGCACGCCGAAGCCCGTGAACCACCACGCGATGTACGCCGACAGCACGGCCATGCCGCCCTGCGCGAAGTTGATCAGCCCGGTCGTCTGGTTCACGAGCACGATCGCGAGAGCGAGGGCGGCGTACACCGACCCGATCGAGAGCCCGTCGACGACGAGTTGGACGAAGGTACCCATCGGTCAGCCTCCCAGGTAGGCGCGTCGGATCTCGTCCATGCCCTTGAGCTCGGCCGAGGTGCCGGTGAGGACGTTGCGGCCGGTCTCGAGGACCGTCGCGGTGTCGACGAGGCGGAAAGCGAGGTTGGCGTTCTGCTCGACGACGAGCATGGCGATGCCCGACTCGACGCGCAGTCGGGCGATCGCGTCGTACACGTTCTTCGCCGTGCTGGGCGCGAGCCCGAGGGACGCCTCGTCGAGGAGCAGCAGCCGGGGCCGGGCCATGAAGGCGCGGGCGACGGCCAGCATCTGCTGCTCTCCGCCGGAGAGCGCGGAGGCGCTGGAGCGGTACCGCTCCTTCAGGTTGGGGAACAGCTCGAGGAGGTAGTCGATGTCGGTCTGGATCGCCTTGCGGTCCTTGCGGAGGTACGCCCCGACGCGGAGGTTCTCGCGCACGGTGAGGGAGCCGAGCGTCCCCCGCCCCTCGGGTACGTGGGCGATGCCGATCCGCGCGACGCGGTCGGTGCGCATGCCCCGGATGTCCTGGCCGTCGAAGCGGATGCTGCCGCCCGCCCGCACGACGCCGGTGATCGCGCGGAGCGTGGTGGTCTTCCCGGCGCCGTTGGCTCCGAGGATGCCGACGGCGCCGCCCTCGGGCACCGACAGCGAGACGCCGTCGAGCACCTGCACGGGACCGTAGAACGCGGTGACGTTCTCGAGTTCAAGCAGCGCCATCGACCGCATCCTTTCCGATGTAGGCCTCGATCACGCGAGGGTCGTTCTGGGCCTGAGCGGCCGTGCCCTCCATGAGCGTGCGTCCGTGGTCGAGCACGACGACCCGGTCGGTCAGCGCGGCGATCAGGCCCATGTGGTGCTCGACGACGATGACGGTGATGTCGTCGTCGCGGATGCTGCGCACCGTCGCGATGAGCTGCTCCACCTCGGAGTGCGGCAGACCGGCCGCGGGCTCGTCGAGGAGGAGGAGGCGGGGTCGCGAGAGGAGTGCCCGGCACAGCTCGATGCCCTTGTGAAGACCGTGGGAGAGCTCGTCGGCCGGAAGGTCGGCCGCCCATCCGAGGCCCGTCCGCTCCAGGAGTGCACGCGCCTCCGTGCGCAGCTCCCGCTCGGAGCGCAGGGTGCGCGGCGACCGGATCGACCACTCCGCCGGCCCGCCGGGCAGACGGGTGTGGGCGCCCAGGAGCACGTTCTCGAGCACGGACGAGTGCAGCTGCAGCGCCGGGTGCTGGAACGTCCGCGCGAGTCCGCGTCGGGCGAGGCGTGCCGGCGTCGAGCCGAGCATCTCGTCGTCGTCGATGCGGATCGACCCGGAACTCGGGCGGTAATGCCCGCTGATGCAGTTGAACAGCGAGGTCTTCCCCGCGCCGTTCGGCCCGACGAGGCCGAAGATCTGGCCCGGTTCGACCGCGAATCCCACGTTCTCGAGCACCGTGATGCCACCGAATCGCAGGTTCACCTCCTGCAGGGTCAGTCGAGCTGCCATTGCTCACCTCTCCGTGTCGCAGCATCCTCGCCCACGACATAAAGGACGAATCCCGCCCTGTCTGGGAAGCTACGGATCCGCTCCCCGATTGTCAACGATTTTGGTGTGCAGTTATGCGGACGTGATCTCGGAACCCTGTCGCCCGCGTGCGTCGTCGGGCCCGTCGACCCGGTTCACCGTGACATCGAGACCGCCTGGTCGTCGCGGAATTTCCTTTCATCGGAAGCCACGGTGTCGAAGCGGCACGGCGGGCGCACGATCGGACCTGACGAAAGGTAAGTCGACGATGACATCCGAATCCCTCGCTCAGGCGATCACCCGTGCCGGCTCCGCCGTGGAGCTGCTCCGCAATCAGAACTGGCCGGCGTTCACATTCCCGGTCGCGCCCGAGTTCACGAACTGGCGCGACGAGCAGCGCTCGTGGAGCACGACCGTGGCGCTCATGGACCAGTCCCACCACATGACGCAGCTGTTCCTCGGCGGCAGCGACCTGCTCCCTCTCCTCGAATCGGTCTCGCCGAACACGTTCGCCACCTTCCGGCCCGGCGTGGCCAAGCAGCTCATCTCGGTGAACGAGGGCGGCTATCTCATCGGCGACGGCATCCTCTTCTACAACGAGGACGCCCCCGAGGGCCTGGTGCTGATCGGCCACCACATCCTCATCGACTGGATCCGCTACAACGTCGAGAAGGGTGCGGCCGCGGGCAAGGACGTGCACCACCGCCTCGAGCCCAACTCGCACATGCGTCAGGGGCCCCCGACCTTCTACCGCTACGAGCTGCAGGGCCCCCGTGCCGACGAGGTCATGGAGAAGCTCTTCGGCGGCCCGCCCCCCGAGGTCAAGTTCTTCCACATCGGCGACTTCGAGATCGCCGGCCGCGCGGTCAAGGGGCTCCGCCACGGCATGGCGGGACAGCCGGGCTTCGAGTTCTTCGGGCCCTGGGCCGACAACGAGGCCGTGCTCGAGGCGATCCTCGACGCCGGCGCCGAGTTCGACATCCGGCGCGTGGGCGCGAAGGCCTACTCGGCGACGCCGCTCGAGTCGGGCTGGGTGCCCACCCCGTTCCCCGCGGTCTTCGACGACGACCTGGCCGAGTACCGCGAGTGGCTCCCGGCCGCGCGCATCGGATCGGTGGCCGGCTCGCACTACTCGACCGACATCCGCGATTTCTACATGACCCCCTACGACCTGGGGCTCGGGCGCTCGGTGCGCTTCGACCACGACTTCCACGGGCGCGCCGCCCTGGAGCGCCACGCCGAAGCTCCCCGTCGGCGCAAGGCCACGCTGCTCTGGAACGCCGAGGACGTCGCATCCGTCGTCCGTTCCCAACTCGAACCCGGCACCCCCGCGAAGTTCCTCGACTTCCCCAAGGCGCGCTACGGGCTCTACCAGATGGACGACGTGCGGCACGACGGCGAGAGCGTCGGCATCTCCACCGACGCGGGGTACATCGCGTTCGACCAGCTCTACATGTCGCTCGCGACGATCGACGTCGACGTGGCGGACGGCACCGAGGTCGAGGTGGTGTGGGGCGAGGATCCGATCTCGTCGAAGGACTCGGTCGACCAGGACCACCGCCAGGTCACGATCCGCGCGACCGTCGCCCCCGCGCCGTACCACGAGTGGGCGCGCACGGTCTATCGGGCCTGAGACCCCGATCGGGGGGAGGGCGAACGGTGTGTAGGGTCTCGTGCAGGAGGTCGCGATGGCGCGGAGATCTGCCGGAGAGTCGGCGCTGCACCGTCACTTGCGCGTGCTCGACGCCTTCGACGCCCTCCGCCCGTTCCTGACGCTCGGCGAACTCGCCCGCGCGGCGGGCCTCCCCCTGTCGACGACGCACCGGCTCGTCGGCGAACTGCTGCAGGAAGGGATGCTGGAGCGCATGCCCGATCGCACCTACCGCCTCGGCGTGCGCCTGTGGGAGTACGCTTCGCGCACGCCGGGGGCGCTCGGACTGCGCGAAGTGGCCCGCCCGTGGCTGGCCGCGGCGCACGCGAGGATCCGCCAGCACCTGCAGCTGGGGGTGAGATCGGGCACCGACGTGCTCTTCATCGAGCGCATGTCGACGAAGGACGCCGTGGTCAACGCGACGCTCATCGGCGGACGCATCCCGCTGCACGCCTCGTCGATCGGCCTGGTGCTCCTCGCCCACGCCCCCGACGCCGTGATCGAAGACACCATCGCGCAGGGGCTGCGCGCCTACACCTCCCGCACGATCGCAACGGGAGCCGGGCTCCGCTCCACCCTCCGCCGCATCCGCGCCGACGACGTCGCGATCGCTCCCGGACACATCCATCTCGAATCGCGCGGAATCGCCGTGCCCGTGCGCGGACCCGACGGCTCGGTGTACGCGGCGATGGGCGCCGTCGTGCGCAACGACGATTCGTCGGCCGCACCGGTCGTCGAGGTGCTGCGCGTGGCCGCGGCGGGGGTCACCCGGTCGCTGCGCGACGTCTATGCCGCCGACGTCGACGAGAACGCCGCCCTGCACGGACCACGGCCGGATGCGGGAGTATCGGCCCGTTCGTGGGAGTACATCGCCGCGCTCGACGCCCGCGCACCGCGGGCGGGATCCGGCGGGGCGACGGCGGCGGGAGGTGCGCGATGACGCGGATCGCGGTGATCGGGCTCGGCGAGGCCGGCAGCCTCTACGCCGGGGGGTTCCGTGAGGCGGGTGCGCGGGTGCGAGGATACGACCTCCGCCCCCGCCTCGCCGACGGCGGGCAGGTCGACCGCCTCGCCGATGCGATCGAGGGCGCCGAGATCGTCGTGAGCCTGGTCGGTGCTGCCGCGTCGCTGGAGGTCGCCGACGAGGCCCTGCCGCTGCTTGAGCCGTCGGCGATCTTCGCCGACTTCAACACGTCTTCGCCCGATCTGAAGCACCGCATCGCCGCGATCGGAGCGGCACGCGACGTCGACGTGGTCGATGTCGCCGTGCTCGCGCCCGTGCCCCGCGAGGTCGAGCGCACGCCCCTCCTCGCCAGCGGTCACGGGGCCGAGCGGCTGGCCGAGCTTCTGCGTCCGCTCGGAGCGCCCGTCGTCGTGCTCGACCAGCCGGCGGGTGCCGCGGCCCGCATGAAGCTGCTCCGGAGCGTCTTCACGAAGGGGCTCGCGACGCTCATGATCGAGACCCTCGGGGCGGCTCGCGCCGCCGGGGCGGAGGACTGGGTGCGCGGCCAGATCGCCTCGGAGCTGGGCGACCAGGGGCCTGCGCTGCTCGACCGCTTCGTCGCGGGCACCTACCAGCACGCCGAACGCCGCGAGCACGAGGTGCGCGACGTGCTGGCCGCGCTCGAGGAGACCGAGCAGCCCTCCGACATGACCCGTGGAACCCTGGCCTGGTTCCAGCGCATCCTGGCCGAGCGTCCGGCCTGACCTCGCTCGGGTTGCCGATTCCCCCGGGTTCGGGGCGCCATTCTCGCCTCGGGGCGTGAGATTCCCCGCCCCGAAGAGCGAGTCGCGCCCCGAACGCCCGCTACGACGGTATGCGCGCGATCTACAGTGAGGCCGAAGGGTGGCTGGGTGGGAACATCTACGTGCTCGTGACCTGGACGGCCGACGGCATCAGCCGGGAGGTGAAGGCCACGGTCTGCTCCCGGCGGACCTCGGAGCGCATCGCCCGGCGCCTCGACGATCAGGCCGAGCTGCTGCGCGACCTCGCCGAGCGTCCGTCTTGACGGCCGGCGCGCAGCATCCAGGCCGGTGAGACTTCACCCGGGCGACGAGACTGCGCGCGTAGGTGGAAGTCTCGTAGCCGGGGTGAAGTCTCGACGCGTCAGGGACGCCGCGCGAACGCCGGGGCCCGCTCGGGGCGAGGCCCGATCCCGAGCAGGAGCGCGGGAACGACCGCCACGCCCGGCACACGCCGCAGCAGCCACGCAAGAGGGCGCGGCGGAGCGATGGCCCGGCCGTCGAGGGCCGGCATGATCACGCGCGCGTGCAGCACGCGCTGCACGGCCTGGATCACGGCGGCCGGGAACGCCCGGCGCCGCTGCACGCGGGCGAGGTGGCGGCGCGCCCCGGGCCCGACCATCAGCCCGCGACGCAGGGGTACGGCGAGGATGCGCGCGGCGGCCACGGCGTCCTGTACCGCGAGGTTGATGCCCACGCCCCCGACCGGCGACATGGCATGGGCGGCATCGCCGATGCACAGGGCCCCGGGCGCGTACCACCGTCGCAATCGGTCGACCCGAACATCGAGCAGCTTTACGTCATCCATCGACGCTACCCCGGCGACGTCGTCGGCGAGCGCGGGGAAGGTCGCCGCAGCATCCGCTCGGAACCCCTCGATCCCCCGGGCACGGACCGCCGGGTCCGTGCCCTTCCTCCCGAGCCGCGCGACCTGCACGTACCCGTCGCGGGGGATGCCGATCGCGACATGCCCTCCGGTCATGCGCGGGAGGAGCGAATCGCCGAGGTGCCGCCGCGTCGGTATCCGATACCACCAGACGTCGAATCCGACGGGATACGCCCGTGCTGCCAACCCGATCGAGCGCCGCACGACCGACCACCGACCGTCGCATCCGACGGTCAGATCGGCCATCAGCCGGCCCGGGCCCGAGGGACCGCTGTACTCCACTCCGACCACACGACCGCCCGCGCGGACGACGCCGGTCACGGCGTGCTCCCTCAGCAGCGTGAACGACGATTCCGCCGCCGCGGCCTCGGCGAGGAGATCGAGCAGATCCCACTGCGGCACCATGGCGATGTAAGGGTGGCGGACGGGGAGCCGGGAGAAGTCCGCCATCCGCGCGTCTCCCCCGCCCGCCACCGGCAGGTCGACCCGCAGGATGTGCGACTGCCGGATCGCGTCGAAGCGCTCGAACAGTCCCAGGTCATCGAGCAGGCCCAACGTCGTCGGGTGGACGGTGTCGCCGCGGAAATCCCGCAGGAAGTCCGCGTGCTTCTCGAGCACGGTGACCCGCACACCGGCGCGGGCGAGCAGCAGCCCGAGGACGAGGCCCGCGGGTCCGCCCCCGACGATCGCGCACGTCGTTCGTGCCGGTGCGTCCCCCGCGATCTCCTCCACGATGCCTCCCGTCACCGCGACGATAGACCTCGTCGCGGTGACGGGGAAGGCATCCGGATGCTGCGCCTCAGCTCTTGCGGTAGTTCTCGCGCGCGAAGCGCGAGAACGGTGCCGGAGCCACGGTGGCGCGGATCTCCACCTGCCGGTGCGGCTCGACGGCGGGCTTGCGGGAGTTCGGCTCCTCGCCCCACGTCACGACGACCCGCGTTCCGGGTTCGGCCGCGGCCGCATCGACGCTCGCGAGCGAGACGAATGCCTGCTCGTTGGTGATGTAGCCGCAGTCGTGCGAGATGCCCACGTCGGTGCCGTCGATGCTCACCCGGTCGACCTGGTAGACCCCGTAGCGCGCCTTCGGGAACTCGAGATACTTCGCCGGCACGCCCTCCTCGTAGAGCGAGCGCTGCGTCGCCGCGACGTCCTCGGGGTCCCACACGAGGGTGACCTTGACCCGCTTGTCGGCGGAGGCGAACCGCTCGAGTGCGGCCCGACCGATGAAATCGTGGTCGAACGCGACGCTGCGGCCGTAGCCGAGCTCGTAGGGCGTGAGGTAGTAGTCCTCGATGTCGTCCGAGACGACACTGCCCGCCAGCGACCCGGTGCGGGCGGCGGGCAGCCAGGCGAGGTACTCGGCGCTGCGCTCCCCCGTGAAGATCGCCGGGAGCGGCGACGGCACCCACGCCGACTCGAGGTTCGCCGACGAGTACGCCCGCGACCCGACGAGGACGAGGTCGAACTCCCCACCCGCCGCGATGATCGCCTCGCGCACGGTCGCGCCATCGGCCCACGGCCCGAACAGTTCGAACCCGGGCTGCCCGGCCATGCCGTGGCGCAGGGACCGCACTGTGACCCCCGCGATCTCGAAGGTCGCCATGCCGAAGAACTTCGTCGGCGGCACCGGCGCTCCGGTGAGCTTCTCCATGAGCGCCAGGGCGTGCGGGCCCTGCAGCTCGTAGCGATACAGCTTCGGGTCGGCGCCCGGTGTGCGCATGAGAGAGTTCGCGTCGCGCTCGAAGGCGACGTCGTAGTCGCCGGTCTCTCCGATGAACTGCACCCAATCGAGCACCATGTGCCACCCGACGAGGTCGTAGACCTCCTCCTCGAGGCGGAACAGGATGGCGTCGCCGATGAGGTAGCCCTCATGGTTCACCGCGATGAACTGCTTCGCCGCGTCGACGGGGAAGTTCGCGAAGCTGTTCACGCCTGTCTCGCTCAGCAGGCGCAGCGCGTCGGGGCCAGAGATGAAGAGGTCGGTCATGTGGTGCGACTGGTCGAGCAGGGCGACGCTCGTGCGCCACGCCAGTTGTTCGGAGCGCCAGTTGCTGAACTCGGGGGTGACGGGGAAGATCGTCGGTCGGGACTGCGCGTTGCGCAGCAGCTCGACAGGGCTTCCGGCCCGGGCGATCGCCTCGGCGGCGGATTCGATCATGGGAACTCCTTCGTTCGGCGGGTCATGCGAGAGCAATGCTAGGCAGCCCTGCGCATGATGGGTGGCCGGGCGCATAATGAATGCTTATGGGATCGCAAGCAGCCGTTAGCCGCGCCGAGAGCACCTCATGGACCTGAACCTGGTGCGGGTGTTCCTCGCGGTGAGCGAGACGCGTAGCCTCACCGCCGCCGCCGCCCGCCTCTACGTCACGCAGCCGGCGGTGAGCCAGGCCCTCGCCCGGCTCCGCCGCGAACTCGACGACCCGCTGTTCGTCCGCGAGGGGCGCCTGATGGTTCCGACGCCGCTCGCCGAGAGCATCGCTCCGGGATTCCACGACGCGATCGCCGCGATCGACCGCACGCTCGACGGCGTGCACGGGTTCGACCCCGCCGCATCCGATCGCACCTTCCGCATCGCGCTCTCCGAACTCGGCGAGATCGGCTGGCTGCCCGCCATCGTGCGGGCGGTCCGCGCGAAGGCCCCGATGATGCGGATCGACGTCGTCCCCATGAACGTCCGGGAGCTCCCCGAGTGGCTCGGGCGGGGAACCGTCGACCTCGCCGTGACTCCGTCTCCCGTCCCCGGGCGGTTCGAGAAGGTGGTGCTCAAGACGCAGGGGTACGGGGTCGTCATGTCGACGAAGCATCCGCTCGCCACCGGCGAGCTCGACCTCGAGGCCTACGCGAACGCGAACCACGTCGTCGTCGCGAGCGACTCGGGGGCCTCGGCGATCGACCAGGCGCTGCACCGCGCGGGGATCGTCATCGAGCCGCGGATCGCCTCGAACCACTTCGCGGCGCTGCCGCCGCTGATCGCCGCGAGCGCCGACCTCGTCGCTACGATGCCCGACACGATCGCCGAGGGATGGGCGCAGACGTGGCCGCTCGTCGTTCGAGCCCTCCCCTTCGACATGCCCGCGATCGACGTCAGCCTCTACCGACGGTCGACGACTCAGCACACCGCAGCCCTCGACTGGCTGTTCGCGACGGTCGCCCATGCGATCCGCGGCTCATCGGGCCGCTTCCAGGTCATCCACGGCGATGCACTCTGAGCCCCCACCCCTCCCTATCGTCCGGAATGTGGCGCAATCCTGCGATTGACTGCACAGGTTTCTAGCGTCAATCGCAGGAATCTGGCGCAGTCGCGGAGCGCGCGGCTGATCGGAGACACCCCGCCGTGAAACGACACCGCCCCCTGCCCCGCGACGACGGGACAGGGGGCGGGGATCGGATGCTACTGACCGCCGCTGGTGCGCCAGCCGCCCTGGTACTCCTGGCGCGCCGTCTCGGCGTAGGGCACCGGGCTCACGATCGCGCGCACCGAGATCTGGTCGTGCGGCTCGACCGTGGTCTTGCCGGAGCCGCCGTCGGGCTCGCCCCAGACGACGCGCACCTCGGCGCCGATCGGCACGTCGTGGTCGACGGTCGCGAGCGACAGCCCGCGCTTCTCGTTCGCCGTGATGCCGGTGAACAGCGACAGTCCGACGGTGTTGCCGTCGGCGTCGATGACCGCGTCGTAGTTCGACGAGCCGTAGTTCGCGTTCGGCAGGTCGAAGAACTGGTAGCCGACGCCCTCGCGATCGATGACGCTCGTGAGGATCTTGGCGAGATCCTCGTCGTTCCACGCGAGCGTGACCTTCTTGCGCTGGTTGGCCGGGTCGATCTTCTCCAGCGCTTCGCGGCCGATGAAGTCGTGGTCGAACTTTACGAAGGAGCCGTAGCCGAGCTCCCACGGGTTCAGGTAGTAGTCCTCGATGTTGTCCGACACGAACGAGCCGGCGAGCGCGTTGATCGCCTCGTAGCTGTTCGCGGGCAGCCACTCACGGTAGGCGCGCTCGGCCTCGCCGGTGTAGATGGCGGGAAGCGGCGACGGGATCCAGCCCGACTCGAGCGTGTTCGAGGAGTAGGCGCGCGAGCCGCAGGGCTCGAGTCCGAACTCGCGTCCGGCGTCGAGCACGGCCTCGCGGATCTTGCCGTGCTGCTCGTAGGGGCCCCAGATCTCCAGGCCCGGCGCACCGGCCATGCCGTGGCGGAGGGTGCGAACCTTCTCACCGGCGATGGTCATCTCGCCCATGTGGAAGAACTTGACCTTCTCGAGCGTGCCGCCGTTGAGCTTCTCGATGATCGACCAGGCGTTGGGGCCCTGGATCTGGAAGCGGTAGTACTCGCGGGTGACGGCCTGACCGTAGGGGCGCGAGGGCGAACGGTCGTCGTAACGGAACTGCACGTCGTACCCGCCGGTCTCGGCGTGGAACTGCAGCCAGTTCGCACCCGGCGCGCGGCCGACGTAGACGTACTCGCCCTCGGCCTCGTGGAAGAGGATGCCGTCGCCGATGACGCCGCCGTTGGAGGCGGTCGGCACGAACTGCTTCGCCGTGTTCACGGGGAAGTTCGCGAACGAGTTGATGCCGGTGTCGCTCAGCAGCTTCAGCGCATCGGGACCCGAGACGAAGAAGTTGACCATGTGGTGCGTCTGGTCGTAGAGCACGGCGGTCTCCCGCCAGGCCTTCTGCTCACGACGCCAGTTCGTGAACTCGGCCGGCACCACCGGGTAGATGTACGTACCGAGCTGCGAGTCGCGGAGCATCTGGACGATGCCGCCCTTCTCGTCCAGCAACTCCTGCAGATTGCGCGCCATGGGGGCTCCCTCGACTTTCTCTTCGTTGAGCAGCACGTTCAGTCCTGTGTGTCAGCCGCCACCGTACGGCGACGATTTGCCTCTGTCCATAGTGGTTCAGGTTCGCCAGATTGTAAACAAAATCTTGACCATTCGTCCGGCGGTGTGGTTCGCTGAGTCCGAGTCGGCCAGCGTCGCCCCGTCCGCGGCAGCAGCGTGCCCACCGATCGGTGGACGGACCGACCCACGACGGACAGGAGTCGACATGGCAGAGACCGCACCCGCACTTCTCGTGGTCAGCGCACACGCCGGAGACTTCGTGTGGCGCGCCGGCGGAGCCATCGCCGCCGCCACGATGCGCGGCGAGCGCGCCACCGTCGTCTGCCTCAGCTACGGCGAGCGCGGCGAATCGGCGAGCCAGTGGCTGGCCGGCAAAGACCTCGACGAGATCAAGGCCACTCGTCGCGGCGAGGCCGAAGCCGCAGCATCCGCGCTCGGCGCCGACATCGTTTTCCTCGACCTCGGCGACTACCCGTTGCGCGAATCCCCCGAGGCCGTGGCGGCGCTCGTCGACGTCTACCGTCGCGTGCAGCCGACGGTCGTGCTCACCCACCCGCTCGCCGACCCCTACAACGGCGACCACCCGGCCGCCGCCCGCATGGCCCTCGAAGCCCGGGTGCTGGCGCAGGCGATCGGCGTGGCGAACTCCGACGGGACCTTCCCGACGAAGGACGAGATCATCGGCGCACCCCCCGTCTTCTTCTTCGAGCCGCACCAGCCGGAGCAGAGCGACTTCAAGCCGAACGTGCTGCTCGACATCACCGACGCGTTCCCGCTGAAGCGCGCGGCCATGGAATGCCTCCCCGCCCAGAAGCACATGTGGTCGTACTACACCGACCTCGCGATCCGCCGGGGGGTGCAGGTCAAGCGCAACGCCGGCCCGAACCTCGGACTCGCGCACGACACGATGGGAGAGGCGTACATGCGCTACTTCCCGCAGGTCACCGGGCTCCTCGAATGAGCGGAGCGCTCGAATGACCGGCGTCGTCGTCACCGACATCCAGAGAGCGGATGCTGCGGTGGCCGCAGCGCTGGCCGAGTTCGGCTCCGCCACCGTGCACGAGGCCATGGGACGGATCGGCTACGCCGGACCCCGCCTTCGTCCGATCCAGCAGGGCGCCCGCATCGCGGGAACGGCGATCACGGTCAGCGTCGCGCCGGGCGACAACCTCATGGTGCACGCGGCGATCGAGCAGGCCCGAGAGGGAGACGTGATCGTCGTCGTGCCCATCAGCGACTCGGCGTTCGGATTCATCGGCGACCTCATGGCCACCCAGATGAAGGCGCGCGGTGTGCGCGGTTACGTGACCACCGGCGGCGTGCGCGACACCCAGGAGCTGCGCGAGATGGGCTTCCCGGTCTGGACCCGGCACGTCAGCGCGCAGGGCACGGTCAAAGACACCGCCGGTTCGGTGAACGTGCCCGTCATCCTCGACGACGTCGAGGTGCGCCCGGGCGACATCGTGGTCGCCGACGACGACGGCGTCACGATCGTGCCGAGACGACGGGCCGAGGAAGCGCTCAGCGCATCGCGCGCCCGCGCGGCGAAGGAGACCGCCAACCGCGCGCGCTATCTCTCGGGCGAGATCTCCATGGACCTCAACGGCCTGCGGCCCGTGCTCGACGACCTCGGCGTGCGGTACGTGACACAGGAGGACCACGACGGTGGTCGCTGATCCCGTGCACGACGGCATCCGCTGCATGGTGCTGCGCGGCGGCACGTCGAAGGGCGCGTTCTTCCTCGCCGACGACCTGCCCGCCGACGCGGCGGAACGCGACGACCTGCTGCTGCGCATCATGGGCAGCCCCGACCCGACCCAGATCGACGGGATCGGCGGCGCGCACCCGCTCACCTCGAAGGTCGCCGTCGTCTCCCTCTCGGACGCCCCGGGGATCGACCTCGACTACTCCTTCTTCCAGGTCTCCGTCGATGAACCGGTCGTCGGCACCGCGCAGACCTGCGGCAACCTGCTCGCCGCCGTCGGACCTTTCGCCGTGGAACGGGGCCTGACCCGAGCGGCCGGCGATCGCACCATCCTCCGCATCCGTCTGCTCAACACCGGGGACGTCGCCACCGTCTCGTTCCCGACCCCCGACGGCCGTGTCGACTACGACGGCGACGTCGCGATCGACGGCGTGCCGGGCACAGCCGCCGGCATCGACATCGACCTCACCGGCGGCGAGAAACCGCTGCTGCCCACGGGCTCGGTCTCGGACGAGATCGCCGGGCACCGCGCGACGCTCATCGACAACGGCATGCCCGTGGTGCTTCTCCGGGCCGACGAGTTCGGCATCCACGGCGACGAGTCGCCGACAGACCTCGAGGAGCACGCGGATCTGCGCGAGGAGGTCGAGCGCGTGCGCCTGGCAGCGGGCCCCCTCATGGGTCTCGGCGACGTCTCGCGGCAGACCGTCCCCAAGATGTTCCTGCTCTCGGCCCCGCGCGGCGAGGGCGCGATCTCGACGCGCGCGTTCATCCCTTCGCGCGTGCACACGTCGATCGGCGTGCTGATGGCGGCATCCGTCGCGGCGGGCATCCGCATCCCCGGCGCGGTCGGCAGCGACCTCGCCCGCATCGCCGACGACTCGGTCACCGGCATCGAGCACCCCACCGGCGTGTTCCCCGCCGCAGTGACCGTCACCCGCACCGACGACACCTGGCACGCGTCGTCGGCGTCGGTGCGCACCGCCCGCAAGATCTTCGACGGCACGGTCTTCGCCCGACCGCGCCGCTGAACCCCATTCGCCCGTCAGAGAGGACCCGCACCATGACCGACTCCACCGCATTCGACGTCGCCCACATCGGCAGCGTCGAGCTGTTCACCCCCGAGTTCGACAAGAGCCTCTGGTTCTTCCGCGATCTGCTCGCCATGCGCGTCGTCGCCGAGCAGGGAGGCTCGACGTTCCTGCGCACCTGGGACGAGTACGAGCTGTACACGATCAAGCTCACCCCCTCGGATGCCGCGGGCGTCGGGCGCACGACCTTCCGCGCCTCCTCGCCGGAGGCCCTCGAGCGCCGGGTCGCCGCGATCGAGGCCACCGGCCTCGGCGAGGGCTGGGTCGACGGCGAGGTGGGGACGGGCCCCACGTTCATGTTCCGCGATCCCGACGGCCACTCGATGGGCATCTACTACGAGACCGAGCGCTACGTCGCGACCGACGACAAGCCCGCGCTCAAGAACCAGGCGTCGGCCTTCCCCGGCCGGGGGGTCAACGCACGACGCCTCGACCACATCAACTACCTCGCGAAGGACGTCGAGGCCAACGGCGAGTTCCTGGCCGACGCGCTCGCGATGCGCGAGAGCGAGCGCATCCGCAACGACGACGGCAAGTTCGCCGCCTGGTGGTTCCACTTCTCGCTGAAGTCCTACGACGTGGTCTACTCCGACGACTGGACCAAGCACGGCAACCGCCTGCACCACATCGCGTTCGCCCCCGACACGCGCGAGGACATCCTCAAGGCCGCCGACATCTTCCTCGAGAACGGCATCCACATCGAGTCGGGCCCGCACAAGCACGCCATCAACCAGACGTTCTTCCTCTACGTGTGGGAGCCGGGCGGCAACCGCATCGAGTTCGCCAACGCGGGTGCGCGCCTACTGCTCGACCCCGACCAGCCGGTCGTGGAGTGGAGCCAGGAGGAGCGCAAGAAGGGCCAGGCCTGGGGCATGAAGACAATCGAGTCGTTCCACACCCACGGCACGCCGCTGGTCTGACGCGGGCGGGTCGCGCGCAGCATCCGCCCCGCCAGCCTCTCGAAAGCCCAAGACACCCGGACGCGCACGTCACGCGCTCCGGGTGTCTTGGGCTTTCAGCGAGAAGAGAGGGTGCGGCGGGCGCTCAGCCCCAGACGGAGCCGGCGATCTCGACCACCGAGCGGATCTTCGCCCACTGCTGGTCCTCGGTGAGCGCGTTGCCCTCCTCGGTCGAGGCGAAGCCGCACTGGGGGCTGAGGGCGAGCTGGTCGAGGGGGGCGAAGGCGGATGCTTCGTCGATGCGCCGGCGGATGGCGTCGGCGTCTTCGAGGTCGCCCGTCTTGGTCGTGATCAGCCCGAGCTCGACGACCTTGTCGCCGGCGGGGAGGAAGCGCAGCGGCTCGAACCCGCCGGCGCGCTCGGAGTCGTACTCGAGGAAGTACCCGTCGTACGCGGTGTTGCCCAGGAGCTGTTCGGCGACGGGCTCGTAGCCGCCCGACGAGATCCAGGTGGAGCGGAAGTTGCCGCGACAGACGTGGGTGGTGACGACCAGATCGGAAGGCTTGCCGTCGAGGATGCGGTTGAGCAGGGTCGCATAGCGCTCGGCGATACCGTCGGTGTCGATGCCGCGGTCGCGGGCCTTCGCGAGCTCGACGTCGGAGCAGAGGTACGCCCACGCCGTGTCGTCGAACTGCAGGTAGCGCGCGCCGGCGTCGTAGAAGGCCGCCAGCGCGTCGCGATAGGCGGCCACGAGGTCGTCGGTGATCGCGTCGCGCCCGTCGTAGGTGGCGTCGATGTGCCCGGGCTCGAGCCGGAAGTCGAGCACGGTGGGGGCGGGGATCGTGAACTTCGGGGTCAGGCCCGTGCCGGCGACGTCGTCCTGCAGCGCGCGGTAGTGCGCGAGGAACGGGTGGTCGGCGGGGAATCCGATGGGCCCGGAGATCTCGATGCCACGCGGACGCGTCTGCACGCCCTGGAACTGGATGCCGTGGTCGAGTTCGACGATCTCCACACCGTCGAGCAGACCGAAGAAGTCGAAGTGCCACCACGACCGGCGGAACTCGCCGTCGGAGGCTACCCGCAGCCCGTTCTCGGCCTGCTTGGCGACCAGGTCGACGACCGCGGCGTCCTCCGCCGCGCGCAGCGCGTCGTCCGAGAGATCGCCCGCCGCGAACCGGGCACGAGCCTCGGCGAGCGCCGCGGGACGGAGGAAACTACCGACGATGTCGGCGCGGAACGGAGGGTTGACGGTCATGCAGCGATGCTACTGAGCGGCGCACGTCCGCGTCGCACCGGCCGACGCGCGACGTCATCGACGCCGCACGCCGGCCGGTCGATCACGCGGACCGGCGGCGCCGCAGGGCGAAGGCGAGTCCGCCTCCGGTGGCCAGCGCGCCGGCGAGCAGGGCGAGCCCCCACGGCAGCGTCGCGCCGGTCGCCGCGAGCGGCGACCCTCCGGCCGCCGTCGGCGTCGGGCTCGCGCTCGGCGCGGGGGTCGCCGTCGGCGACGGCGCGGCCGTCGGCGTACCGCTCGGGCTCGGCGACGGTCCGACCGCGGCCGTCACCGGCTCGGTGGCGACGGAGACCGCCGATCGCGCCACCCGGCCCTCGGCCTCGGCGGTCACCCGCACCGTGAGGCGCGCGCCCTCCTCGGCCGCGGTGGGTGCGAACTCCGCCGACGAAGCACCGGCGATCGCGACACCGTCCGCGAACCAGGCGTACGACAGCGCGGCGTCCGCGGGGTCGACGTCGGCGGTCACCCGCAGCGCCGATCCGACGCGCGCCTCCCCTGCCACGATCGGCGCGTCGAGGCCCACCTGCTCCGTGTCGCCGAAGTCGAGCCACGTGCCCTCGAGCTCCGCGTAGCCCTGGCTGGGCTTCGTCCAGTCGCAGACGCCCTCGGAGAAGACAGCCGTGAGCGCCGACCACTGCTCGTCGGTCAGCACCGGGTAGTCGGCGCGCACGGGAGCCGCCAGCTGGCACTTCGGCACGTCGCGCAGCAGGCCTTCGCCCGCCTCGTAGCGCGGCTCGGAGTGGTACGGGTACAGCGTGTTGCAGGCGGTCGTCGGGTCGGAGTAATCGAGCTCCTCCGCGATGAAGGCACCGGCGCCGTCGAAGCATCCGTCCTCCAACCCGGCCGGGCGCGCGTCGACCGTTCGCTCGCGATCGGCCGGACCGCCTCGCGCTTCGATCTCCTCGAGCCACTCGTCGAGGTAGGCGAAGGCCTGCTCGCGCATGGTGGTGTTGACCGCCCCCTCGGGGCTCGTCCAGTTCACGTGGGTGTCGGCATCGCCGTGAGCCGCCAGCATCCGCTCTCGGATGATCGCGGAGCGGTACCGCTCGTGGAAGTCGCCGCGCAGATCGGAGTAGCCGCGGATCTCGAGCACGGGGATCGTCTCGAGGCCGCCCGTCATCATGTTGATGCGGCCGGTCTCGAACGCCCGCTCGATCGCCTCGACGCTCGCCACCGAGCGCTCCGCGGTGCGGACGCCGTCGACGTCCATTCCGCCGATGTTCTCGTTGAGGCTGAGGAACTGCTCCACCGTGATCTCGCCGTTCTGCAGAGCGTCGAGTCCGTACTGCACGCCGACGTTGTCGGGCTCCACCCTCAGTCCGCGACCCTGGTCGTCCACGCCGTACACGTTCTTGACCATGTCGGCGATCGTGCAGCGCAGACCCTCGGGGTTCGTCGGCGACCACCGGTCGGCGACCGGCACCGCCGCCGCGCAGCCGCGGTTCGGGTCGTCGACGCCGTCGAAGAAGGTGAACCCGACGCACGTGCCGGTCACCGCGTGGCCGGTCACCGCGAGCTTCTCGGCGTCGGTCCATCCGGCGCCGGCCGGGCTCGCCCAGTAGTTCTGCAGGCCGCGGCAGTCGTGCCCGCCCACGGTCGTGGTGCGCTCGTCGGGGTAGCCGATCTCGCCGAGCACGCCGTCGAGGATGCCGGGGTAGTTGTTGGACAGCAGCAGTTGCTGCATCGTGCCCGCCGAGCCGCCCGAACCCATGGTGAAGCGCACCTCGCCGTGCGTCTCGATGAACTTCTCCTTGACCATCATCGCGGTCTCGGCGCTCGTGACGTCGTTGCAGTTCTGGGCGTAGACGTTGAGCGTGGCGGACGCGACGGCATACCCGTTGCGCAGGAACAGGTCGTTCTCGACCCCGCCGGTGCTCGTGCCCTGCCAGTATCCGACGCCGCACGCGCCGCCGAAGGTGTAGGCCAGCTTGCCGGTCCAGCCGGGAAGGTCCTGTGTGGGCGACGGTTCGGGCGTGCCCGGTTCGTGCAGCACAGCTGTCTCGTACACCGCGCGGTTGACGGTTCCGCGCTCGAGGCGCACGACATAGGGCACCTCCACACCGTCGACGACCGTGCTGACGAGGTCGGCCGGGGTCGTCCCGTCGGTCGGGTAGTCGGCGAACGCACCCGCGCTGGTGCGATAGCGGTACGTGACGAAGGTCTCGTCGGTCTGGCAGTCCTCATCGAGGGCGCCGAAGTTCCACGGTGCACCCGACGCCGTGCAGTACATCGGATGCTGCGGGCCGGAGAACACCGGACCGGAAGCCGGGTGGTTCACGACCTCGAGCTGGGCGGATCCGGCCGAGCCGGTCTGGACGACGATGTCGCTCGACCCGAGGGGCAGGCCCTCGACCAGGCCGACCAGACGATCGCCGTCGGTGACGAACGCCGACGAGACGTCGGCGCCCGCCGCGGTGACGCGGACCGCGCCGGCGGCGCCGGTCACGGCGATCAGCGCGTCGCCGCCCGACACGCTGTCGGCGCGGCCGGAGAGGATCTCGATGCCCACCCCGTCGGCGGCGGCGGCCGGTGGGGTGAGCATCGCGAGGGCGATGGCGGATGCTGCGGCGACAGCTCCGACGGCGGCGAACAGATTTCGGGGTCTTCTCATGCGGATGCCTCCGAGCGGGGGAAAGGACGACGTCGTCCGGGCGGCGTCGTTGCCGCCCTCTGCCCAGATGTTAGAAGCTCAGGTGTCGACCGTCAAGAAAGTATCGAGTGTCGAGGTCACAGTCGCCGATCGGTCACCCGCTCGGCCAGTGCGGGGTCGACCGCCGCCACGAGCGCGCGGAACCGTTCGACGCTCGCCGGGGCGAGCGACCCGTGCCACTGGGCGAAACGACGTCGAAGCGGCACCCGCGGCCAGTCGTCCGCCAGGATCGCGAGCGGGAGCGCGGGATCGCTCTCCCGGAACGACTGCCACCCCAGCATCAGCCGGGAGCGGAGGGCGAGCGCGTCGGCCCCCGACGTGGGGGTCTCGCTCGCGTCGAGCACGGCGCCGAACGCCTCGTAGTGCCCTCGGATCTCGTCGAGATTCCACGCCGACCGCGGGCTCGCCCCGCCCGACCGCTCGAGGTGGGTGCGCATGGCGGTCGCGTCGGCGACCCCGAGCTCCGTCAGCTGAGCGAGCGCGTCGGAGGCCGGCACTCGCGCCGAGATCCACACCCCGTCGTACAGCGGCGCGAAGCCGAGCCACCGCAGGCGAGAACGCGACGTGTGCCGGAGCGCCCGATGCGACTCGGGGATCGAGAACGCCACGACCGTCCACGTGCCGTCCCACTCCGGCTCGCGAACACCGAACGCATCGAGCCAGCGCGCCTCGTCGTCGATGACTGCGGCCCCGCGTTCCGTCAGCCGGTGCGAGGTGCGCCGTCCCTCGCGCTCGGTCGAGAGCAGACCGATCTCGACGAGCCGCGCGAGGGCGGCCCGGGCAGCGGGCTCCTTGACGCCCTGATCGCCGAGGGCGCGCAGGGCGGCCCCCGTCGGCAGCGCCTCCGGGACCTGCCACCAGTAGTCGCCGAAGAGGGTGAGCACCTGCCGGGCGGGAGACACGCGCCGCACGGCGATCGTCTCCCCGCCCAGGGCCGTCGACATCATCCCGCCATCCTCCCACCGCCGTTCGCGGCGACGAGCCGGCTCGTCAGTACACGTACTCCATGAGTTCGACACCCAGGGTGCGGAACGCGTCGTGAGCGCGCAGCCGGTGCGTGATCGACAGGTCGTCGAAGCAGACGATGAGCGCGTAGGCGACACCCGCCCGGGGCCCGGCGAGCACGCCGGCCTCGGCGCGCACGCCGGCGCCGCGGCCGGTCTTGTTGACGAACAGCAGCTCGTGCTCGTCGTGCTCGTGAGCGAACGGATCCAGCCCGGTGGCCGACGCCACGAGACTCAGATCGTGGTTGAGGCTCAGCCATTCCGACACCTGCGCGCTGACCCCGGGGCTCACGGCCTTCGAGTTCACGAGCGCTGAGAACAGCTGCGCCAGCTCGCGGGCCGAGGCGAGGGCGACCTGGGGCGCGTCGTCGGGCCCGCGAGCGTCGCGGAACCGATCGAGCAGCGCCGATCGATCGAGTCCCAGCGACTCGATGCGGGTGCGCACCGCCGGCAGTCCGACCCGCTCCAGGAGCGCGTTGGTCGCGAGCGCGTCGCCGGCGGCGGCGGCCAGCACGGCCGCGTCGACGAGCGGGAGGGCGGGGATCTTCAGATGCTGCCAGATCCCCGCGACGCCCACCTGCTCGAGGCCCGCTCGATCGACGATCTCGAGCGGGTCGAGTCGGCCCTCCTCGAACGCCGCCGCCACCTCGATCAGAAGGGGGACCACGCCGAGACCTCCGACGGGGTGCGTATCGAAGTCGTCGCCGGCGAGCACCGGGGTGCCGCGATCGAGATCGTCGACGCGCACGGACACACGCGCACCGGAGGCGGCAACGGCGTCGAGCGCCCGCAACGTCGACGTGAACGACCGCGCGGCGGAGCGCGTGCGACGCGGCGAACCCCGCATCTCGGTGCGATCGGTCGCGCGCAGCCCGGCAGCCTCACGCGGAGAATCGGCAGACGTTCCCACGGCGACCCCCCTCCCCGGTCCGGTCAGTCGTTCGACGGTGCATGCAGCATCCGGATCTCACCAGACGCGGGTTACCAGATGGTGACCCGA
Source organism: Microbacterium hatanonis (assembly GCF_008017415.1). Taxonomy (NCBI): domain Bacteria; kingdom Bacillati; phylum Actinomycetota; class Actinomycetes; order Micrococcales; family Microbacteriaceae; genus Microbacterium; species Microbacterium hatanonis. The sequence continues at coordinate 604,263 of NZ_VRSV01000002.1, read as the reverse complement.
CGATCGGGGTCGAGCCACAGGTCGTCGGCCTCGGTCACGTCGAACGCGTCGTAGAACGCGTCGATGTTGCGGACGATCTGGTTGCAGCGGAATTCGTTCGGCGAGTGCGGGTCGATCGTGAGGAGGCGGATCGTCTCGGCGTCGCGCCCCTTCTGCTGCCAGACCTGCGCCCAGCTGATGAGCAGTCGCTGGATGCCGGTGAGGCCGTCGATGACCGGAGCCTCGACCGGGGCCTCCTGCGAACCCGCCGAGGCCGACGGCTGCAACGAGAGCCGGTAGGCGCGGATGGCGATCCCGAGGCCACCCAGGTCGCCGATGTTCTCGCCGATCGTGAGCTCGCCGTTGACCTTGTGCTCCTCCGACAGACCGCGCGGCACCAGCTCGTCGTACTGGTCGATGAGCGCGCGCGTGCGCTGCTCGAAAGCGGTGCGGTCGGCGTCGGTCCACCAGTCGCGCAGCGATCCGTCGCCGTCGAAGCGGCTGCCCTGGTCATCGAAGCCGTGACCCAGCTCGTGCCCGATGACGGCGCCGATTCCGCCGTAGTTCGCCGCAGCGTCGCGGTCGGCGTCGAAGAACGGGTACTGCAGGATGGCCGCGGGGAACACGATCTCGTTCATCAGCGGGTTGTAGTAGGCGTTCACCGTCTGCGGCGTCATCAGCCATTCGTCGCGGTCGATCGGCTGACCGACCTTGCCGAGCTGGCGGTCGTGCTCGAACACGTGCGCCCGGCGCACGTTGCCCACCAGGTCGGTCGCGTCGACCTCGAGGCCGGAGTAGTCGCGCCACTTCACCGGATAGCCGATCTTCGGCGTGAACGCGTCGAGCTTCGCCAGCGCGCGCTCGCGGGTCTCGGGGCTCATCCACTCGAGGTCGGAGATCGACTGCCGGTAGGCCTCGATGAGGTTCGCGACCAGCTCGTCCATGGCCTCCTTCGCCGACGGCGGGAAGTGCCGCTCGACGTACACACGGCCGACGGCCTCGCCGAGGGCCGCCTCGACGAGGCTGACCCCGCGCTTCCACCGCTCGCGGTTCACGGGCACGCCGGTGAGCTGCGTGCCGTAGAACGCGAAGTTCTCGGCGACGAACTCGTCGCTGAGGAACGCCGCGGCGGCGTGGACGATCTTGAATCGCAGCCACGCCTTCCAGTCGTCGATCCGCTCGGCGGTGAGCACCGTCTGCAGCGCCTCGATGAAGCTCGGCTGGTAGAGCACGACCTCGGCGAAGGCGTCGGCGTGCCCGGGCGCGATGGCCTCGAGCCACGGGCCGAGGTCGACACCGGCGAGCGCAACGGTCTCTTCCCAGGTGCGCAGGTTGTAGGTGGCGACCGCGTCGCGGCTGCGCACCTTGTCCCAGTGGTGCGTGGCGATGTCGGTCTCGAGGGCGAAGACACGATCGGCGGATGCTGCGGGCTCGGCGACGCCCGCGAGGGCCAGGATCCGCTCGATGTGGGCGCGGTACGCCGTCCGCACCTCGGCGAAGTTGTCGAGGCGGTAGTAGCTCTCGTCGGGGAGGGACAGCCCGCCCTGGATGAGGAAGGGCACGTAGCGCTGCGGGTTGCCGGGATCGGGCTCGACGTAGAGCTCGATCAGACCGTTGACGCCGTCGCGCTCGAGCCTGCCCACGGTGCGAAGGAACGACGCGACGTCGTCGATGCCGTCGACGAGCGCGAGCTGATCGGCGATGGGGGCGGCCCCGAGTTCGGCGATGCGCGCGGTGTCGGTGAAGCTGGCGAAGAGGTCGCCGATCTTGCGGGTCTCGGTGCCGGGCTCGGCGTCCTGCGACTCCTCGATGATCGTGCGGACGTGGCTCTCGGCCTGCTCGGCCAGCACGTGGAAGGCGCCCCACCGCGCTTTGTCGTCGGGGATCTCGGTGCGCTCGAGCCACTGTCCGTTGACGTGGCGGAAGAGGTCGTCCTGGGGGCGGATCTCGTCGCTCAGCTCGTCGAGCGCGAGACCGGAGCGGGGGGAATCGGTCATGCGACAAGGATAGGCGCGCCGCTGCGGAGTCGGCTGGGAACGGGAAGGACTCTACGCTCGAAGCCGTGACAGCCGACACGCTCAACCGCGACATCCTGCGTCTGGCCGTGCCGGCACTCGGGGCGCTCGTCGCCGAGCCGCTGTTCCTCATCGTCGACTCCGCGCTGATCGGTCATCTCGGAGTCGATCCGCTCGCCGGCCTCGGCATCGCCGGTGCGGTGCTGCAGACGATCGTCGGGCTGATGGTCTTCCTCGCCTACTCGACGACCCCCGCGGTCGCACGGCGCTTCGGCGCGGGTGATCCGACACGCGCCGTCTCCGTCGGCATCGACGGCATGTGGCTCGCGCTGTGCATCGGCGCCCTCCTGGCCCTCGCCGGCTCGCTCGCCACCCCGTTCCTCGTCGGGCTCTTCCACGCACCCGAGAGCGTCGCCACGCAGGCCGAGATCTACCTCGGCATCTCGATGTGGGGCCTTCCGGCGATGCTCATCGTCTTCGCCGCCACCGGCCTCCTCCGCGGCATGCAGAACACGGTCACGCCGCTGTGGATCGCCGGCATCGGCTTCGCGGCGAACGCCCTTTTGAACTGGCTGTTCATCTACGGCTTCGGGTGGGGAATCGCCGGCTCGGCGGTCGGAACGGTCATCGCGCAGTGGTCGATGGTCGGCGCCTACGTGGTCGTTGTCGGGCGCCTGGCACGCAGGCACGCCGCGTCGGTGCGTCCGCAGAGCGAGGGAGTGCGGGGCTCCGCCGTCTCGGGGGGATGGATGCTGCTGCGCACCGTCAGCCTGCGGGCCGCCCTGCTCGCCACGGTCGTCGTCGCCACCGGGCTCGGCGCACCGGAGCTGGCGGGCTGGCAGGTGGTCTTCACCATCTTCTCGACCGCCGCATTCGCCCTCGACGCCCTCGCGATCGCCGCGCAGGCCCTCGTCGGGAAAGGGCTCGGAGCCGAAGACCCCCGGGGCGTGCAGCGGGTGCTCCGGCGGACCACGGCGTGGGGCGTATGGTTCGGGATCGTCGTCGGCGGGGCGATCGCGGCCCTCTCGGGCGTGATCGGGCTCGTCTTCACGGGCGATCCCGCCATCGCCGAGCTCATCCGGCCGGCGCTGCTCATCCTCGCCGTCGCGCAGCCGGTCGCAGCCGTGGTGTTCGTGCTCGACGGCGTGCTGATCGGCGCCGGCGACGCGCGCTACCTCGCCGCTGTCGGTGGACTCAATCTCGTCATCTTCGCTCCCGCACTGGCGCTGGTCGCTGTGCTGGGCCCGACCGACGCGGGCGGCCTCGCCTGGCTCGCGGTGACGTTCTTCGGGGTCTACATGCTCGCGCGGCTCGCGACCCTGGGCTGGCGGGTGCGCGGCACCGCGTGGATGACGGTCGGCGCGCGTCAGGCCTGACCCGCCGCCCAGCGGCGGCTCCACTCGTACATCACGACCGCCGCGGCGGCGGAGGCGTTGAGCGACCGCGTCGACCCGTACTGGGTGATCTCGACGACGCCGGATGCGGCGGCCACCGCCTCGGGAGAGAGCCCCGGGCCCTCCTGACCGAACAGCAGCACGCACGCCTCGGGCAGCTCGGCACGGTCGACCGGAACCGAGCCCTCGACGTTGTCGACGGCGATGACCGGAAGCGACGCGGCCTCGGCCCACGCGACGAACGTCGCGACGTCTTCGTGGTGGCGCACGTGCTGGTACCGGTCGGTCACCATCGCGCCCCGCCGGTTCCATCGGCGCTTGCCGATGATGTGCACCTCCGCGGCGAGGAACGCGTTCGCGCTGCGCACGATCGAGCCGATGTTCAGGTCGTGCTGCCAGTTCTCGATCGCGACGTGGAACGGGTGGCGCCGCTCGTCGAGATGGGCGACGATCGCCTCCATCGTCCAGTAGCGGAACTCATCGACGACGTTGCGTCGATCGCCCTTCGCGAGGAGCTCCGGATCGTAGCGCGGGTCCTCCGGCCATTCGCCGTCCCAGGGCCTGACCCCGTGCGCGACCTCGGCCTCAGGTTCGGTCGAGCCGTCAGCATCCACCGACTCAGGCTACCCGCGCTCGCCCCTGCCGGAATGTGGCGCATTCCTGCGACTGACCCCATCGATTCGTAGCGTCGGTCGCCGGAAACTGGCGCATTCGCCTCGCCCGGCGACGGTGAGAGGCCGGTGGAGTCGCAGAAGAGCGGATGCGGCGCTGCACGCGGTGTTTTCGGTGGACCGAAATATCGCTAAGGTTTCGGTATGCCGAAAAGTGATGTCGCGATGACGCGCACACCCCGCGCCACGCGGGCTCCGCGCGCCGCCTGGCTGATCGGCCCCGCCCTTGTGGCGGGAGTCGCCTACCTCGACCCGGGCAACGTCGCGAGCAACATGACCGCGGGCGCCGTCTTCGGCTACCTGCTGGTCTGGGTCGTCGTGCTCGGCAACGTGATGGCCTGGCTCATCCAGTACCTCTCCGCGAAGCTCGGCATCGTCACGGGCGAGAGCCTTCCCGAGGCCCTGGGGCACCGCATCCGTCGGCCGTGGGCGCGGCGTGCGTACTGGCTGCAGGCCGAACTGGTCGCGATGGCCACCGACATCGCGGAGGTCATCGGCGGCGCGGTCGCGCTGAACCTCCTCTTCGGCGTGCCCCTCCTGTGGGGCGGGGTGATCACCGGAGCGGTCTCGATGGCGCTGCTGGTCGTGCAATCGCGGCGGGGGGCGCGCCCGTTCGAGTTCGTCATCGTCGGACTCCTGGCCATCATCGCGATCGGCTTCACGTTCGGCGTCGTCATCGGCCCGCCCGACCCCGCCGGGGTCATCGGGGGTCTCGTGCCCCGGTTCGAAGACTCGCAGTCGGTGCTGCTCGCCGCATCCATCCTCGGTGCGACGATCATGCCCCACGCGATCTACGCCCACTCCGCCCTCGCCCGCGATCGCTTCGACCCGGCGGGTGCGGCCGACGCGAGACGGGCGGGCACCTCGACCGAGCTCGAGCGCAAGACCGCGCGCGACGGCCTCGAGAAGGCTCGGGGCATCGGCACGTCCCGGCTGCTGCGCGCCACCCGATGGGACGTCACGATCGCCCTCGCCATCGCGGGGACCGTCAACCTCGCGATCCTGCTGCTTGCCGCCGCGAACCTCGCCGACGTGCCGGGCACCGACACGCTCGAGGGGGCCTACGGGGCCCTCCGCGACGGCATCGGACCGCTCGTGGCGACCCTCTTCGCGGTCGGCCTGCTCGCGAGCGGCCTCGCGTCGACCTCCGTGGGGGCGTACGCGGGCGCCGAGATCATGCACGGCCTGCTGCGGATCCGGGTGCCCCTGCTCGCGCGGCGGCTCGTCACGCTCGCCCCGGCCCTGGTCATCCTCGGCCTCGGGGTCGACCCCACCCTCGCCCTCGTCCTGAGCCAGGTCGTGCTGTCGTTCGGCATCCCGTTCGCCCTGATCCCGCTCGTCGCCCTCACCGCGAAGCGCGAGGTGCTCGGGCGGTTCCGCAACCGCTTCGCGACGACGGCCGCCGGCGTCGCCGCATCCGTCTTCCTCGTCGCTCTCAACGGCCTGCTGCTCTGGCTGGTGCTGACGGGCGGATAGCCTGTTCGCGTGGCCTCCCCTGCCGTCGACGACTACCTGAAGACGATCTACCACCACACCGAGTGGCAAGACAGTCGCATCACACCGTCACAACTCGCAGCCGTACTGGGGCTCGCCCCCTCGAGCGTCACCGAGATGGTCAAGAAGCTCGCCGCCCTCGACCTGGTCACCCACCGCCCCTACGGCCCGGTCTCACTCACCGACCTCGGCGAGCGCCGCGCAGCCGCCGTCATCCGGCGCCACCGCCTCATCGAGACCTGGCTCGTGCGCGACTTCGGATACTCGTGGGACGAAGTGCACGACGAGGCCGACGTTCTCGAGCACTCCCTCAGCGACCGACTGCTCGAGCGGATCGACGAACGCCTCGGACACCCCCGCTTCGACCCCCACGGCGATGCCATCCCCGACGCGGACGGCACCGTGCGCCGCGAGCCGTTCGTCCTGCTCGGCGACGCCGAACCCGGTCACCGGGGGCGCGTGCTGCGGGTCAGCGATCGCGACTCGGCGCTGCTGCGCGCGCTGGTCGACGTGGGCATCGACGTCGACGTGGAGCTCGAGGTCGAGGGGGCGACGTCGGTGCGAGTGGATGCTGCGCGGGTCTCGCTGCCCGACGGCGCGGCGGATGCGGTCTGGCTCAGCCGACCCGACGACGGAGACTGACGGTCACCGCGCCGCGCGCGCGGCCTTCGCGAACGGCCACCGCACGCCGGTCGCCTCTTCGCACACGGCCCAGAGACGCTCGCCCACGGCGGGGTCGCGGGTGAGGGCCGGTGCCGTGGCGGGCCGCGGGGCTCCCCGCGTGATCTGAGCCGGGCCCCAGTACGATCCGCCCTCGGCGTCGGGATCGACGAGCGCGCGCACGAGCGACCACGCGCCCTCCTCCTTCGACTGCGTGAGCGGCGCCTGCAGGTTGGCGAGGAACCGCTTGGCACGGGTGGGCTCGTTGACGTCGCGGACGCCGGCGGTGCGGCCGCTCAGCGAGTATCCGGGGTGGGCGACCAGACTGCGCACCGGCACTCCCGTCGCGCGCAACCGCCGGTCCGACTCGAACGCGAGCGCGGTCGTCGCCACCTTCGACTGCACGTACGCCCGCCACGGCGTGTATCCGGTGGTCAGTTGCGGGTCGACGGGGTCGTAGTTCCACATCGATGTCGACATGCTGCCCACCCACACCATGCGCCCCCGCGCCGCTGCCAGGGGCTGCAGCAGCTCACCGGCGAGCGCGAAGTGCCCGAGCACGTTCGTGGCGAAGATCAGTTCGTTGCCGTCGACCGTCTCCCGGGTCTTCGGCGGATGCACGACGCCGGCGTTCAGCAGCAGGCCGTCGAGAGCTCCGCGGGCGCGCAGGGTCGCTGCGGCGGCCCGCACCGACCCGAGTTTGCTGGTGTCGAGCAGGAGCGTCTCGACCGAGGCGTCCGGCACCCGCCGCACGAGCGCGGCTCGCGCGGTGACGAGCCGGTTCGGGTGGCGCCCAGTGAGTACGACGTGGGCCCCCGCGCGCGCGAGCTGCTCGCAGGAGAAGAACCCGAGCCCTTTGGTCGCACCGGTCACCGCGAACGTGCGTCCCGTCAGGTCGGGAAGTTCTCGAGGGTTCCACTCCGCTCGCGTCACACCGTCGACGATATCGGCGCGACGGGCGACGATCGAGGTATGTCGCCGACGGCATGGAACTGGTAGGGAACGCACCCTGCGGCGGCTGATCGCGGGGTTTAGGCTGAGCCCATGCGGACCCGGGGCGACATCGAGTGCTGGCTGACCGATATGGACGGCGTGCTCGTGCACGAGAACGTCCCCATTCCCGGGGCGGCCGACCTTCTCGCGCAGTGGCGCGAAGAGGGAACCCCCTTCCTCGTACTCACGAACAACTCGATCTACACGCCGCGCGACCTGAGCGCCCGGCTGCGGGCATCGGGTCTCGAGGTGCCCGAAGCATCCATCTGGACCTCGGCCCTCGCGACCGCCGACTTCCTGAAGTCGCAGAAGCCCGGCGGCACCGCCTTCGTGATCGGCGAGGTCGGGCTGACCACGGCACTGCACGAGGCCGGCTTCATCATGACCGAGACCGACCCCGACTACGTCGTCGTCGGAGAGACCCGCAACTACTCGTTCGAGGCGATCACGAAGGCGATCCGTTTCATCGGCGCCGGCGCCCGCTTCATCGCGACGAACCCCGACGCGACCGGCCCGTCGACCGAGGGCGTCCTCCCCGCCACCGGCGCGATCTCGGCGCTCATCACGAAGGCCATCGGCAAGGAGCCCTACGTCGTCGGCAAGCCGAACCCGATGATGTTCCGCTCGGCGCTGAACCGCATCGGCGCGCACTCCGAGAACACGGGCATGATCGGCGACCGCATGGACACCGACGTCGTCGCGGGCATCGAGGCGGGACTGCACACGGTGCTCGTGCTCACCGGCATCAGCGACCAGGCCGAGATCGACCGCTACCCCTTCCGACCCGACGAGATCCTCGGCTCGGTCGCCGAGCTCGTGCGGTCGGAGCCGATCGAGATCGAGTTGAGCGAGTCGGAGCTTCCGGACGGTCTCTGATGGCCGCAGCATCCGACCGCGAACGGTTGGCGTTCGCCGACCGTGATGCCTGGCGCGCCTGGCTCGAGGCGAATCACGCGACCTCTGCGGGGGTCGTGGTGCTGCGCGCGCGTGCGGGCAGCAGCCGGGTGCTCGTGTCGTACGACGACGCCGTTCGGCAGGCCCTCTGCTTCGGATGGGTCGACGGCACTGCGCAGTCCCACGACGCGGAGACGAGCGGCATCCTTTTCACACCGCGCCGCCCGCAGAGCGGGTGGGCCGCGACGAACAAGCAGCGGGTGCGCGAGCTCGAAGCCTCGGGCGAGATGACCGACGCCGGAAGGCGCGTGATCGAGATCGCCCGCGCGAACGGCGCCTGGGATGTGCTCGACGGCCCCGAGGCCGGCATCGAGCCGTCGGAGTTCGCCGCGGCGCTCGACGCCCTCCCCGAGGCCCGCGAACGATGGGATGCCTTCCCGCGTTCGGCGAAGAAGCTCGGGCTCACCCAGATCGCCACCGCGAAGCGGCCCGAGACGCGCGCCGCGCGCATCGCACGGATCGTCGCCGACGCGGCGCAAGGAAAGAGGCCCTGATGGACGACCGCACCGCGATCCTGCTCGTCTCGTTCGTGATTCTCGCGACGACCCTCGTGGTGTTCGTCGTGCAGTGGGTTCGTTCGCGTCGCGACCGCGACGACGAGGACTGACCCCTCCTGCGGGGAGGTCTACTGCGGGGCGAGCCCGAGATCGTCGAGGTCGATCGCGGCGAGCCAGGTCAGCCCGGCCGCCTCGACCGCGGCCTGAGCGCCGGTCTTGCGGTCGACGATCACCGCGACGGCCATGACCTCGGCGCCCTCCTTGCGGAGCGCCTCGACCGCCTTGAGCGCCGACTGCCCCGTGGTCGAGGTGTCTTCGACGACGATGACGCGCGCACCGGCGACCTCAGCGCCCTCGATCTGGCGGCCCCGACCGTGGTCCTTCGGCTCCTTGCGCACCACGAACGCGTCGACCGGATCGCCGGCGCGGGCGGATTCGTGCAGCACCGCGTTCGCGATCGGGTCGGCGCCGAGGGTGAGCCCGCCGACGGCCGAGATGTCGCTCCAGCCCTCGCCGAGGCCCTGACGCATGAGGTCGAGCATGATGCGGCCGATCGCGGGCGCGGCGCGGTGGTCGAGGGTGAGCTTGCGCATGTCGACGTAGTACGTCGCCTTCTTGCCGCTCGAGAGGGTGAAGTCGCCGTGGAAGACGGCCTCTTCCCCGATCAGGGCGATGAGGGCCTGGCGGTCGGCTTCGAGCTCGGGCGTGGAGGCGACGGTCATGCTCCGAGCCTAGAGCCCGCAGCATCCGTCGAGTGTGCCCGAAACCGCCGACCGCGCCCGCTTCTTCGCGCACCTACGGCCGAAAGCGGCACTCTCGGCGAGGCCGACGGGGCCGCGGTCGTAGGCTGGAAACCATGCGCCTGGCCACCTGGAACGTCAACTCGATCCGCGCCCGCGTGACCCGCACCGTCGAGTTCGCCGTGCGCGAGCACATCGACGTGCTGGCCATGCAGGAGATCAAGTGCAAGAACGAGCAGTTCCCCTACGCGCCGTTCGAAGACGCGGGCTACCACGTCGTCGCCCACGGCCTGAACCAGTGGAACGGCGTCGCGATCGCGAGCCGTGAGCCGATCACCGACGTCGAGATCGGGTTCCCGGGGATGCCCGGTTTCGCCAAGGGGCACGAGGGTCCGGATGCTCCGCAGGAAGCGCGTGCGATCGGCGCGACGATCGGCGGGGTCAAGGTCTGGAGCCTCTACGTGCCGAACGGGCGCGCGCTGGACGACCCCCACTACGTCTACAAGCTCGACTGGCTGAGCGCTCTGCAGGAGTACACCGCCTCGACGCTGGCACAGACGCCCGATCTGGCACTCGCGCTCACGGGCGACTTCAACATCGCCCCGACCGACGCCGACAACGGCGCGCCCGGTGTCGTCGTCGGAAAGACCACTCACGTGTCGCCGCCCGAGCGGGCGGCCTTCGCCGCCCTCGAGTCGGCCGGCCTCACCGATGTCGTTCGCCCGCTCGTTCCGACCGGCTTCACATACTGGGACTACAAGCAGCTGGCGTTCCCCCGCAACGAGGGGCTGCGCATCGACTTCATCCTCGGCTCGCACGCGTTCGCCGACGCCGTGCGCGGCGCCGAGATCCACCGCAACGAGCGCAAGGGCGAGGTGCCGAGCGATCACGTACCCGTGGTCGTCGACCTCGATCTGACCTCGGCGGAGGACGACGACGACCGACCGATGATCTTCGGTTGAGCCCCACATCGGCGTGGTTCGGGTGCTCCACAGATCGCGCTGCCTCCTTCAGAGTGTCGTACATGTGTTCTAACATGTAGACATGTTCACAGGCGGCGATCCCTCGATTCACGACGGGGCGTTCGACGAGTCTCCCGAGCGTGATGAGTGGTTCGACGCCGATCCTGTGGCGGCGGGGCGTGACGGGTTGGATGCGGTGGCGGATGTGTCGACGTTGATGTCGGTGTTCGCGGCGCAACGGTTCGAGCACGTCGAGAGCGTCCGGCGGGAGGCGATGGCCGAGGCGGCGGTGTTCCGGGGGAGGACGACGGAGATCCTGATGCGGTCCCTCCGGCTCGAGCTCGCGACGGTGTTGCAGGTCACCGAGCACACCGCGGAGCGGATGCTGGTCACCGCCGACGGCCTCGTGAACCGGTACCCGGCCATGCTCGACGCGCTCTCCCACGCGCGGACGACGGAGCGGCACGCGGACGTGTTCGTCGAACTCGTCGATCAGGTGGAACCGGAGCTGCGCGACCAGGTCGTGCCGCTCGCCGTCGACCTCGCCACCACACACGCGCTCGGGTCATTCCGCCGCCTGCTGCGCAAGCTCGTCGATACGGTGCGGGCGGCGACGCTGAGTGAGCGGCACGCGGAGGCGATCCGGGAGCGGCGGGTCATCGTGCAACCCGGGGAGGACGGGATGAGCTGGGTGATGCTCTACACCTCCGCGGTCAAAGCCCACGCGATCCACCACCGCGCGACCGCGATCGCGAACGTCCTCGCCGACCAAGAAGGCGAGGAACGCTCCCTCGACGAACTCCGCGCGGACGTGATGGTCGACCTCCTCGTCGACGGCGACGTCCCAGCCCACCCCGACACGGCACGCGGGATCCGCGCGACGGTCGCCGTGACGGTGCCGGTGTTGTCGCTGCTCGATGACGAGCACGCGAACACGGCCCCGGCGGTGGTGGAGGGGGTCGGTCCGATCCCCATCGACCAGGCCCGGGAAATCTGCGCCGGCGCGGACGGGTGGATGCGGGTGCTCACCCACCCGGAGACCGGGATGGTGCTCTCCGTCGGTCGAGACCAGTACCGCACGCCCGCACCGCTCCGGAAACTGGTGGCCTGGCGGGCGGCGACCTGCATGGCCCCGGGATGCGGAACCCCCGCCCGAAGGTGCCAGATCGACCATCAACTCGCGTGGGAACACGGCGGCACCACCGAACTATCGAACCTCGCGCCCCTGTGCGTCGGGCACCACACCATCAAGCACCACGGTGGATGGCGAGTGACGCAGATCCCCGACAGCGGGGGCGCACTCGAATGGACATCCCCCGGCGGAAGACGGTTCGTGGTGCAACCGGAACGGAAGGTCCCGGTCTTCCGACCCTCACCCGACGATGATCACCCGCCCGAAGCCGCGGCACCCTTCTGACCCACGTATCCGTACGCGAGAACACCGCGCCGTTCTGATCCGCGTCCGCATCTCCGGCCGGCATTCCGTCGCGCGCGTATCGGTTGCCGACCTGCGACTCAGTCGCGGCCGAGGTCGTCCATGTCGCCGGTGCGCACCTCGCCACCGGGGCCGTAGCGCAGCAGCACGGCGCCCTTCTTCGACGCGACCGGCGGCTGCAGCAGCTCGAGCCCGAGCGGAGGCCCGTCGTCGGGGAACAGCCGCTTGCCCGCACCGAGCACGATCGGATAGACCCAGAGGTTCAGCACGTCGAAAAGACGCTCGCGAACGAGGGTGCGCGCAAGATCGATGCTGCCGATGACGTGCGTGCTCCGATGCCGCTGCCGCAGGGCATCGATCTCGGCCCCGAGGTCGGGACCGAGCAGATGCGAGTTCACCCAGGGCAGGTCGGGCTCGCCACGGGAGGCGACGTACTTGGGAACGGCATCGAAGGCTCGAGCGACCTCCGACACCGGCCCGTCGAGCTGCTTCGGCCAGTACGCCGCGAAGATGTCATAGGTCCTGCGGCCGAGGAGGAGAGCGTCCATGACGTCGAAGCCCTCGTCGATCTGCTCGTCGACCGTCTCGTCGAACAGAGGCGCCTGCCATCCGCCGAAGGCGAAGCCGTCGCTGGGATCCTCCTCCGGCCCGCCCGGCGCCTGGCCGACCCCGTCGAGCGTCGTGAAGAGGTCGATGGCGATCTGCCCGGTCATCAGCTCGCTCCGCCCGCTTCCGGTCCGCCCACGGCAGCTGCCGGATCCATCCAGACGAACTCGAGGATCGTACCGTCGGGGTCTTCGACGCTCCGGCTGTACATGAAGCCGTAGTCGGTCGGATCGCGGTGCTCGTGTCCACCGGCGGCGAGCGCCGCATCGAGGGTCTGATCGACGTGCTCGCGCGAGTCACGGCTCAGGGCGACGAGCACCGCTGCGGTCGTCTTCGTATCGGCGAGCTGTTTCGTCGTGAACGTGCGGAAGTAGTCCTGCGTGAGCACCATCACGAAGATGTTCTCGTCCCAGACGAGGCAGGCGGCGTCGTCGTTGGTGAACAGCGGATTGATCTCGGCGCCGAGAGCCGTGTAGAAGGTCTTCGCGCGGTCGAGGTCGGCGGTCGGGATGTTGACGAAGATCTGGCTCACGGGTTCTCCTGACGGGTCGTCGACCGGACACGCCGCGGTCTGCGTCTCATGATTCGACGCCCCTCATCGACTGTCAACGGGCCCCGACGCACAACGCCCCCGGCCACGGGGGCCGGGGGCGTCGTCAGGGGAAGGGATGCTGCTCAGGCCGCCTTCGCCGACGACGAGGCGTCTGCGGGAACGTAGCGCCCGATGAGCTCGACGAACGCCTCGAGGTACGAGCGGAGGAACGCCGCGGTTCCCTCGTTCGTGATCTCGCCGTCGTCTTCGAACAGGCCGGGGGTCGACTGGATGAATCCCTCGGGCTGACCGAGGACGGGGGCGTTGTAGTGGCTGAGGATCGTCTTGAGGTGCTGCTGCGCGGCCGCGGTCGAGATGGGGCCCTGCGAGGTGCCGATGACCGCGGTGGGCTTCGAGTCGAACGATGCCTGTCCGTAGGGGCGAGCCGACCAGTCGAGCGCGTTCTTCAACACTCCGGGGATGGAGCGGCTGTACTCGGGGGTGAGGATGATCACGCCGTCGACGTCGGCGATGGCCTGCTTGAAGTCACGGGCGACCTGGGGGAAGTCGCCGTCGAGGTCGGGTGAGTAGAACGGCAGGTCGGCGATCGGGATCTCGACGAGCGTCACGCCGTCGGGGGCGACGGTCTTCAGTGCCTTCGAGAGGCGCCGGTTGATCGAGGTGCTCGAGATGCTGCCGACGATGTAGCCGATCGTGTAGTCAGTCACGGGGATCCTTTCCATTGCGCGGCCGGGGGCGGCCCGTACTCTCGGGCGAACGCGCCCCTCGCGAGGTGTATTCCTGTGAATCGAGTGGACGCTCCCCCTTCCGGCGGATGCTGCGCAGCCGCCCCGTCTCGTAACGTGAGGGGATGATCCCCACCCCCGCGCAGCGGCGCGCCGACGTCGTCCTGGCCGTCGTCGTCTTCGTCGGCGCGCTGATCAGCGCCGCACTCTCGGCCGTCGCCGGGATGTACGGCGACGGCCAGGCCGCGATGCCCCTCACGGTCGCTTACGTCGTCGTGCTGGCGGTTCCGCTCGCCTTCCGGCGGCGCTGGCCGGCGACCGTCGCCGTCGTCGTCTCCGTCGCCTATTTCGTCGCGGTGACGATCCGCATCCCCGAGATCTACGCCGGCAACGTCGCGATGTTCATCGCGCTGTACACCGTGGGGGCATGGTCGACGAGCAGGCGTCGCGCGACCATCGTGCGGGTCGCGATCATCGCGGGCATGTTCCTGTGGCTCACGATCGTCATGCTCATCGACGCGACAGGACCGGTGCCGGGCGCGACCGAGGAGGCGTTCTCACGCGCGGGTGCGTTCTCCCCCTACGTCGCCTACACGCTGCTGACGTTCCTGCTCAACGCCCTCTACTTCGGCGGCGCCTACTACTTCGGCGAGCGCTCCCACCAGCAGATGCGCGAACGTGCGGCCCTCGAGGAGCGCACCGCCGAGCTCGAGCGGGAGCGGGAGGTCACCGCGGCCCAGGCCGTGGCCCTCGACCGGGTTCGGATCGCCCGCGAGCTGCACGACGTGGTGGCCCACCATGTCTCGCTCATGGGCGTGCAGGCGGGGGCCGCGCGCTCGGTCATGCCGAAGGACCCCGACCACGCCCGCGAGATCCTCGAGGGCGTCGAGTCGTCGGCTCGCCAGTCGCTCGCCGAGCTTCGACAGCTGCTCGCCACCCTGCGGACGCCCGACGGCAGCGACCCCGAGCCCGACACCGCTCCGACCACCCGCGGCCTCGACGCGGTGACCGATCTCGTGGAGGCGACGAGGGCGGCGGGCATGCCGACCACGTTCCTCGTCGTGGGCGAGGAGCGCGAGGTGCCCGGTCTCGTACAGGTCAACCTCTACCGGATCGCCCAGGAGGCCCTCACGAACGCCCGCCGGCACGGCGGACCGCACGCCTCCGCCGAGGTCCGCCTGCGCTACACCGACGAGTCCGTCGAGCTCGAGGTGTCCAACACCGGACGGGTCGGATCCGGCGCACCGGGCCTCGGACAGCTGGGCATGCGCGAGCGCGCCGCGGTGTCGGGCGGGGCGATCGAGATCGGCCCCCGCTCCCGCGGCGGATACCTCGTGCGCGTCCGCGTACCCCTGACGACGAAGGCGGCCGCCCATGTCTGACATCCGCGTGCTTCTCGTCGACGACCACGCGATGATGCGCGCGGGCTTCCGCACGATCCTCTCGCTCCAAGACGACATCGAGGTCGTCGGCGAAGCCGCCAACGGTGCGGAGGCCGTGTCCGCCGCATCCGCCCTCCACCCCGACGTCATCTGCATGGATGTGCAGATGCCCGGTATGGACGGCCTGGAGGCCACGCGACGGATCGTCTCGGATCCCGCGGTCGAGGCCGCCGTGCTCATCGTCACCACCTTCGATCGCGACGACTACCTCTTCGAGGCGCTCTCGGCCGGAGCGAGCGGGTTCCTCCTGAAGAACGCGGGCCCGGAGGAGCTCGTCTCGGCGGTGCGCGTGATCGCGGGCGGCGACGCGCTGCTCGCACCCGAGGTCACCCGGCGCGTCATCGCCCGCTTCGCCGGACCCGACGCCGAGCCCGCGGTCTCCGCCGCACCGACTCCGCACCCGGCGAGCACGAGCCTCACCGAGCGGGAGGCCGAGGTGCTGCGTCTGATGGCCGAGGCGCTCAGCAACGCCGAGATCGCCGCCCGCCTCTTCATCGGCGACGCGACGGTCAAGACGCACGTGTCCAACGTGCTGCAGAAGCTCGGGGCCCGCGACCGGGTGCAGGCGGTCGTGCTCGCGCACCGCCACGGCCTCACCTGACCCGGCGGTACGATCGCCGCGTGACCGCAACGCCGCAGGCTCCGTCCCTCACCTTCCTCGCACGCCTCGAGGTCGAGGTGGGCGACCCGGTCGATCTCGGCGTCGTCGCCGGCGAACACCGCCGCATCGTCCCCATCCTCGGCGGCACTGCCCGCGGACCCGAGCTCGAGGCCCACGTTCTGCCGGGTGGGATCGACTCGCAGGTGCTCCACGCCGACGGACGCCAGGTGCTCCGCGCCACCTACGGGCTGGAGACGACCGACGGCGACCGGCTCTTCGTCGAGAACCGAGGCCTGCGGTCGGGCACCCCGGCGAACCTCGACCGCCTCGCGCGCGGCGAAATGGTCGATCCGTCGCTGATCTACTTCCGCTCGCACCCTCGGATCACCGCACCGGCCGGCCGGTGGGAATGGATGAACACACGGCTCCTCGTCGGCACCGGCGAGCGCCTCCCCGCCGCGGTCCGTCTGAACGTGTTCGTCATCGACTGACCGCCCTCCCCCGTCAGGGGGAGAGGCCCAACCCTCCCGGGGGCGGATGCCGCGCGGAAGCCGCGTGCGTAACGTCGTTCTCGGGTGCCCGCCACGGGTGCCGGAGGAGGAGGAGGAGGAGCCGTGCTCGAACTGACCGGCATCACCAAGAGCTACGGCGGTCGCCGCGTGCTCGACGACGTGACGTTCACCGTCACCCAAGGACGCCTGACGGGCTTCGTCGGCGGGAACGGCGCCGGCAAGACCACGACCATGCGCATCGCGCTGGGCGTGCTCGCGAAGGACGGCGGTCGCGTCGCCCTCGACGGTTCGCCCGTCACCGCCGCCGACCGCCGCCGCTTCGGCTACATGCCGGAGGAGCGCGGGCTCTATCCGAAGATGCGCGTCGGCGAGCACATCGCCTACCTCGCCCGACTCCACGGTTTCGGAAAGGCAGAGGCGACCACGGCCGCCGAGTCGCTGCTCGATCGTCTGGGCCTGTCGGAGCGCCTGCGCGACAACGTGGAGACGCTCTCGCTCGGCAATCAGCAGCGCGCGCAGATCGCCGCAGCTCTCGTGCACGACCCCGAGGTGCTCATCCTCGACGAGCCGTTCTCGGGCCTCGACCCGCTCGCCGTCGACGTCGTCGCGGGCGTTCTGCAGGAGCGTGCCGCCGCCGGCACCGCCGTGCTCTTCTCTTCGCACCAGCTCGACGTCGTCGAGCGTCTCTGCGACGACCTCGTGATCATCGCCGACGGCACCGTGCGAGCCGCCGGGGCTCGCGACGCGCTCCGCGCCGAGCACGCCGGGCACCGTTTCGAGCTCGTCTCCGCGGGAGACGCCGGGTGGATCCGCGACGAGCCCGGGGTCACCGTCGTCGACTTCGACGGGGGCTACGCCCTTTTCGACGCCGCCGAGACCGACGCCCAGCGGGTGCTGCGTCGCGCGGTCGAGCGCGGCGACGTCGCCAGTTTCGCCCCGCAGCATCCGACCCTCGCCCAGATCTTCAAGGAGGTCATCCAGTGAGCACCTCCGCCCCCGCGAACACCCGCCGGTCCAAGCCCGGTGAGCTCCAGAGCGTCTGGCTCGTCGCCGAGCGCGAGATCGGCTCGAAGCTCCGCAGCAAGTCGTTCATCATCTCGTCGGCGTTCCTCCTGATCGTCGCCCTCGCCGCGGTCATCTGGGGAGGCATCGCCGCGAACAACGCCGGCGACGACCGCATCGCGATCGCCGTGACGAGCCAGACGCAGTCCGACGTCAGCGGCATCAACGGCTTCGACGTGACCGTCGCCGACAGTGCGGATGCGGCGACCGCCCTCGTGCAGGACGGCACCGTCGAGGCGGCCCTGGTGCCCGATGCCTCCGGCGGCGCCTTCTCGTACAAGGTCGTCGCCGATGACAGCTCCCCGAGCGACGTGCTGGGCCTGCTCGCCCAGACCCCGTCGGTCGAGCTGCTGAACCCGGCCGAGGCGGTCAACGGCGCCCTGCGCTACCTCGTGGCCATCGGCTTCGGCATCGTGTTCTTCGCCGCCGCCACGACGTTCGGCGCGACGATCTCTCAGAGCGTCGTCGAAGAGAAGCAGACCCGCGTCGTGGAGATCCTCATCTCGGCGATCCCGGTGCGATCGCTCCTGGCGGGGAAGGTGATCGGCAATACGGTGCTCGCGATGGGTCAGATCATCGGCTTGGCCGTGATCTCGATCGTCGGGCTCGCGGTCACCGGCCAATCCGAGCTGCTCAGCGGACTCGGCGCACCGCTGGTGTGGTTCGCGGTCTTCTTCCTCTTCGGGTTCGTGCTGCTGGCCGCCCTGTTCGCGGCGGCCGGCGCCATGGTGTCGCGCCAGGAGGACATCGGCTCGACCACCACGCCGCTCATGCTGCTCGTGATGGCGCCCTACTTCCTCGTCATCTTCTTCAACGACAACCCCGTGGTGCTCGCCGTCATGTCGTACGTGCCGTTCTCCGCACCGGTGGGCATGCCGCTGCGTCTCTACCTCGGCGATGCGCAGTGGTGGGAGCCGCCGCTGTCGTTGGTCATCCTGCTCGCCACGTGCGCCGCAGCGATCTGGGTCGGCGCGCGCATCTACCAGAACACCCTCCTGCGGATGGGTGCCCGGGTGAAGCTGACCGAGGCGCTGCGCAGCTGACTCAGCGGTGGAGCGCGTCGGCCGCACCGACGAGTGCGAGATGCGAGAGGGCCTGCGGGGTGTTGCCGAGCTGGCGACGCCCCGCAGGGTCGTACTCCTCCGACAGCAACCCGAGATCGTTCGCGGCCTCGCACACCCGCGTCATCAGCTCCCCGCCGTCCTCGCGCCGTCCGGAGGCGGCGTACTGCTGCACGAGCCAGAACGAGCACGCGAGGAACGCGCTCTCGTCGCCGGACAGACCATCGACTCCCGATGACGTGCGGTACCGACGCACGAACCCGTCGGGCATCAGCGTCTCCTCGATGCGCTCCACCGTCCGCAGCATGCGCGGGTCGTCGGCGGCGCAGAAGTCGACGAGCGGAAGCTGCAGGAGCGACGCGTCGACCTCGGTCGTCGCGTCGTGCTGCACGAAATAGCCGCCGTCGCCGACACCGGTGGCGTCGATCGCTGTGCGCAGGCGATCGCGCAGGGCGCGCCACTCCTCCACCTCACCGTCGAGGCCGTGCTGCTCGACGGCGCGAACGCCCCGGTCGAAGGCCGCCCACATCATGACGCGGGAGTGCGTGAACATCCTCGGTTCGCCGCGGATCTCCCAGATCCCCTGATCCGGCTCGTCCACCGTCTCCGCCGCCTGCGCGAGGAGCGCCCGCTGCAGCGCCCACGAGAACGGGGTCTCGCTCAGTCCGGCCTGGCGCGCAGCATCCAACGCCACCATCACCTCGCCGATCACGTCGGCCTGCCACTGGTCGACGGCGCCGTTGCCGATCCGCACCGGGGCGGCGCCCTCGTAGCCCGGGAAATTCGGCAGCTCGCGCTCGGGGAGGTCGCGCTCCCCGGCGATGCCGTACATGATCTGGATGTCGGCGGGGTCTCCGGCGATCGCACGCAGCAGCCATTCGCGCCACCGCGCGGCAGCGGCGAGATAGCCGTGGGCGATGTAGGCCTGCAGGGTGAGAGCGGCGTCGCGCAGCCAGACGTAGCGGTAGTCCCAATTGCGCGGGCCGCCCGCCTGCTCGGGCAGCGAGGTCGTCGCCGCGGCCACGATCCCGCCGGTGTCGCGATGGGTCAGCGCTCGCAGCACCAGGAGCGAGCGGATCACCAGGTCGTGGTGCGGGCCGTCATGCGACAGGGTGCTGGCCCAGTCGGTCCACCATTCGCGCGTGCGCTCCCACGCCCCCTCCACGTCGACGGGCTCGGGAACGTCGTCGTACGACGGGGCCCAGCTGAGGGTGCTGTCGACCGACTCGTCGGCAGCCACGGAGAACGTCGCGCGGTGCGCCTGGTCGTGAGCGGTGTGCAGCGGGCCGCGCACGACGACGGCGGCAGGTCCGGCGATCGCGAGCAGCGCCGGGTCGTCGGGCGAACCGATCTGCCGCACCCAGGGAAGCGCGCGCGCGTAATCGAAGCGCAGCCGCAGCACGCTCTCGAACTCCACCGCACCGCTGACACCGATGACCCGCCGCACGAGGTCGTGCCGCGCATCGTCGTAGGCCAGGAACTCGTAGACCTCGGCGATCCCCGCCGCCGCCGTCCAGCGGGTCACGAGGATGAAGGTGTCGTCGTCGTATCGACGCTCGGCGATCGCCGCCGGGTCGGTCGGGCGCAGGCTCCACGACCCGTGGGAGTCGTCGCCGAGCAGGCCGCCGAAGATCGAGGGCGAGTCGTAGCGGGGCAGGCACAGCCAATCGATGCTGCCGGTCGCCGAGACCAGGGCCGCCGTACGGCAGTCGCTCAGCAGTGCGTAGTCCTCGATAGCTGCGGGCACGGCATGATTCTGTCAACTCCGGAGCGCGACCGTACCGGAGCGCCCGGCGAGTCCTAGGGTGGGGCTCATGACCGCCGACACCACCCTGATCATCCTCGGCGCCTCGGGCGACCTCACCTCGAGGCTTCTGCTCCCCGCGCTCGGTCAGCTGCTCGTGCGCGAGCCCGAGCGGTCGGTGCGCCTGCACGGCGCGGGCATGGACGACTGGACCGATGAGCACTGGCGCGAGGTGGTCGAGAAGGCGTTCGAGACGACCGATGCGAAGGGTGCGTTCGCCGCGGTGTCGGCCACGACCTACTCGAAGGCCGACATCACGAAGCCCGACGACCTGCAGGCGCTGCTAAACGCCGCCGAGGGGCGCCCCGCTCTGTACTTCGCGGTTCCCCCGGCCGTAGCGGAGCAGGCCTGCGAGGCGCTCGAATCGGTCGAGATCCCCGAAGGCACGATCCTCGCCCTCGAGAAGCCCTTCGGCACCGACGAGGCCAGCGCCCACGAGCTGAACGAGGTGCTCGCGAAGCTGGTGCCGGAGCGCCAGGTGTTCCGCGTCGATCACTTCCTCGGCCGCTCGACCGTGCTGAACTTCCTCGGCGTGCGGTTCGCGAACCGCCTCATCGAGCCGGTCTGGTCGGCCGACGACATCGCGTCGATCGTCATCCAGTACGACGAATCGCTGGGCCTCGAGGGTCGCGCCGGGTACTACGACCGCGCAGGCGCGCTCATCGACATGATCCAGAGCCACCTGCTGCAGGTGATGGCGTTCGTGACCATGGAGCCGCCGTCGTCCCTCGACGAGATCGACCTGCGGGACGCGACCGCGGCGATCCTCCGCGCGACGCACGTGCTGGGCGACGACCCGGTCGCCTCGTCCCGCCGCGCTCGCTACACCGCCGGCACCGTCGATGGTCGCGAGTACCCCTCGTACGTGGACGAGAAGGGCGTCGACCCCTCACGCGACACCGAGACCCTCGCCGAGATGACGGTGGAGATCCGCACCGCGCGCTGGCAGGGCGTCCCGATCACGCTGCGCTCCGGCAAGGCGCTCGCTGACAAGGATGCCGAGGTGATCGTGACCTTCCAGCCCGTGCGCCACATGCCGCAGGGCTTCACGGGCGAGACGGCCCCCACCGAACTGCGATTCTCTCTCAGCCCCGACACGATGTCACTCGGCCTCAACGTCAACGGTGGCGCCGACCCGCTCGTGCTCGAACGCGTGTCCCTCCAGGCCGACCTCGGAGAAGGCGGCCGCGTCGCGTACGCCGAGGTGCTCTCCGGGATCCTCGACGGCGACGCCATGCTGTCGGTGCGAGGCGACGCGGCCGAGCAGTGCTGGCGTATCGTGCAGCCCGTGCTCGACGCGTGGCGGGCGGGCAAGGTACCGCTCGACGAGTACCCCGCGGGCTCCATCGCCCCGGAGGGCTGGCCGACGCTCTGACGGGAGGCGGCTCAGGCGTCGAGAACCGAGAGCACGTTGCCGGCCGGGTCGCGGAACCACGCGATCGTCGGACCCCGGCCGCGCTGGATGCCCTTCTCGTCGGTCGCGATCTCGTCGTCGCGGTAGATCTTTGTCGTCACCCCGCGCGCGTTCAGCTCGTCGACCGCCGCCTCGACGTCGTCGGTCGGGAAGTTCAGGATCGTGAAGCTCGCGGGCTCGTGGTTCGGCTTCGGATAGACGAACACGGAGGCACCCGACGCGAGCCTCAGGCTGAAGAAGCCCATCTCGTCATCGACGGTCTCGAGTCCGAGGATGTCGCGATAGAACGATCGCGCAGCGTCGATGTCATCGACGGAGAATCCGCTGAAAGCCCTGTCTGTGGTGAACATGTCGTCTCCTTCATTGAGTTCGTTGAGCGGATGCTGCGGGGCCGCGGCATCACGGGCGCAGGTGCGCGGCGACGACCCGCGAGGTCGCCTCGGGATCGAGCCGGTGCTGCACCGACTCGGGGACCTCGACGAACACCGCACCGGACACCTCCTCGGCGAGGCGCTCCGACGCCGCGTGGAGGAAGGGGAAGGTATCGGTGCCGGTGAGCACGACCACGGGCACGCCGACCTCGCGCATCGCCGCCGTGGGGGTCGAGATCTGTCGGGTGAGAGTCGCGTCGTACACGGTCGACTGCGCCAGCGCGACGAGGCCGGCGAACATCGGGCTCGACCGGATCTGCTCGACCATCGCCGGGGGCAGCCCTATGCCTTCGGTCTGAAACGTCGTCACCGCGTCGGCTTCGCGCCCCTCGTCCACCGCCAGCTGCAGACGCTCGGGCAGGTCGGACGGCGGATCGTCCTGACCGAAGTGGAACGGCGGTTCGGAGAGGACGAGGGTTCCGGTCGGCACGCCCAGCGAGGCCGCGAACAGGGCGAGCACGGCGCCCGAGGAGTGGCCGAGGACGGCCGCCGCCCCGCCCACGCCGGCGATCACCGCGGCGAGGTCGTCGGCCTCGCGCTCAGGTGCGAAAGGGCGGGTGTCGCCGCTGCCGGCGCGCGCTCGGCGATCGTAGAGGACGGCGGTGAACCCCGCACGGACGAGCGCGTCGGCGATCCCGGAGGCGTCGGCCGCCGTCGAGAACGCGCCGTTCACGACCACGACGGCCGGGCCGTCGCCGGTCGACTCGACATGGATCGGCGTTCCATCCGCGGACTCGACGATGGGCATGTCCTGATCGAATCAACCGCCGCGCGCGCGGTCAAGGGGTGACGGCGCAGCATCCGCCCACTCTTGCCGCCCTTCGATCGTGCCGTCACACTCGACAGCATGCAGTTCGCCGGAGTGCTTCCCGAAGACGCCCCCGACCCTCGGCTCGATCAGGCCGAGCGGGCGAAGGAATTGCCCGTTCCCGTGCGCGGCTTCATTCCGCAGCCGTCCCTCGAAGACGATGACAGCCTCGCGCTGATGGTTCAGCAGCAGGGCGACACGATGGTCGCGATGTCGGTGAGCGTGGGCTACATGCTGTGGCGCAATCCCGACGACCGGGCGGATCCGGTGAACCTCGCCGACCTCGACGACCACACGCGGCGCTCCCTCGATACCGTTCCGCCGTGGCCACGGCCCGCGTGGTTGATCGCGCAGGTCGAGCGCATGCGCTATCCACGACTGTGGGAGGCCGTGCGCACCTCGTGGCACGCCGAGACATCCGAGCGGACGACGCCCGGCGCGTTGCTGATGGACCACGCGCGGCACATCCTCATGAACCACTTCCGCGAGCCGGCGGGCATCGACCTTCACGAGTGGGACTCGCCGGCCTTCCCGGGAACGTCCGCCGTGCGTGACGGCGTCACCGTCCGCGTCGAGGGGAGCGACCTCCCCGGCATCGAGATCGACACCGATCCCTTCGTCTACGCGGTCGGAGCGGCACTCCCCGACGGCGGAGTGCTCACCGCCGTCGTGCCCCGCGACGAACTCCCCCTCATCGAGCTGGCGTTCGACGTCCGCCGCTGAACCGGCCCGCCTCGCGTCAGCTGTTGCCGAGGAACAGCACGGTGATGAGCATCGCGATGATGACGGTGTTGAAGGCGAACGACACGAGCGTGTGCCCCGTGACGAGGCTCCGCGCCGCCGACGACTTCAGCGATATGTCGGAGGTGGAGAACGTCGTCTGCACCTGGACGGCGAGGTAGAGGTAGTCGATGAAGAGGCGGGCGGCCTTGCCGTCGGGGAAGTCGAGCCCCTCGGTCTCGGCATCGAAGCGCGCGTAGTGCACCCCGTAGGCGACGATGGTCACCGCCCAGGAGGCCGCGACGACCAGGATGCTGAAGACCACGGTCACCGGTTCCTTCAGCAGCGACGGCCACACCGTGAAGGCCAGCACCGCGGCGACCGCGATCAGGGACCACTGCACGGCGATCGTGGGCCCGGTGCCGGAGATGATCGCCCCGAGGCTGCCGAAGCGTCCCCGCGGGGTGGAGTCCCGCAGCACCTGCCGGAGCCGGTCTGCGGGAAGCCGGCCGAACAGCCGGAGCGTGTGCACGAGGTAGGCGATCGACCACGCGGCCGAGAAGGCGAACAGGCACGTCGCCGCCATGTCGGAGCTGGCATCGCCGTCACGCGCGACCAGGATGATGACGGCCGTGATCGCCGCCGACACCGCGCCCGCTCCCGACGCCAGGGCGAGACGGGTGACGTCGAAAGCGGCGCGGGGCACCGCCGCGGTCGTCTCCGAACCCCGGGACGACGCCGTCTCGTGCGTGCTCATGCTGGCAGGGTACGGCCGGGCCGGGAGGCGGGGCAACGGCGCACGCACCATAGACGCCGAGAAGTCGCTCCGCCAGGTCGGCCCCGGAGCACCGTGGTGTGCCTATGGTGAAGCATGACTGCCAGCATCCTGGGGATCGGCACCGCGGTGCCCGCCACGCGTCTGCGACAGGATGACGTGCGCGACCTCCTAGCGGAGCAGCCCGCCATCGACCGACGCGCGCGCCGCTTGCTCGGCGCGGCCTTCGACGCTGCCGCGATCGAGACGCGCTACACGGTGCTCGGCGAACTCGGCGGCGGCGCGGCGTCGGGCCTGGCGCTTCGCGACGGCACCCCGGTGCTGCGCGTACCGTCGACCGGCGAGCGCAACGCCGAGTACCGCCGTGCGGTGCCGGCGCTGTTCGCGGAGGCCGCCCGCGACGCGCTGGCCCGCTCCGGCGTCGCGCCGGAAGAGGTCACGCACGTCATCACCGTGTCGTGCACGGGGATGTTCGCGCCCGGCCCCGACTTCCTGCTCGTGCGCGACCTCGGACTCTCGCCCTCGACGGAGCGCTACCACCTCGGATTCATCGGCTGCGCGGCGGCCATCCCGGGCCTCCGTGCCGCTGCCCGGATGGCTGCGGCGCAGCCGGAGGCGGTCGTGCTCGTGGTGTGCGCGGAACTGTGCTCTCTGCACATCCGCAGTTCGGATGATCCCGAGCAGATCGTCGCGGCATCGGTCTTCGCCGACGGTGCGGCCGCGGCAGTCGTCAGCGCCGATCCCGCCCGACGTGTCGGCCGACGCCTCGACCTCGACGGGTTCGGCACCCGGCTCACCGACGACGGCGAGAAGGACATGGTGTGGACCGTCGGCGACGAGGGGTTCGAGATGACCCTCACCGCCCAGGTGCCGCGCATCATCGGGCGCGAGATCGAGGCGGTCGCCCTCGACCTCTTCGGCGGCACCGCGGCCGTCGACGCCTGGGCGGTGCACCCGGGAGGCCGCAGCATCCTCGACCGGGTTGAAGACGGCCTCGGTCTCGGCCCGGCCGCTCTCGCCGACTCCCGCGACGTGCTGCGCGAGTACGGCAACATGTCGAGCGCGACGATCCTCTTCGTCCTTCGACGCATGCTCGAGCACGACCGGCACGAGGGCGAACGGCTCGCCGTGCTCGCCTTCGGACCCGGACTCACGATCGAGGCCGCGCGGATGTCGGTGCGCGGCGTCGCGACACCCGCCGACACCGTCCGCGACCTGGTCTCGGGCGCGACCGGTCGCTGACCGCGCGATGAGCATGCGCGAACGTGCGGTCGATCTCACCGAGATCATGGACGACCCCGACTGCGATCCGGTGCGCCTCGCCGCCACCTACCGTCGGTTCGACACCGTCAACCGGCTCGTCGCCGGCTGGGGCGGCGTGTACCGGACACGCCTGCGGCCGTACCTGAGGAGCATGGGCCGACCCGCGCGGGTGCTCGATCTGGGCTCCGGCGGCGGCGACCTCGTCGCCCGGCTCGACGCCCTCACCCGGAAGGACGGACTCGCCGTCGAGTGGACCGGAGCCGATCCTGACCCGCGGGCATACGATGCCGCGCGCGGGCGGAGCTCGAGCAGCATCCGTTTCGTGCGCGCCGACTCGACCGAACTGCTCGCGGCGGGCGAGACCTTCGACGTCGTCGTATCGAACCACGTGCTGCACCACCTCTCCCCCGCGGCGCTGACCCGTTTCGCCGACGATTCCCTCTCCCTGTCGCGCGGCACGGTGCTGCACGCCGACATCGAGCGGGGCCGGCTCGCCTACGCGCTCTACGGGGTCGGGGTCGCGCCCCTCGCGCCCGGCACCTTCCTGCACACCGACGGGCTCCGGTCGATCCGCCGGAGCTACCGCGCCGCCGAACTCGCCGAAGCCCTCGGAAAACCGTGGCGCGTCGACCGACCCGCGCCGTTCCGTCTGCTCGCGACGGGAGCGGGGCGTGCATGACGTCGTGATCGTCGGTGCCGGGCCGGTGGGGATGCTGCTGGCCGGGCGCCTGCATCGCGCCGGTCTCGACGTGGTGGTGCTCGAAAGACGGCCCGAAGCCTCTCCCGGTTCGCGGGCGATCGGCCTGCACGCCCCGGTGCTCGCGGCTCTCGAAGCATCCGGGGTCACCGAACGGCTGCTGGCGGACGCGCTGCGCGTGGAGCGCGGCGAAGCGCGATCGCGGGGCCGACTCCTCGGCGAGGTGCGCTTCGACCGACTCCCCACGCGGTTCCCGTTCGTGGCCACCCTGCCCCAGTCCGCGACGGAGGCGGTGCTCGCCGTCGACGCACCCGCCGTCCGCCGGGGCGTCGACGTGACGGCCGTGCGCCCGGAGGGCGGCCGGGCGCGCGTGTTCGCGAACGGCACCGACCCTCTGCTCGCCCGCGTAGCGGTGGTGGCCGCCGGCGTCGGGTCGCGCGGCCTCGTCTTCCGCGACCACGGAGTGGGAGTGCGCGAGTACCCCGATCGCTACCTCATGGCCGATCTCACCGCCCCGGGCGGGCCGGTGGCGGTCGTGCACCTCGACGACGGCGGCGTGCTCGAGTCGTTCCCCCTGCCGGGCGGGCGGCGACGGTTCGTCGCGTGGGATGCCGGCGATGACGACGACCCCACCGCACGCACCGAGCGCCTTCGGGTCGCGCTGGAAAGGCGCGGCGAGAGCGACGCCGCCGCCGAACTCGCGTCCGCGTCGGCCTTCCGCGTGCGCCGGGCCGTCGCATCCGGGCTCGTCCACGGCGGGCTCGTGGTCATCGGCGACACCGCGCACGAGGTCAGCCCGATCGGCGGTCAGGGCATGAATCTCGGCCTCCTCGACGCGGCCACGCTGGCGCCCCTCGTGACCGAGTGGGTGCGCACCGGCCGCCGCCCCGACTCCGACCTGACCCGCTGGGAGCGCGGTCGCATCGCCTCGGCGCGCACGGCGGCCCGGCTCGCCGCGATGAACACGTCGCTCGGCCGGCCCCTCGGCCCGATCGGCGATGCACTCCGCCGGGCGGCGCTGCGCGTCGCGCTCGGCACCCCTGCGGGCCGCGTCGTCGCCCACGCCTACGCGATGGGCCTCGACCGCGCGGCCTGACGGGCGCCCCTCGCCCGCGAGACATCATCCTGGATACGAGACTGCAGCCCTCGCGCGCAGTCTCGTAGCGGGGATGACGTCTCGCGGACTCGGGCTCAGCCGCTGAGCGCCGACCCCGTCGCGACCAGCTGCGCGGCCAGCAGCAGGGCGGCCAGCATCACGAGACGGAACACCGTGCGATCGGGCGGGCGTACGAGGGCGCGAACGCCTGTGGCCACCGCCACGACGACGACGGCCGCCGCGAACAGCCACCCGGGCCAGGCGATCCGCCCGAGGTCGCCGTCGACGGGCCCGAGGAGCACCGCCGCCGCTCCGAGGAAGAGCCCCCCGACGGCGAGGAGCGCGGACGCGCGAGGTCCGATGCGATGCGGGAACCCGCGAACCCCAGTCGCCCGGTCGTCGTCGAGGTCGGGGAGCACGTTGGTGAGGTGCACCGCCGCGCCGAGCGCGGCCCCGGCGATCGCCGCCCAGAACGGCGCGAGGGTCGGCGCGGGGGCCGAGAGCGTGGCGAGCGAGGGGAACACGCCGAAGCTGACGAGGAAGGGCGCGAGTGAGAAGACCGAGGACTTCAGGCCCGCGTTGTAGGCCCAGGCCCCGGCAATCATGAGGGCCTGCCCCGCCAGCATCCCGAACCCGAGCACGGCCGAGAGCGCCAGCGATGCGACGACCGCCCCCACCGCGACGCCGAGCGCGAGCTGCACCGAGACGACGCCCGCCGCGATCGGCTTGTCGGTGCGACCGACGGCGCGATCGCGACTCGCGTCGATGGCGTCGTTCGAGAGGCCGACGGAGATCTGGTTGCACAGGACAGACGCGACGAGGAGGGCGATGCGCGCGGCATCGAGCCCCGTGGCGATACCGAGGGCGAGCGAGAGCGCCGTGACGACGAGCGCCGGACCGGGATGAGTCGAGCCCCAGAGCGCCCGCACCGTCTTCATGCTCCGACGTTACCCGCGGTCACTTCCCCTTCTTGCCCAGAGTGCTCGCGATGTCGGGCACCGAGCGGTGCAGGTCGCGCGGCGGCCGCTCGTAGTGGGCGACCGGCGGGCGGTCGGGGATCTGGATCTCGTCGGGTTCGAGTCGCTGGTAAGGGATGCTGCTCAGCAGATGCGCGATGGCGTTGAGGCGCGAGGCGCGCTTGTCGTCGCTCTCGATCGTCCACCAGGGCGCTTCATCGATGTCGGTGGCGTCGAACATGGCGTCCTTCGCCCGCGAATAGTCCTCCCACCGCACGATCGACTCGAGGTCGGTGGGCGAGAGCTTCCATCGGCGCATCGGGTCGTTCAGCCGGGAGGCGAAGCGATCCTGCTGCACGCCGTCGGAGACCGAGAACCAGTACTTGAGAACGATGATGCCGTCGGCGACGAGCAGGCGCTCGACGATGGGCGTCTGCAGGAGGAAGCGCTGATACTCCTCGTCCGACGAGTACCCCATCACGCGCTCCACGCCCGCGCGGTTGTACCAGGAGCGATCCATGAGCACGATCTCGCCCGCCGCCGGAAGCCGTTCGATGTAGCGCTGGAAGTACCACTGCCCGCGCTCGCGATCCGACGGCTGGGGCAGAGCCACCACGCGCGCGTGGCGCGGGTTCAGGTATTGCATGACGCGTTTGATCGCGCCGCCCTTGCCCGCCGCATCCCGTCCCTCGAAGATGACCAGCACCCGCGCGCCGACCGACGTCACCCACTGCTGCATCTCGACGAGCTCGATCTGCAACCGCTCGAGCTCCGCCTCGTAGGCCTTCTTCGGGACCCGCTTGACCTTCTTCGACACGCGCACGCTCCTTCGCCGGGATGCATCTCGTTCGAGGGCCGAAGGAGGTACGCGCCAGCCTAGACCCGGGCTTGCTCCTCCGGGCCGTCGCTCGTGAGCACCAGCGTCGACCCGTCGGCGGCCACGTCGACGCGGACCACGTCGCCGTCGTGCACACCGCCCGCGAGGATCGCCATGGCCAGGCGGTCCTGGATCTCGGACTGGATGAGGCGGCGCAGCGGCCGGGCTCCGAACAGCGGGTCGTATCCGCGCTCAGCCAGCCAGGAGCGAGCGTCGGGGGTGACGGCGAGCGTCAGCCGGCGCTCGCGCAGACGCCTCTGCAGCGCGAAGACCGACAGCTCGACGATCTGGGCGAGGTCGTCTTCCGTCAGCGCCTGGAAGATCACGATGTCGTCGAGACGGTTGATGAACTCCGGCTTGAACGCCTGGCGCACGAGCGCCTGCACCTGCGCCCTCTTCTCGTCGAGGGAGAGCAGCGGATCGATGAGGATCGGCGAGCCAAGGTTCGACGTGAGGATCAGGATGACGTTCGTGAAGTCGACCGTCCGGCCCTGGCCGTCGGTCAGCCGACCATCGTCCATGACCTGCAGCAGCACGTCGAACACCTCGGGGTGGGCCTTCTCGACCTCGTCGAGGAGCACGACGCTGTACGGGCGACGACGAACGGCCTCGGTGAGCTGACCGCCCTGCTCGTAGCCGACGTATCCCGGAGGGGCACCGACCAGGCGCGAGACGGAGTGCTTCTCTCCGTACTCCGACATGTCGATGCGCACCATGGCGTGCTCGTCGTCGAAGAGGAAGTCGGCGAGCGACTTGGCGAGCTCCGTCTTCCCGACTCCCGTGGGCCCGAGGAACAGGAACGATCCGGTCGGTCGGTTGGGGTCGCTGATGCCCGCGCGGGAGCGGCGCACCGCGTCGGAGACCGCCTTCACCGCGTCCTTCTGGCCGATCAGGCGCTTGCCGAGTTCGGCCTCGAGGTGCAGCAGCTTCTCGGTCTCGCCCTGCAGCAGGCGCCCGACGGGGATACCCGTCCACGCAGCGATGACCGCCGCGATGTCTTCGTCGGTGACCTGGTCGTTGACCATCCGGTCCTCGCCGGCGGTCTCTTCGCCCTCGGCCGTCATGAGCTCGCGCTCGAGCGCGGGGATGTCGGCGTACAGCAGGCGCGACGCCCTCTCGAGGTTGCCCTCGCGCTGAGCCCGCTCGGCCTCCATGCGAGCCGCGTCCAGCTTCGTCTTCAGGTCGCCGACGCGGTTGAGCGAGGCGCGCTCGCGCTCCCACCGGGCCTGCAGCTCATCGAGGTGCGCCTGCTCCTTGCCGAGGGTCTCGCGCAGGGCCGCGAGCCGCTCCTTCGACGCGGCATCCTTCTCCTTCTTCAGCGCCAGCTCCTCGAGCTTGAGCCGGTCGACGTGACGCCGCAGCTCGTCGATCTCGAGCGGCGCCGAGTCGATCTCCATGCGCAGGCGCGACGCCGCCTCGTCGATCAGGTCGATCGCCTTGTCGGGCAGCTGACGGGCGGGGATGTAGCGGTGGGACAGCGATGCCGCGGCGACGAGCGCCGCATCCGCGATCGCGACCTTGTGGTGGGCCTCGTAGCGCTCCTTCAGTCCGCGGAGGATCGCGATGGTGTCTTCGACCGTCGGCTCGCCGACGTAGACCTGCTGGAAGCGGCGCTCGAGCGCGGCATCCTTCTCGATGAACTCGCGATACTCGTTGAGCGTGGTCGCGCCGATGAGGCGCAGCTCGCCGCGAGCGAGCATCGGCTTGAGCATGTTGGATGCGGCGACCGACCCCTCTCCGCCGCCGGCGCCCATGAGCACGTGGAGCTCGTCGATGAAGGTGATCACCTTCCCATCCGACTCGGTGATCTCCTTGAGCACGCTCTTGAGGCGCTCCTCGAACTGGCCGCGATACATCGCGCCCGCGACGAGTGCCGAGATGTCGAGCGTGATGAGTTCCTTGCCCTTCAGGCTCTCCGCGACGTCGCCCGCGACGATGCGCTGGGCGAGTCCTTCCACGACGGCGGTCTTGCCGACGCCGGGTTCGCCGATGAGGACGGGGTTGTTCTTGGTGCGCCGGGTGAGCACCTGGCTGACCCGGCGGATCTCGGAGTCGCGTCCGATGACGGGGTCGAGCTTGCCTTGACGGGCGCGGTCGGTGAGGTTGATGCCGAACTGCTCGAGGGCGCTCTGCGCCTCCTCCTGTCCGGGCTGTTGCGTGGCGTTCATGCGGTCTCCTGAAATTCGGGGAGCACTCGAGAAAAGTTGAGTGCGTCTGACTCAACTTTATCAGCGCGCCACCTTTCCCACCAGCCCTCGCGGCGGAGGACTACGGTGATGCCGTGACGACGCCCGCACCCGCAGAACCGCGCAACCCCCCGCCGAGCTCCGCCGACCGCCGCGCCTTCGGGAGGGACGCGCGGCAGCGGCTTCCGCGCCGCGATCTGGCTCTGCTCACCACCACCGGCCGCGACCCTCTCGGCGTCCTGGCGTCGCAGAACACCTCGCGGGTGCCCGAGCTCGTACCGATGCGGGCGGAGCGCATGTCGGCGAGCGTCTTCGCGTTCTATCGGGGGGCCGCCGCCGTCATGGCGGCGGATCTCGCGCGCGACGCGAGCACGGGGATCTCCGTGGCGTCCTGCGGCGACGCGCACGTGGCGAACTTCGGGTTCTACGCCTCGCCGCAGCGATCGCTCGTGTTCGACCTCAATGACTTCGACGAGGCCGCGTGGGCGCCGTGGGAGTGGGACCTCAAGCGGCTCGTCACCAGCGTCGTCCTCGCCGGCCAGGAGACGTCGCGCGACGACCGCGTCGTGCGGGAGTCGGCGGCCGCGGCCGTGCGCACCTACGCCCGAGTGCTCGACCGCCTGGTCGAACGCGACCCACTGGCGCGGTACTTCGAGCATTTCAGCCCGCAGGAGCTTCTCGACTCCTACGACCCGCAGTCGCGGAGCGTCGTCGTCGAGGCCATCCGCGACGCCAAGCGCCGCACGGGCAAGCGGGCGGTGCGCAGGCTCACGACCGAGGGAGACGGAGGCCGTCTCGCCTTCGTGGAGCAGCCCCCGACCACCGTCCACGTCGATCTCGACACCAGCCGCCTGATGCTCGCCGTCGACGGCGACTACCGCGCCTCGGTGAACGTCGACGTGCGGATGCTGCTCTCCCACTACGAGGCCGTCGACGTCGTGCTCCGCGTGGTCGGCGTCGGGAGCGTCGGCACCCGCTGCTTCCTCGTGCTGCTGCAGGACGGCGACGGGCACGCGCTCATGCTGCAGGGCAAGGAGGCGGGACGGAGCGTGCTCGAGCAGTACGGGGGTGTCCATCAGCCCGCCGCACTGACCGACGTGGTCGCAGCATTCGGGGAGGGCGCCCGCGTGGTCTCCCTGCAGCGGGTGCTGCAGGCGGTGTCCGATCCGTTCCTCGGGCACGTCCGCAGCCCCGACCAGGACTATTACGTGCGGCAGTTCCACGACATGAAGGGCGGGATCGAGATGGTCGAACTCGACGACGCGCCCTTCCAGCGCTACGCGCAGGCGTGCGCGGCCACGCTCGCGCGCGCGCACGCACAGTCGCCGAACGCCGCCGCCGTCGCCGGCTACGCGGGGGGCGGGCGGGCCCTCGCCGATCCGATCGTCGACTGGGCTTACGCCTACGCCGACCTCACCCGCGCGGACCACGCCGCGTTCGCGGCCGCCTGAGGCGGCCCGTCCGCCCGATCAGGCGACGGGCGCGAGTTCGGGCGTCACGGACCCGGCCCCGACGACCGCCTCCTGGGCCTCGTCGGTGCAGGCGAACCGGGCGCGATAGGCGGTCGGGGTGATCCCGAGGGTGCGCGCGAAGTTCTGGCGCAGCACGGCGGCCGAGCCGAACCCGCTCTCGGCGGCGATGCGGTCGAGCCCGAGCCCCGACTGCTCGAGCAGCCGTTGCGCGTGGATGATGCGCTGGCGCCCCAGCCAGGCAGCCGGCGTCGCGCCGAAGTCGGCCTTGAACCGCCGCGCGAACGTGCGCGGCGACATGTGCGCCCGCGCCGCGAGCTGATCGACCGTGAGGTCGAGTGCGAGGTTCTGCAGCATCCAGTCGCTCACCGGGGCGAGCGACAGCGAGGCCTCGATCGGAAGCGGCGCGACGATGAACTGCGCCTGCCCCCCATCGCGCTGCGGCGGCACGACCATGCGGCGAGCGATGATGTTCGCCATCTCGGCGCCGAGCTCCTGCCGCAGCAGGTGCAGGCACGCGTCGAGCCCCGCGGCGGTGCCGGCACTGGTGATGATGCGGTCGGCCTGCACGTAGAGCACGTCGGGGTCGACGTCGATCGCGGGGTACATCGATGCCATGACATCGGCGTACCGCCAGTGCGTCGTCGCACGACGACCGTCGAGCACCCCGGCGGCGGCGAGCACGAACGAGCCGCTGCACACGCTCAGGAGCCAGGCGCCTCGCGCGGCCGCTCGCCGCACGACGTCGGCGACGCGCTCGTCGACGCGCCCCCAGTCCTCGCGCGGGATCGGCGTGACGACCACGAGGTCGGCCTCGTCGGCGAAGGCGAGGTCATGCTCGACGTTGATCGAGAACCCGAGGTTGCTCGATATGGCGCCCGGTTCGGCCGCGAGGATGCGGAAATCGAAGGGCTCGATCCCGTCGTCGCTGCGGTCGAGCCCGAAGGCCTCGCAGGCGAGGCCGAACTCGAAGGGCGCGAACCCGTGCTGGACGATGACGGCGACCGTTTTCATGGCACGACCTTAGAACGAGGCGTTTGGCAGGAAACTTTCGATGCATGTCCATCCTGCCACTCGTGGCGCGATCTGCGCAAACGTAGCGTTACTGCCATGATCGTTCTCCTCGCCTCCGCCCTCATCGCCGCCGTCGCGATCGCGGCATCCATCCGCACCCTCTTCACCGACGGGTACCGCCGCATCCCCACCGATCACCGCCGCCTGCCCTGAGCTCACGGCTTCCCTAGACTCGTGCCGACGAGATGAGGCGACCGTGACGAATCCCCCGCACTCCGCGCACCACCCGCACGACACCGGTCGCCGTCCAGGCAATCCCGGTGGGCTGATCTCGGTCATCCTCGTCGCTGCCGCCCTCGCTCTCCAGCTGGTGTCGGCGGTCGTGTCGGCGGCGGTGCTCGGGAGCGCCGCGATGCGCTACGACCTCTACGGTCTGTTCACCACCGTCTTCGCGGTGCTGCAGGGTCTGGTCGCCATCGCGGCGATCGTGCTCGGCGCGATGGGGCTCGCCGCCCGCGACCGTCCGAAGGCTCTCGCCGGGATCGGCCTCGGCGGCGGGACGGTCGTTCTGTTCGGCCTGCTGGCCGGACAGCTCACGACCCTCCTGCTGTTCGCCTTCCGCGGCTGAGCGAGATCGCCCGGTCGTACACCGCGAGCATCGCCGCCGTCCGCGACGACTGCCGGAACGCCTCGGCGACGGCCGCGTCGGGCCGAGGCGACGCGCCGTCGACGATGTCGGCGGCGGCGTCGACCAGGGCGCGAGCGAGCGCGGCGGTCGAGGCGTCGGCGACCGCCCAGTAGCCCGAGCTCAGCTCCGCGGCGATGTCGGGGTCGCACACCACGGCCGGGGTGCCCAGCGACGCCGCCTCGAACACGGTCATGCCCTGCGTCTCGAAGCCGATCGAGGTCTGCACGACCGCATCGGCCGCTCCGATGCGGCGGAGCGTTTCGGCGTACGGAAGGCGCCCGGCGAACTCCACCCCCGTGGGAGCGGTGACCGCCTCGACGATCCGGCGGGCGGCGCGCAGCTGCCCGCCTCCGCCGATGATCTCGATGTCGGCCGCGACCTTCGACTCGATGACCGCGCGCAGGAACGGCAGCAGCCGCTTCTCGGGGCTCATGCGCCCGACCCACACGAAACGAGGGCGCGACGGATGCTGCGTCTCGACCCGTGCGCGGTCGAGCGCGGCATCCAGGATCTCGTCGTCGATGCCGTTCCAGACCACGTCGACCCGGGGGAAGACGCCGTGCTGCTCGAGCCTGTGCGCGAAGTGCGACGAGGGCGCGGTGACGGCGTCGGCGCCCTCGGCGAGCATCCGGAGATACGCCCACCCGTCCCTGCCGCGCGGTGCGATCTGCGTCGGAGAATCGTCGGGCGGACGGAGCATTTCGGCGCGATCCTCCGACGACGGCGCGATCCTCCGACGATGAACGGGCCCCAGCATCCGCCCCGCCCACACGTTGAGCACCCGGAGGACGAGCGTCGGGAACGGCGCTGTGGCCTCGATGCCGACGTCGACGCGGTTGTGCATCGTGTGGACGACGGGCAGGCCGTGCCGGCGAGCGAACCGGTGCCCGATGACCGCGCCCCAGAAGTCGGCCTGCACGTGCACCACGTCGACGGGAGGCCGCCCGGTCATCGCGATGTCGAGCCGTCGGTCGGTTCGGCGACCGGGCACGGTCATGGCGTACTCGCGGTCGGGGGTGATGGGCACCGAGGGGAGGTCGAGGTAGGCCGGATCGTCGATGCGTCGCGCATGCAGGCGCGGGGCGACGATCGTCACGGTGTGCCCCGCGCGCTCGAGGAAGCGCCGCTGCAGCCGCATCGACACCTGCGCGCCGCCCGAGGACTCGACGTGCTGGTCGCCGAACATCACGACGTGCATGGCGCTACGAGGGGGTCGGCTCGCCCCGGTAGAGGGCTTCGAAGGTGTCGAGGGTGCGGCCGATGTCGTGCACGATGACACCGTCGAGCGATGCCTGCTGCATGCGCAGGCGTTCGTCGGGAGAAGCGGTCAGCACGTCGGTGAGGCGCGCGGCGAGCTCGTCGTCGTTGCCCGGCTCGAACAGGAAGCCGTTCTCTCCGTCGTGCACGAGATGCGGCAGCGCGACCGCGTTCGCGGCCACGACCGGCAGCCCGGAGGCCATGGCCTCCATCGTCGCGATCGACTGCAGCTCGGCGATCGAGGCGATCGCGAACACGCTGGCACGCGTGTACAGCGCGCGCAGGTCGGCTTCCGAGGCGTGGCCGTGGAACGTGACGCGCGACCCGATGCCGAGCTGGTCGCTCAGGGTCTCCAGGTTCTTGCGCTGATCGCCGCCGCCGACGAGGTCGACCGACACGTCGAGGGACGGATCGAGCTTCGCGACGGCCTTCAGCAGAACGTCGATCCCCTTCTCGGTCGTCAGTCGTCCGACGAAGAGGATGCGGTTCGCGTCGCGCGGGGTGAGGTCGGCCGTGTAGTTCGCTTTGTCGATGCCGCAGCTGATCGGGATCACGCCGTGGAGGTCGATCGTCGACTCGAGGAAGTCGGCGGCGTTCCGCGTGGGCGTCGTGACCGCGCGAGTCATGTCGAACGTACGCTTCGCATCGGCCCAGGCGAGCGCCAGGATGTAGCGGTTGAGGAACGCGGGGAGGGCCGTGAAGTCGAGCAGGTTCTCGGCCATGACGTGGTTGGTCGCGACGATCGGGATGCCGCGCTTCCGCGCCTCGCGGGCGAGACCGCGACCCAGCACGATGTGCGACTGGATGTGCACGACGTCGGGCTTGACCGCGTCGAGCACCTGACGCGCGTAGTGCTTCGACCGCCACGGCCAGACGAAACGGAGCCAGTCGTGGGGAGGCCAGCGCACGGACGGCAACCGGTGCAGTGTCATCGGCTGGTCCTCGACCACCTCGGTACGCGGCGCCGCGCGACGGTACTCGGTGTTCGGAGCGGCGACGTGCACGTCGTGTCCGCGGGCGACCAGGCCGGCCGCGAGGCGCTCGGCGAAGCGCGCGGCTCCGTTGATGTCGGGCGCGAAGGTGTCGCAGCCGATCAAGATCGTGAGCGGCCGATCGAGGTCGGGACGAACGTGGTCAGGCGTCGCGGAGGAGGTCACGGGTGGCGGCCAATCTGTGCGGCGGGATGAGTCGCACGGTGCGGTGCTTGCCGGTTCACTGTACCCGAGGCGTGGATGAACGCCGCGGACGGGCGGCGGCATGTCAGCGGGCCGCGGACTCCTCCTCGGAGATCGCCTCGTCGGTCTCCGAGCCCGCGGCCTGCTCGAACTGCGACTGGTAGAGGCGCCAGTAGGCGCCCTCCGCCGCGATGAGTTCGGCGTGCGTCCCCTTCTCGACGATGTCGCCGTGCTCCATCACGAGGATGAGATCGGCGTCGCGGATCGTCGAGAGCCGGTGGGCGATGACGAACGACGTGCGTCCTTCACGCAGCGCCGCCATCGCGTGCTGCAGGAGGAGCTCGGTGCGGGTGTCGACCGACGACGTGGCCTCGTCGAGGATGAGCACCGACGGCTGGGCGACGAAGGCTCGGGCGATCGTGATGAGCTGCTTCTCGCCCGCGGAGACGTTCGACGCCTCTTCGTCGAGCACGGTGTCGTACCCGTCGGGAAGCGAATGGACGAAGCGGTCCACGCGGGTGGCGGTCGCCGCATCCACGATCTCCTGGTCGGTCGCCGACTCTCGTCCGTATCGGATGTTCTCGCGGATCGTGCCTGCGAACAGCCACGGGTCCTGCAGCACCATGCCGGTGCGCGAGCGCACGGCGTCGCGGGTGAGTTCGGCGATGTCCTGCCCGTCGAGCAGGATGCGCCCGCCGTCGAGTTCGTAGAACCGCATGATGAGGTTCACCAGCGTCGTCTTGCCCGCACCGGTCGGCCCGACGATCGCGACCGTCTGGCCGGGCTCGACCCGGAACGACAGGTCGGTGATGAGCGGACGGTCGGGCGAGTACGAGAACCGCACGTGCTCGAACTCGATGACGCCCTCGCCGTCGACAGGCGTGGGCGCGTCGTCGGCGTCGGGCTCCTGCTCTTCGGAGTCGAGCAGCTCGAACACGCGCTCGGCCGATGCGGTGCCCGACTGGATGACCGCGGCCATGCCGCCGAGCTCGGACAGCGGCTGCGTGAACTGCTGCGAGTACTGGATGAACGCCTGCACGTCACCGAGCCGCAGGTTGCCGCTGGCGACCATGAGACCGCCGAGCACGGCGATGCCGACGTAAGTGAGGTTTCCGACGAACATCATGCCCGGCATGATCATGCCGGAGAGGAACTGGGCCTTGAAGCTCGCCTCGTAGAGCTCCTGGTTCTCGGCCTCGAACTTCTCGCGGGAGTCCTTCTCGCGGCCGTACACCTTCACCAGCGCGTGACCGGAGAACGATTCCTCGACCCGGGCGTTCAGTCGGCCGACCTTGCGCCACTGGATGCCGAAGGCCTTCTGCGACCGCGGACCCACGACGCCGAAGATGACGGCCATCAGGGGCAGCGAGATCAGGGCGACGATCGCGAGCTGCCACGAGATCGTGAACATCATGACGAGCACGCCGACGACCGTCAGCACGGAGGTCACGACGGTCGACAGCGACTGCTGCATGGTCTGGGTGATGTTGTCGATGTCGTTCGTGACGCGGGAGATGAGCTCACCGCGCTGCACCTTGTCGAAGTACGACAGCGGCAGTCGGTTGATCTTCGCCTCGACCGACTCGCGCAGACGCCACATCGTGCGCACCATGATGATGTTGATCACGAAGCCCTGCACCCAGCTGAGGAACGACGACGCGACGTAGATCGCGAGCACCGCGATGACGACCATGCGGAGCCGGTCGAAGTCGACGCCGGCGCCGACCTGGAAGTTCTGCATGGCCGAGACGACGTTCGCCAGGTCGCCCTGACCGGAGTTGCGGAGCGACTCGACGACGTCGGCCTGCGACGTACCGGCGGGGAACGAGTCGCCGAGCGCGCGGGAGGTGATGCCCTCGAAGATGAGGTTGGTGGCCTCGCCCAGCACGCGCGGTGCGATCACGGCGAGTACGACACCGACCGCCCCGAGGATCGACACGAACGTGAAGGCCACAGCGTGCGGGCGGAGCAGGCCGATGAGGCGGCCGAAGCTCTTGCCGAAGTTCGTGGCCTTGCCGGGGGCGACGCTGTCCCAGTCGCCGGAGTTCTGACGCGCCTGCTCGGCCAGCTCGAGTTCGAGCCGTTCGTCTTCGGTCAGTGCATCGGGCGCGCTCATGCCTCCACCCCCAGCTGCGACTCGACGATCTCGCGGTACGTCGCATTGTTCGCAAGGAGCTCTTCGTGGGTGCCGAGTCCCACCATGCGCCCGTCTTCGAGCACCACGATGCGGTCGGCCTCGGTGATCGTCGAGACGCGCTGCGCGACGACGATCTTCGTCACCTCCGGCAGCTCGCGCCACAGCGCTTGTCTCAGTCGCGCGTCGGTCGACAGGTCGAGGGCCGAGAACGAGTCGTCGAAGACGAGGATGTCGGGCTGGTGCACGATGGCGCGGGCGATCGCCAGGCGCTGACGCTGGCCGCCCGAGACGTTGGTGCCGCCCTGCGAGATGCGGGCCTCGAGCTGTCCCTCCATCTCGGCGACGAAGTCGCTGCCCTGGGCGATCTCGAGCGCCTTCCACAGGTCGTCGTCGGTCGCCTCCTCGCGCCCGAAGCGCAGGTTGGACGCCACGGTGCCCGTGAAGAGGAACGGGCGCTGCGGCACGAGCCCGATGCCCTTCCACAGTTCGTCGAGATCGGCCTGGCGCACATCGACACCGCCCACGCGCACCTCGCCCCCCGTCGCGTCGAAGAGTCGCGGGATGAGCGAGACCAGGGTCGTCTTGCCCGATCCGGTCGAACCGACGATCGCGACCGTCTCACCCCGTGCCGCCTCGAAGCCAATGCCCTGCAGCACGGGCGACTCGGCGCCCGGGTAGGTGAACTCGACGTCGCGCAGCTGCAGCGACCCGGGCTCGGGGAAGCGGGTGACCGGGTCGGCCGCCCGCGTGAGGGTCGACTCGCTCGCGAGCACCTCGCCGATGCGCTCGGCCGAGACCGCCGCGCGCGGGATCATGATCGTCATGAAACTCGCCATCAGGACCCCCATGAGGATCTGACCGACGTACTGCATGAAGGCGAACAGGGTGCCGATCTGCACGGCGCCCGAATCGACCTGGATGCCGCCGAACCAGATGACCCCGACGACGGTCACGTTGAGCACGAGCATCGCCAACGGGAAGAGCAGCACGAAGAGGGATCCGACCTTGCGGCCGACCACGAGGATGTCGGTGTTCGCCTCGCGGAAGCGTTCCTCCTCGATGCGCTCGCGCACGAACGCACGCACGACGCGTACGCCGGTGAGCTGCTCGCGCATGACCCGGTTCACCGCGTCGAGCTTCTTCTGGAAGCTGCGGAACAGCGGAACCATGCGGCTGATGATGAGGCCCGCGACGACGAGGAGGAGCGGCACCGCCACACCGATCAGCCAGCTCAGTCCGACGTCTTGCTGCAGTGCCATCACGACACCGCCGATCGCCAGGAGCGGGGCGGTGACGAGCATGGTCGCGCCCATCATCGCGAGCATCTGCACCTGCTGCACGTCGTTCGTGTTGCGGGTGATGAGCGACCCCGGGCCGAACTGCGAGACCTCGCGCTCGGAGAACGCGCTGACCTTGTCGTAGACGTCGCGGCGGATGTCGCGCCCGGCGCTCATCGCGGCGCGCGCGGCGAAGTAGGTCGCGATGATCGACGCGACGATCTGGCAGAGCGAGATGCCGAGCATCATCGTGCCGGTCGACCAGATGTAGCCCGTGTCGCCCTGCGCCACGCCCTTGTCGATGATGTCGGCGTTGAGGCGCGGAAGGTAGAGCGAGGCCATGGCCGAGATGAATTGGAATATCAGCACGCCCGCGAGGAACCAGCGGTACGTCTTGAGGTAGCGGACGAGCAGTTTGCCGAGCACGGGATACTCCGAGGTGTGAGCACGACGATCGCCACCGACCCGGGGGCGTGGTGAACAGCCTGCCACTTACCTCCGACACCGCAAGACCACCGTCGACGCCTAACCTGGAAGGCATGTCGACGCGATTGCAGGCAGAGGCCGATCCCGCCCGCTGGGTGGCGGTGACGGAGTCGTTGGGCCTGCGCGGGCGCCGGCACCGCAAGGCGGCGATCCGGATGCTGCTGGGCCAGGCCAACCGCGCCGTGGGAGCGACCGAGCGCCCCGGCAGCGGGTTCCTGGCGTGGGCGGCGAGCCAGGCCGCGCCGCTGCTCATGCGGCGCGCGGCCGGTCGCGTTCGCGTGTGGGTGTGGAAGTCCGATCCCGAGCTCGTCGTCGTGATGGCGCAGCTGCAGGAGGCGACCCCGCAGCTGCGCACGGCGCGGGCGAGCATGCCGATGGAGTACGACGACACCGAGGACTTCCGCAATCCCCACCTGGGTGTCGGCGAGAAGCTCGTGATGGACCTTCCGGCCGACCAGCGCACGCCGCCCTTCGCGACCTACACCTGGGACACCGGCAGCCACTTCGTGACCCTGACCGCCGTCTGCTCCGACCGCGCGCGGGTCGCCACCGTGCTGCCGGCCGTCGATGAGATCGCCCTCACGCTGAGGGTGGTCGACGACCTCTCGGTCGGCGAGTCGCCCACCGTGCTGCGCATCGACCCGGGGCCGGCGCCGCGCTGAACCTGATCAGACGTCGCCGGTCGCGACGGGCGAGGCGAGCGCGCGATCGATCTCGTCGCGCGACGGCATCGATTCGGCCGCACCCGCACGGGTGACCGTGATGGCCGCCCCCGCGACCGCGGCCTCGAGCGCATCGTCGAGCGATCTGCCGTCGGCGAGCCAGGCCACGAGCACGCCGACGAAGGTGTCGCCCGCCGCGGTCGTGTCGACCGCGCGGGCGGGGCGCGCGCCGACATGCCGCACCACCGCTCCCCCGCGTGCAACGAGCGCGCCGCGCTCGCCCAGGGTCACGATCACCGTTCCGGCGCGCCGACTGAGCTCGATCGCCGCGGACTCGGCGTCGTCGCGACCGCTCAGCATCATCGCCTCGCCCTCGTTCGGCACGAGCACGTCCGCCAGATCGAGCAGCGCATCGAGGCCGGCCCTCGCGGGCGCCGGCGTGAGCACGGTCGTGACCCCGGCATCGCGCGCATGACGGAGGGCGACCTCCAGCAGTTCGATCGGCCTCTCGAGCTGCACGACCAGGTGGGATGCCGCCGCCACCGTCGCACGGTCGTCGACGCTGAAAGCGCGATCGGCGTTGGCCGCGGGCACGACCACGATCGTGTTCTGCCCGTCGTCGGTCACCGTGATCTGCGCGATACCGGTCGCACCGGGCACGGTCCGCAGCCCCTCGACATCGACCCCGTCGGCGACGAGCCTGTCGCGCAGGCGCTCGGCGAAAGCATCCGTCCCCACCGCTCCGATGAAGCGCACCGACGCGCCCGCGCGGGCCGCGGCTATCGCCTGGTTGAGCCCCTTGCCGCCGGGTCCGGTCGAGAAGTCCGTGCCGAAGAGCGTCTCGCCCGGTTCCGCGCGGCGCGGCTGGCGCACCACGAGGTCCATGTTCGCGCTGCCGAGAACGACGACTCCCGTCACGCCGTCACCCGGCCGACCAGGTTGACCGCGATGCCCATGCGTTCGAACATAGCCGCCTTGGCGATCAGCGCTCTGTCGGCCGTCTCGGCGTCGGGTGCGTAGACGACCTGGGCGTGGTTGGCCTTGTGCCGGGCCATGAACTGGTCGCGCGAGACGTCGTGCAGCACCACGTGCGCGATGGGCCACTCCGGGTTCGTCGCCTCCTTGCGCCGTCGCGTCTCCGCCTCGGGCAGCTCGACCGCGCTGCCGCGGAAGATGTCGACCTGCAGGATGCCGTCGGCGATGAAGACGCGGCTGATCACCAGCTCCCCCGGACGCGAGACGCCGTTGACCGTGGCACCCCCGGCGGGGAAGAAGACCGGTCCCTGCCGCCACCCCTCCGCCTTGTCCCATCCCCCGAGGTGCGAGGCCGGAACCGACCCCGAGATCTCGTAGACCCACACGAACTCGCCGTCGTAGTCCTCGCCCCACCGCACGTCGTGCAGCGTGTTGTCGGGTACGAGCCCCATCGCCCTCCACACCCGGTCGGTGACCAGCGCGTCCACCGCGACGCCCTCGTCGGCCTCGTTGAAGTGCGGCATCGCCCGACCGGCGAACAGCTCGCGCCCGCCGTCGCGCGAGAACACCGGCGGACGCTCGGTGGAGTTGAGCACCCCCTCGGCGAGATCCGACGCCGGCACCAGGTCTTTCAGGCCCTGCTGGTACTGGATGCCGACGGCGTCGAGACCGAAATCGTCGGCGATGCGCAGCGCCGCGATGTACATCTTCATCTGCCACCGCACCTGGCCCTCGGTGAGCTCCGTCGCCTCGTCGGTGCCGAAGCGGAAGGTCATCCCCCGGTCGATCAACCAGTCGCGCGCCGCATCCGCCTCCTCGTCGGGGACGACGAGCATCTCGGCGTACAGGGCGGACTGCGACAGGCGCTCCTTGTAGATGCCCGTCGGGTTCAGGAGCTCGTCGTCGAAGATCGCGTTGTACATGCCCATGCAGCCCTCGTCGA
Organism: Microbacterium hatanonis; assembly: GCF_008017415.1. Classification (NCBI taxonomy): domain Bacteria; kingdom Bacillati; phylum Actinomycetota; class Actinomycetes; order Micrococcales; family Microbacteriaceae; genus Microbacterium; species Microbacterium hatanonis. Next base: position 560,797 of record NZ_VRSV01000002.1, on the reverse strand, counting down.
AGACCCCGATGATGGCCTTCTCCGCGAGCAGCTGATCTCCCAGCGCGCGCCCCAGGTCGCGCTCCGGCGAGGGCCGCAGCTCGGGCAACGGCCTGACGTGCGACTCGTCGTGGACGATCCGGCCGGTCTCGGTCCACTCCCGCAGCCCGTCACGGAACCACGGGTCGGTGAAGTCGACCGACCAGATCGTCGAGTACTCGGTGCCCATCTTGGTCAGGCCGGCGTTCAGACCGAGCAGCCCGACGAGCCCCGGCCAGTCGCCGGCGAAGTTCGCGACCGTGAGGATCGGACCGCGGTGGGTGCGCAGGCCTGCGAGCACGTGGTGCGAGTACTGCCAGACGGCTTCCGCGACGATCAGGGGCGCATCGGCGGGGATGCTGCGGAACACCTCGAGCCCCATCCGCTGGCTCGAGATGAACCCGTGGCCCGTCTCGGGGTCCACGCCGTTGGCGCGCACGACCTCCCAGCCGAGCTCGGCGAGCGCTGCGGACACATCCGCCTCCATCCGGGCCTGCGTGGGCCAGCCCGCGATGTTCGCCGATTCGCGCAGGTCGCCGCTGGCGATGAGGTAGGCGGTGCGCGCGGGCGCGGTGAGCTGCGGTGCCGGGGAGGGGAGGGTGTAGGTCATCGGGAAGCGCCTTCCATGTCGGTGAGGCTGCGCTGACGCGCAGCGAGATCGTGGGTGACGACGGCCGTGCCGTCGTAGAGGGAGAGGTAGAGGGAGAAGAGTTCGTCGTAGAGCGCGGCGACGGCGGCGTCGGGAGCGACGGTTCGTGCGACGGGGTTCCAGTCCTCGATGCGGGGGACGGCGCCGTGCGAGGTGTCGGAGGCCGCCGCGAGGAACGCCGCGCCGTACGACGCGCCGATCGTGATCTCGGGGACCTCCTGCACGAGGCCGGTCGCATCCGAGACGATCTGCAGCCAGAGGGCGCCCTGGGTGCCCCCGCCGACCGCCACGATGCGCCGTATGTCGGCGCCCGCGGCGCGCATCGTCTCGACGTTGTGCCGTACCCCGAAGGCGGTCGCCTCCAGAGCGGCGCGGTAGAGATCGCCGCGATCGTGCTCGAGAGTGAGACCCGCGATGACGCCGCGCGCATCGGGGTCGAGGATGGGCGTGCGCTCACCGGCGAAGTACGGCAGCATCACGAGGCCCCGCGCACCCGGCCCCGACTCCGCTGCCTCGGCGAGGAGGCGGGGATAGTCGGCACCGGTGAGGTCCGCGATCCACCGCGTGATCGCGCCGGAGCTCGCCAGACCGCCCGCGAGGTTCCGCGACCCGGGGAACACCCCCACGGTGCTCCACATCGAGGGCGTGCGCAGCGTCTCGTCGCCGGTGGCGACGAGGAACATCGTCGTGCCGTACATGAGCATGAGGTCGCCGGCACCGTGGGCTCCGACGCTCACCGCCTCGGTCCACGCATCGATGGTGCCGGTGATCACCGGCGTCCCCTCCGCGAGCCCCGTGAGGTCGGCGGATTCGCGGGTCACGAGACCGGCGACATCTCCCGCCCAGCGCAGGAGCGGAGGCTCGAGCCCCGGCGCGATCAGCCGCCACCAGGGTTCGTGCCACTGCTCGTGCTCGATGTCGTAGAGAGGTGTCATCTGGCTCGCCGACTGATGGTCGAGCACGTACGCACCGGTCAGGCGATGCGCGAGCCACGATGCCGGCATGAACAGGCGCCGTGCCCGCGCATACGCCTCCGGCTCCTCGTCGCGCACCCACGCGATCTTCGGCCCGCCTGCCTGCGTCGTCAGGGACGAACCCGCGATGCGCACGATCTCGTCCGCCCCGAGCTCGTCGGTCAGGCGACGCATCTGCTCGGTCGCGCGCGTGTCGACCCCGTAGAGGATCGCCGGACGCACCGCGACCGCGTCGGCGTCGGCGAGCAGCACGCACGGGCCCATGCCGCTGACGCCCACGGCGGCCACCTCGACGTCCCGACCCGGGACACGTGCCAGGAGCTCGCGCGAGAGCGTCACGAACTCGTCCCACCAGACGGAGCCGTCCATCTCGACCCACCCGGCACGCGGACGCGAGACCTCGTGTTCGACGACGGCCGATGCGACGATCCGGCCCTCCGCATCGACGAGTACGCCCTTGCTGCTGGACGTGCCGATGTCGACACCCATCGTGCAGCGGACGGTCATGGCATCCGCCCCTCTCCCCGTGTACGGATCAGCGGTAGGCGGCGATGACGCGATCGATCTCGGCCAGCGCCTCGTCGTCGGGCTCCACCAGCGCCATACGGCTGCGGCCGTCCGCGACTCCCATCGAGCGGAGAGCGGCCTTCATGCGGGGCATGTCGCCGCCGATGATCCGGACCACGTCGTCGACGGCCGCCTGCGCGGACGCGATCGTCTCGGAGTCGCCGCTGTCGGCGGCCGCGGCGAGCGCGCGGAAGGGCTTCGGGAGCACGGACGACACCCCGGAGACGACGCCCTGCGCCCCGACCTCGCCCGCGGCGACGAGGTCGCGGTCGGCGCCCGTGTAGAGCACGAAGTCGTCGTCGACGACCGATCGGTAAGCGGCGATGTCGTCGAGGCTCATCTCGCTGATCTTCGCGCCGATGACGTTCGGGAGCTTCGCGAGACGGGCCAGGAGCGCGGGGCTGACCTCGATGCCGCTGCGCTTCGGGTACACGTAGACGAACAGCGATCCATCGCCGACGGCCTCGGACACGGCCTCGAAGTAGCTCTCCACGGCACCCTCCGCCGAGGCGAGGTAGTACGGGGTCAGCGCCGCGAACTCGCGGGCTCCGAGCTCGCGCGCGATCTCCACTCGGCGCACCGCCTCGAACGCGCTCGAGCGCCCGACGTGCACGATCACGCGCATCCGACCACCGAGGTCCTCGAGCGCGGCTGCCACCAGAGCGCGGAACTCGTCCTCGTCGATGGCGGGGAACTCCCCCGTCGTGCCCAGCACGAAGGCGCCCTCGTTGCCCGACTGCGCGACGTAGCGGAAGATCGCTCGACTCCCCTCGATGTCCAGGCTCCCGTCGGCGTGGAAGCTGGTCGGGATAGCGGTGACGATGTCGCGACGTGACATGTGATGCGGCCTTTCAGATGGTGGAACGGATGAGGGGATCAGGCGTAGGAGGTGTTGGACGTGGGCGTGAGGACGAGCTCGTTCACGCAGACCCGTTCGGGCAGCGCGGCGATCCACCCCACCGCCTCCCCCACGTCCTCGGCGCGGAGCATCGACTCCCGCGCCTCGGCCGAGGGCGGGTTCGGGCGGGTGTCGAGGATGTCGGTCGCCACCTCTCCCGGGCACAGGTGGGTGGCGCGCACCCCGTTCGCGTGCTCCTGCGCGTTGACCGATTCGGCCAGCACCCCCAGGGCGGTCTTGCTCATCGAGTAGGCGGCCCCCGCGCCGGGGGAATGACGCCAGGCCGCCCACGACGAGACGAGCACGATGCGACCGCCGCGCGCGGCACGCATGCCGGGCAGGACGGCGTGCACGGCGCGCACCGCGCCGTGGAGGTTCACGTCCATGACGTGGCCGATCGCCGACGGCGTCACCTCGTTCCAGAAGCGCTCCTGCACGTTGGTGCCGGCGCTGAACACGAGGGTGGCGACGGGCCCGTGCTCGGCCTCGATGGTCGCGACGGCCCGCGACACCGCGCCGTCGTCGGCCACGTCGAGGGAGAGGGGCGTCGCCGCCCCGCCCTCGGAGCGGATCTCGGCGACCACGCGGTCGAGCTCCTGCACTCGGCGACCCGACACCACCACGTGGCCTCCGAGCCGAGCGAGTGCCCGGGCCGATGCTTCGCCGATGCCGGTGCCGCCGCCGATCACCCAGGACACAGGGGTGACAGTCATATCAGCCCTTCGTCGCGCCGGCGGTCAGACCGCTGACGACGTACCGCTGGGCGATGAGGGCGACGATCATGACCGGGACGGTGATGACGACCGCGGCGGCCATGAGCCCTCCCCAGTCGACGGCCGCGTAGCTGGTGAAGTTCACGATCGCGACGGGCAGCGTCCTCGTACCTTGGCTGGACAGCACGAGGGCGAACAGGAAGTTGTTCCAGCTGAAGATGAACGACAGGATCGACGCGGTCGCGATACCCGGCACCGAGAGGGGGAGCACGACCCGCACGAACGCACCGATCCGGCTGGTCCCGTCGATCTGCGCCGCCTCCTCCAGCTCGTGGGGGATGCCGTCGAAGAAGCTCGACATGATGGCGACGACGAGCGGCATGGTCACGAAGAGGTGCGTGAGGATCAGCACGGTGTAGGTGCCGACGAGCTGGATCTGCGAGAACAGGAAGTACCAGGGGATGAGCAGGCTCACACCCGGGATCACGCGCGCCATCAGCAGGAACGCCGTCGTGCTGCGCACCCGGTAGCGGGCGATGCCGTAGGCGGCGGGAACGCCGATGAGGAGGGCGAGGAGGGTGGCGCCGATGCCCACGATGACGCTGTTGCCGATGATCGGCAGGAAGTTCTGCGCCCCGAAGACCGTGTCGTAGTTCCCCAGCGTCGGCTCGAAGTCGAACGTGCGGGACGGGTCGACGACGTCGCGGTTGCGCTTGATGCTCGCCAGGAACATCCAGGCCAGCGGCACGAGGAAGGCCAGCACCACGGCGACGATGCCGACGACCCGGGCGGTGCCGCCGATGAGCTGTGCGCGTGTCCGCCTGCGCCGACGCGGCGTCGGCAGCGGACGGGGGGCCGAGGGAGCGGCCCCCTGACGGGAGCGGGTGGGGGCGGTGACGCTCATGAGCGATCTCCTCGTTTGCGAAGAATGGCCAGGGCGACGAGCACGATGACGATGAGCATGAAGAACAGCATCAGAAGGGCGGACGCCTTCCCGTACTGCGAGAACTGGAACGCCTGCCCGTAGGCCAGGATGTTGAGCGTCTCGGCCTCGTGGCTCGATCCGCCGCCGATGCCCTTGGTCGCGTAGATGATGTCGAACGTCTTCATGGCGTCGATGGCCCGCAGGATGGCCGCCGCGCCGATGACCGGTGCGAGCAGGGGCAGCGTGATGTGACGGAACCGCTGCCACGCGTTGGCGCCGTCGACCCGGGCTGCTTCGTCGGGTTCTTCGGGCAGGGTCGAGAGCCCGGCGAGCAGGATGAGGATCACCATCGGGGTCCACTGCCAGACGTCGATGAAGATCAGCGTGTTCAGCGCCGTCGACGGATCGGACAGCCACCCCTGCGCGGGGAGGCCGAAGAACTGCATCACGACGTTGGCGAACCCGATGGTGGGCTCGAAGATGAGCAGCCACATCATGCCGACCGCGACCGGCGTGGCCACGAGCGGGAGCAGGATGAACACCCGCACGATCCCCTGGCCGCGGAAGGTCTTGCGCAGTAGCAGCGCGATCGCGAGTCCGAAGAGGAGCTCGAGCCCGAGCGCGACGCCCGTGAAGTAGGCCGTGCGGCCCACTGCCGGCCAGAACCGCTCGGTGTCGGTGAGCCATCCGATGTAGTTCGCCAGGCCGACGAACTCGAACGGCCGGTTGACCGATCCGGCCGAGTCCGTCAGCGACAGGAACACCGTGTACCCGATGGGGAACGCGATGAGAGCACCGATGAACACCACCGACGGCGCGATGAGGATCCACTTCAGGTGCGCGTCGACCCAGTCGACGGCGCGCGTCGCGGCCCTCGGGCGGCGCGGGGCGGTGATCGTTGCCACTTCTTCCTCCTCTGGTGAGCGGGGTCCCGGCGGTGCGGCCGCCGGGACCCCGGCCCGATCAGTTCTCAGAGTCCAGGAGGTCCTGGAACTGGGTGTTGGCGGACGTCGCCGCTTCGGAGACGTCTCCGCCCTCGATCGCGGCGATCACCGGACCGCCGACGATCTCGCGTGCCGCAGCGACCTGCTCGAGCTGCGGGCGGTCGTGGCCGACGCCGTGGTCGGCGACGTTGCGGACGATCTCCACGAGCCCGGCCGGGAACTGAGCGACAGCGGCGTCATCGTCCCAGGCCGACTGACGGGCACCCGGGACGGTCTCGTTCTCGAGCAGCCACTTGGTGTTCTCCTCGTTGGTCACCCACTTGATGAACTCCCACGCAGCATCCTTCTTCTGGGAGAACTCGTTGATGCCGACGGTCTGCGGAACGATGTTGTAGAACTTCGAGCCGTCGGGGCCCTCGGGGAACTGCGCGAAGCCGACGGTGTCGACGACGCTGCTGTTGTTCTCGTCGAGGAAGGTGTAGGCCTGGCTGTCGGCGTCGATGTAGAACGCCGCGCGTCCCTGGGCGAACAGGGCGGATGCTTCGACCCAGCCCATGTTCGTCACTCCGGGAGGGCCGTACTCCTTCAGCAGCTTGCCGTAGAGCTCGATGGCCTCGACAGCCTCGGGGGTGTCGATCGATGCGTTGCCGTCAGCATCCTGGAAATCGGCGCCGTAGCTGTAGAGGAACGACGAGAGCTGCGTCACCAGCGGCACGCGCGAGCCGCGCATCGCGATGCCGAAGACGCCGTTGTCGGGGTCGTTGAGCGTCGCGATCGCCGTCTCGAGCTCCTCGAGCGTCGTCGGCACCTCCAGACCGGCCGCCTCGAGCAGATCGGTGCGGTAGTAGACGATCTGGCGCTCGGTCATGACGGGCACGCCGTACACGACGCCGTCGAGCTGCACTGCGTCACGAGCGGCGGGCTGGAAGTCCTCCCAGTCCCACTCGGCGTCGGAGGAGACGTACTCCGTCATGTCGGCCAGCCACCCGTTGCGCGAGAACTCGCGCATGACGTCCTGCACCTGGAAGGCCATGACGTCGAAGTCGGACGACGACGAGTTCAGCTTGACCTTGTAGTTGTCGTTCAGCTGCTCGTTGCCGTAGGCCTCGATCGTGACCGCGATGCCGGTCTCGTCCTCGTACTGCGTGGCGAGGGTCTTCAGGCCCTCGGTCCACGGGCTGTTGGCGGCGACGACGGTCAGCTCGGTGACCTCGCCCTCCGCCTGGCCGCCGCTTCCGCCGCCGCAGGCGGTGAGGCCGAGGGCGAGAACCGCCCCGGAGGCCAGGACGGCGAGAAGGCGCCGCGATCGCTGTGTGGTGAACATCGGTGTTCCTTTCGTGGGGTGTTCGGGAGATGTGAAGGTCAGGCCACCAGCGCGGTGGGCACGCGACCGGCGAAGACGTCGACGATGGCCTGAGCGGTGGCGAGGCCGATCCGCTCGTACGCCTCGCGGCTGTCGGCCGCGGCGTGCGGTGCCACGACGACCATGGGGTGGGAGAAGAGCGGGTTGTCCTGGGTGGTGGGCTCGACCTCGAACACGTCGAGGCCGGCTCCGGCGATCCGGCCCGTGGCGAGGCCTTCCACGAGGGCGTTCTGGTCGACGAGACCGCCGCGCGACGTGTTGATCAGGATGGTGCCCTGACGCATGCCCGAGATCAGTTCGGCGTCGACGATGTGGTGCGTCGCCGCGATGTGCGGGGCATGCACGCTGACGATGTCGACGTCGGCCACCGCCGCAGCCGCCGTGTCGACCAGCGACACCCCGAGTCGCGCTGCGGCCGCCTCGTCGGCGAAGGGGTCGTACGCCTTGACCGACACGTCGAAGCCGGCGAGACGACGGGTGAGCAGCTGCGCGATCGCGCCGAAACCGATCAGGCCGATCGACGTGCCCGCCAGCTCGCGGCCGACGAATCGGTCCCACCGGCCCGCCTTCGTGGCGGAGTCCATCTCGGGGATGCGGCGCAGCACCGAGAGCATGAATCCGATGGCGAGCTCGGCGACCGCCGCGGCGTTCCCGCCGGGCACGTTCACGACCTTCACGTCGCGGTCGCGGGTGGCGTCGAGGTCGATGTTGTCGAGGCCGACGCCGAGCCGGGCGATGATCTGCAGACGGCCCGCGTGCGAGAGCGCCTCCGCGTCGTAGACCTCCACGCCGCCGACCGCGGCGTCCGCGTCGGCGATCAGCTCGTGCAGTTCGGCCTGGGTCCACGGCACGGTCGCGTCGTTCTCCACGAGGGTGAAGCCGTGGTCGAGCAGCAGCTGGCGCCCCGACGAGCAGAGCTCGGGGTAGCGGACCGGCCCGACGATGACCGTTCGTCCCGTGCCGACAGGTAACAGGGGGGCGGTTGCAGTCATCTCTCGGAGGCCTTTCTGGGCGGGTCAGGATTCCGAGGAATCGATCACCGTTGAACGATTTGTTTACTGTTAACAGTCACCATAGATGGCGCCCCACGAAGATGTCAAGACGATGCGAAGAGGGGGCACCCACGGCCCGGATGCCGTGGATGCCCCCTCTGAAAACCGCGACCTCAGGTGTGCGCGAGCCCTCGCAGCACGTCGCGCACGTGACCCTTCGCCAGGGTGAGGTGCAGCCGGAGCCGCCGCACCGACGCCTCCACGTCGCCCGTGCGCACCACGTCGAGGAATCCCTGGTGGTCCTCGGTGGCGGAGGCGATGTCGGAGGTGTCGCTCAGCTCGAACAGGATCGCGAAGATGCGCTGGTACGGCCGCCACGCGTCGAGGAGGCGCCTGTTCCCGGAGTTCGCGTAGAAGCTCGTGTGGAAGGCCATGTCGGCGTCGGCGAACCGCTCCCCGTCGTCGTCCTCCGCCGCGGCGGCCATGGAGTCCACGATGCGCTGGACGTTGTCCCAGTCCTTCGCGCTCGCGTTCTCGATGGCGAGCCGGATGGCCAACGACTCGAGGGCCTCGCGCACGGTGTACAGCTCCTCGACGTCGCGGAGATCCATCGCACGGGCGTACAGCCTCTTGCGCCGATCCTCGGCCAGCCCCTCGGTCTCCAGCTGACGCAGCGCGTCGCGCACCGGCCCCCGGCTGACGTCGAAGCGGGCGGCCAGGTGATCCTCGGCGAGATGAGTGTCGGGCGGGATGATCCCGCGGATGATCTCCACCCTCAGGCGATGCGCGATCTGATCACCCATTGCCAACGGTCGAAGATCCGACACGGATTACCCCCTGGGAATTGTCTACTGGTGACAAAGCTAACCCACGCTCGGCGATCCGGGTCAATCCTTCACGGACGGGCGTCGGGACCGTCCGCCGCTCCCGGGCCGACCCGCTCGCCGGACGCACGCTCGACCTCGATCTCGCGCATCACCTCGTGCACGTCGGCGCGGGTGGCCGGCAGCTGGTCCTCGTGCCCGCGGGCGGCGCGCTCGACGACCCACGACGAGAACGACGCGACGATGAGACCGACGAGCACCACACCCCCGACCATCAGGAAGACGGCGATGACCCGCCCGGGGATCGTCACCGGCGTGTAGTCGCCGTAGCCGACGGTCGTGACGGTGCAGAACGCCCACCACACCGCGTTGCCGAAGGTGGTGATCGTCGCCCCCGGGGCGTGGCGTTCGGCGTTCAGGACGGTCAGCGATGCCATCCAGATGAGGAGCAGCGCCGCGCCCGTGCCGTAGATCAGCAGACGGGCGCGCAGCGAGCTGCCCGCCGTGCGCGTGAACGTGGTGATGCGGGTGAGCGCTCCGAGCAGCCGCACGGGTCGCAGCGTCGGCACCAGAACGATGACGATGTCGAAGAGATGCCGCCGCACCCAGAGCCCTCGGGGGCGGCTGAGGAGGAGTCGCGCGAGGTAGTCGACGATGAACATCACCCAGGTGGTCACCACGACGACCGTGGTGACGGTCGACCAGGCGCCCCGCAGATCGCCGATGACCTGGAACGTGTAGGCGATGAGGAACGCGAGCGCGGCGACCGTCAGCGGCCAGTAGCTCGCCGCCTCCCAGCGTCGCGTGGCCGCGGTCTCTCCCGCGTCGCGCGGGGCGTTCGTCACCATGCTCGCACTCTAGAGCAGGGCCGAGCCGAGTCCGCGAGAGTTCAGACCGGCAACGAGACAGCGACCGTGCGCTGCTGTTTCGTCGCCGGCGTGGAGTCTCGCGGATGCTGCGGAGGCGGATCAGTCGGCGTCGTCGCCGGGGCGACGCGGGCGCCAGAGCACCACGTCGGTCGCGCGGCGCACGCGGGAACCGTGGCGGAGCGTGACCACCGAGCCCGTGGCACCGGCGGCGAAGACGCGCGCGCCCGGCCGGGACTGCCGCTCGGCGCTGAGCTGACGCTCGAGTTCGGTGACGCGGCGGGTGAGGGCGTGCACGTGCTCCTCGAGCGCGAGCAGACGCGCGATCGCCGGAAGACTCATGCCCTCGCTCGACAGGCGCGCGACCTCGCGCAGCTGCCCGATGTGCCGCGAGGAGTAGCGGCGCGATCCCCCCTGCGTGCGGCCGGGGACCACGAGCCCGAGTCGGTCGTACTGGCGCAGGGTCTGCGGGTGCATGTTCGCGAGTTCGGCGGCCACCGCGATCGCGAAGATCGGCGCGTCCGCGTCGAGTTCGTCATCCATGCCGGTCACCGTCCTTCCTCACGTCGCGTGTCGAGCGGAGGAGATGTCACGGATGCAGGACGATTCGGCGCGAATCGTCCTGTCCCGGTGACATCTCCTTCGCTCATGTCAGCCGCGCGCCTTCGACATCAGCTCGGCGCGGGGGTTCTCCTTCGGTTCGAGCTCCTGGAAGCGCACGAGCGCCTCGCGAGCCGCGTCGTCGAGGTGCGCGGGAACGGCGACCTGCACCTCGGCGAGGAGGTCTCCGGTGCCCTTCGACGTCTCGACGCCCCGGCCCTTCACACGCAGCACCCGACCCGACGGGGTGCCGGGCGCGACACGGAGCTTCACGGGGTCGCCGCCGAGGGTCGGCACTTCGATCGTCGCGCCGAGGGTGGCCTCGGTGAAGGTGACCGGAACGGTGACCCTCAGGTTCAGGCCGTCCCGCACGAACACGGGGTGCGGGCGCACCGTCACCTGCACCACGACGTCTCCGTTCTCGCCGCCGTCGGGCGACGGGCGCCCGCGACCGCGCAGACGGATCTTCTGGCCATCCGAGACTCCGGCGGGGATCTTCACCTTGAACGGCTTGCCGTCGTCGCCCTGGAGCGAGATCGTCTCGCCCTTCGTGGCGGTGACGAAGTCGACCGTCGTGCGCGCCGTGACGTCGGAACCCCGGGTCGGGCCGCCGAAGCCGCGGTACCCGCCCGATGTCTGCCCGAAGCGTCCGGAGCCGAAGCCCCCGGGCTCGAAGTTCGCGAAGAAGTCGTCGAAGTTGCTCGACGACGACGACGGGGGGCGCGTACCCCCGCGCCCCTGGCCGAACATGCTGAAGACGTCTTCGAAGCCGGCGTTCCCGCCGCCCGGGGCCGTGAAGCGCGGAGCCCCCGAACCCATGGCGCGGATCTGGTCGTACTCCGCGCGCTGCTCGGGATCGCTCAGCACCGCGTAGGCCTCGCTGACCTCCTTGAAGGTCGCCTCCGCCTTCGCGTCGCCGGGGTTGGAGTCGGGGTGGTACTTGCGGGCGAGCTTGCGGTAGGTCTTCTTGAGGTCGGCCTCCGAGACGTCTTTCGCCACGCCGAGCACCTTGTAGAAGTCCTTGTCGAACCAGTCCTGACTCGCCATACGGTGCTCCTATTCCGCCGGGACGGCGACGACGACCTTCGCGGGTCGCAGTTCGACCGAGCCGAGGCGGTAGCCGACCTCGACGACCTCGAGCACGGTCGGAACCGTCACGCCCGGGGTCGGCGCCTGGAAGATCGCCTCGTGCTGCTGCGGGTCGAACTCTTCGCCGGCGACGCCGTACGAGACGACGCCCAGGCGCTCGGCCACGGAGCGCACCTTCTCGGCGATCGCCGAGAAGGGCGTGCCGGCCTCGAGGTCGCCGTGCTTGACCGCGCGGTCCAGATCGTCGAGCACCGGGAGCAGGCCCTTCACGGCCTCGCCCTTCGCCCGCTCGATCTCTCGCTCGCGCTGGTCCTCGGTACGCCGACGATAGTTGGCGTACTCGGCCTGGAGACGCTTGAGGTCGTTGAGCAACTGCGACTCGAGATCTGCCAGGGTCGTGTCCTCGGCCTGCGCCTGAGCGGTCTGCTCTGCGCCGAGGATGTCGTCCACGGTCAGCTCGTCCTGCGACGAGGGGTCGGATGCTCCGGCAGGCTCGGCGCCCGACCCCTCCCCGTTCGGCCGAACCTCGTCGTCGCCCCGGCCGTTGTCGGCGCCGGGCTCTTCGAAGTTCTTCTTCGCCATGGTTACTTCTTCTCGTCTTCCTCGTCGACGACCTCGGCGTCCACCACGTCCTCGTCGGAGGAGGGGGCGTCGGTCGGAGCGTCGGGCGCTGCATCCGGAGTCTGCTGGGACTGACCGGCGTTGTAGATGGCCTCGCCGATCTTGCCCTGGCTCTGGTTGAGCTTGTCGAAGGCGGTCTTGACCGCGTCATCGTCGTCACCGGCAAGCGCGCTCTTGAGCGCGTCCACGTCGCCCTGCACCTCGGTCTTGACGTCCTCGGGCAGCTTGTCGGCGTTCTCGGAGAGCAGCTTCTCGATCGAGTACGAGAGGGTCTCGGCCTGGTTGCGCACCTCGGCCGACTCGCGACGCTTCTTGTCCTCGGCCGCGTTCTCCTCGGCCTCGCGCACCATGCGCTCGACGTCCTCCTTCGGCAGCGAGGAGCCACCGGTGATGGTCATCGACTGCTCCTTGCCGGTGCCCTTGTCCTTCGCCGAGACGTGGACGATGCCGTTCGCGTCGATGTCGAAGGTGACCTCGACCTGCGGGATGCCACGGGGAGCCGGAGCGATACCGGTGAGCTCGAAGGTGCCGAGCGGCTTGTTGTCGCGGGTGAACTCGCGCTCGCCCTGGAAGACCTGGATCGCGACCGACGGCTGGTTGTCGTCCGCCGTGGTGAAGGTCTCGCTGCGCTTGGTCGGGATGGCGGTATTGCGCTCGATGAGCTTCGTCATGATGCCGCCCTTGGTCTCGATGCCGAGGCTCAGGGGGGTCACGTCGATGAGGAGGACGTCCTTGCGCTCGCCCTTCAGCACGCCCGCCTGGAGAGCAGCGCCGACGGCGACGACCTCATCGGGGTTGACGCCCTTGTTGGCCTCCTTGCCGGCCTCGCGCTTGACGAGTTCGGCGACGGCGGGCATACGGGTCGAACCACCCACGAGCACGACGTGGTCGATGTCGGCGACCTTGATGCCGGCTTCGCGGATGACGTCCTCGAACGGCTTCTTCGTGCGGTCGAGGAGGTCCTTGGTGAGGTCCTCGAACTTCGCGCGCGTGATCGTCTCGGACAGCGACACGGGGCCCGAGTCGGTCAGCGAGAGGTAGGGCAGGTTGACCGAGGTCGAGGTGGAGCTCGAGAGCTCCTTCTTCGCCTGCTCTGCCGCCTCCTTCAGACGCTGGAGGGCGATCTTGTCGCCGGAGACGTCGACGCCGGTGGTGTCCTTGAACTGCTTGATGAAGTACTCGACGAGACGCTGGTCCCAGTCGTCGCCGCCGAGGCGGTTGTCGCCGGAGGTCGAGCGCACCTGGATGGTCGAGAAGTCGTCGTCCTTGCCCACCTCGAGCAGGGAGACGTCGAAGGTTCCGCCACCGAGGTCGAAGACGAGGATGAGCTCGTCCTCCTTGCCGCGGTCGAGGCCGTACGCGAGAGCGGCGGCCGTGGGCTCGTTGATGATGCGGAGCACGTTGAGGCCCGCGATCTCACCGGCCTCCTTGGTGGCCTGGCGCTCGGCGTCGTTGAAGTAGGCGGGAACCGTGATGACCGCGTCGGTCACGGTGTCGCCGAGGTACTCCTCGGCGTCGCGCTTCAGCTTCTGGAGGATGCGCGCGGAGATCTCCTGCGGCGTCCACTTCTTGCCGTCGACGTCGAAGGTCCAGGTGGTGCCCATGTGACGCTTCACGCTCGAGACGGTGCGGTCGACGTTCGTGACGGCCTGGCGCTTCGCGGTCTCGCCGACGAGCACCTCGCCGTCCTTCGTGAACGCGACGACGGAGGGGGTGGTGCGGAAACCCTCCGCGTTCGCGATGACCTTGGGCTCGCCGCCCTCGAGGACGGCGACGACCGAGTTGGTCGTTCCGAGGTCGATTCCAACAGCACGTGCCATGTTGATCTCCTTCTAGATGAGACGAGCGGATGCTGCGTCCCTGGGTTCGAGTCGAGTTCTGGGGGCTCAACGGGTCGCTGATGTCGCGAAGGGTTGAGCCGTGATGACTCAACGCTATCGAACCCGCCGGTCGCGGTCAACCGAACTTGCTATGAATCGGCTCAACTTCGGTGATCAGACCGAATGGGCGACCGTCTGCAGGCCGATCACGAGGAGACCGAGGGCGAGCAGCAGGAGCAGGGCGAGCAGCTGCTGGCGGAGGGGTAGACGGGAGCGACGCACGCCGAGCCAGCCGATGACGGCCAACGTGCCGATGAAGACGAACGCGCACACGGTCAGCGCCGTGTCGATGTCGAGCACGTCGACCCAGGCGAGCACGATGATGCCGCCGGGTATGAGGACCGTGCCCATCGCTCCGCCCGCCACCTTCAGCATCTCCTCGACGCGGCGTCGGCCGGGGAACTCCCGGTGCACCGCAAGATGCGAAATGATCTCCGACACGAACCCCGCCGCGGTGATGCCCAGCACGCCGAGCACGAGCGCGAAGAAGGCGTGGTCGGCCTCGGGGTGGAAAGCGGTGGCGGTCACGAGCACGATCGCGAGACCGGTGAACGTCGCGTAGACGCGTTCCTTGAAGTAGGTCGCGGCTGCCCGCTCCTTCTCCACATCGACCTGCGGCGCAGCATCCGGCATCCCCGACCCCTCTCGTCGTCGCGAGCCTAACGCCCGTGCGCGCACCCGCGCGGCGCGGCCGCGGCGCGCGCGGCGGGGCATCACCGCGTGTTCACCGCGACGGCCTAGCGTGACCGACGTGAGCTCCCCCGATCCGACCGACGCCGCCGTCATCCCCCGCTCGAGAGTCTGGTCGTGGGCGCTGTGGGACTGGGGCTCGGCGGCCTTCAACGCCGTCGTCACGACGTTCGTGTTCAGCACGTACCTCGCCAGCGGGTTGTTCGTCGACCCGGCGATCGTCGCCGCCGCCGGCGATGACGACCGGAACCCGGACCTGGTCGCCGCCCTCGCCGCGAACGCGAGCCTCGTCGGGGTGGCCCTGATGATCGCCGGCATCGTCATCGCCGTGCTGGCCCCGGTGCTCGGTCAGCGCAGCGACGGCAGCGGGCGGCGGAAGCTCTGGCTCGGGATCAACACGTTCGTCGTCGTCCTGTCGATGGCCGCGATGTTCTTCGTCGAAGCCGCCCCGGGGTACCTCGTGCTCGGAGCGACCCTGCTCGCGGTCGGCAACGTCTTCTTCGAGTTCGCCGGCGTCAACTACAACGCGATGCTGGTGCAGGTCAGCACCCGAAAGACCATGGGACGCGTCTCGGGTTTCGGCTGGGGCATGGGCTACGTCGGCGGCATCGCGCTGCTCATCCTCCTGCTCGTCCTGTTCATCCAGAACTTCGGAGCCGAGGGCACCGGAGGCGTGCTCGGCATCACCACCGACAACGGGCTCAACATCCGCGTCGCCGTGGTCGCCTCGGCGATCTGGTTCGGGTTGTTCGCCATCCCCGTCCTCGTGCGGGTGCCCGAGATCGAGGCGCAGTCGCGGCGCGTGCGGGTGGGGTTCTTCCGCTCGTACGCCGTGCTCTGGAAGACGCTCACGTCGCTGTGGCACGGCAATCGTCAGGTGCTGCTGTTCCTCCTCGCCAGCGCCGTCTTCCGCGACGGTCTCGCCGGCGTCTTCACCTTCGGCGCCATCATCGCGCAGCAGGTCTTCGGGTTCTCCTCCACCGAGGTGCTGTACTTCGCCGTCGCGGCGAACCTCATCGCCGGTATCAGCACGATCGCGTCCGGCCGACTCGACGATCGTTTCGGCCCGAAGAACCTCATCCTGTTCTCGCTCGTCGGCCTGGTCGTCACGGGCACCGCCGTGCTGTTCATCGGCTCGGCCCAGGGCGGGTTCTGGGTCGCGGGGCTCATCCTCTGCGCGTTCGTGGGACCGGTGCAGGCGGCCAGTCGATCGTTCCTCGCGCGCATCACCCCCGCGGGTCGGGAGGGCGAGATCTTCGGCCTCTACGCCACGACGGGACGCGCCGTGTCGTTCCTCGCCCCCGGCCTGTTCGCGCTGTTCGTCGGCGTGACCGGAGACACCCGCCTGGGCATCCTGGGCATCGTGCTGGTGCTGCTCGCGGGGCTCTTCCTCATGCTCCCGGTCAAGGCCAAGCAGGCCGCGATCGACTGACCGACGCGGCGAACAGGTCTCGCGGTCAGGCGTTCGTCGGGCCGGCGGGAGCGTCGGATGCTGAGGATTCTGAGGATGCTGAGGATGCTGCGGGCGCAGCATCCGCGCGCTTCTTCCACGGCCACCAATCGGGCGCCCGCAGTCCCGTCTCGTCTCGCGCCTCGACCTCGAGCCCGTAGTGCTCGCCGATCTGGTCGACGAACTGCGCGCGACGCGCCCTCTCATACGCCCGCCGCTCGCGCTGGAAGGCGAGCACGGTCGCCCAGCACATCGCGAGCATCACGACGCTGAACGGCAGCGCGGTCGCGATCGCCGCCGCCTGCAGGGCACCGAGACCGCCCGCGACGAGGAGGGCGATCGCCAGGAACGCAGTGACGAGCGTGAAGAAGACGCGCACCCAGCGAGCCGGTTCGGGGTTGCCGCCGGTCGCGAGCATGCCCATCACCAGTGCTCCGGAGTCGGCCGAGGTGACGAAGAAGATCGCGATGAGGATGATCGCGCCGATCGTGAGGATCGCCCCGCCCGGCAGCGAGTCGAGCAGCTGGAAGAGCGCCCCCTCGACGTTGACCGAGCCGTCGGCCTCGGTGAGCGCGCCGGGGCTGCGCATCTCGAGCGCGATCGCGGAGCCGCCGAGCACGGCGAACCAGAGCACGCCCACGAGGGTCGGAACGAGCAGCACGCCGACGACGAACTGGCGCACGGTGCGTCCTCGGCTGACGCGGGCGATGAAGATGCCGACGAACGGCGCCCACGACATCCACCAGCCCCAGTAGAACGACGTCCACGCAGCCTGCCACTCCTGGCCGGCCTCGCCCTGGAAAGCGCTGACCGTGAAGCTCAGCCCGACGTAGTTCTGGAGATACGCCCCGATCGACTGCACCCACTCGCGCAGAAGGAACGCGGTGTCACCGGCGAACAGGACGAACAGGAGCAACAGGCCCGCGAGGACGAGATTGAACGACGAGAGCCACTTCATGCCCTTCGTCACACCGGAGAGCACCGAGAACAGGACCGCGATCGTGATGACCCCGATGATGATGATCTGAACCGGTAGACCCGGCTCCGAGACGATCCCGCCCGCATCGAGGCCGGCGCTGATCTGCAGCACGCCGAGACCGAGCGAGGTGGCGACGCCGAAGAGGGTTCCGACGAGGGCGATCGCGTCGATCGCGTTGCCCCAGCCGCCGCGCACGCGCTTGCCGATGAGGGGCTCCAGCGCCCAGCGGATCGACAGGGGTCGGCCCCGGCGATGGATGGCATAGGCGAGACCGAGCCCGACCACCACGTAGATCGCCCACGCCTGGATGCCCCAGTGCAGGTAGGTCTGAGTCAGAGCCGACTGCGCGAGCTGCGCGTCGGTGCCGACGACCCCGGGCCGGGGGTTCACGTAGTGACTGAGGGGTTCGCTCACCCCGTAGAAGACGAGACCGATGCCCATTCCCGCCGCGAACAGCAGCGAGAACCACGAGCCGGTCGAGAACTCCGGCTCGTCGTCATCCTTGCCGAGCTTGATGTCGCCGAACCGGCTGAATCCGACGAAGAGCGCGAACGCCACGAAGAACGCCGCGATCAGCACGTAGTACCAGCTGAATCCGTTCACGATGCCGGTCTGCACGGCGGCGAAGGCCACCTCGGCCTGCGCGGGGAAGATCACCGCGAACAGGCTGATCGTCAGAGCGACGGCACCCGCGGGTATGACGACCCACTTGGCCGCCCGGTAGCGCCGGGCGTCGGCGGTGGCGGTCGATGCGGGCGATGGCTTTTCGGCAGGGGTTCCGTCAGTCACCGGAACACGGTACCCAAGCCTCTCCGCCCACGCGAGGAACGCCCTCCCGTGCTATGGACGGGGCCAGGCCTCGGCGAACTTCGCCAGCAGGCGGGCCAGTTCGACCGCGTCGGCGTCGCTGAAGTCGGCCAGTGCGGTGCGCACCGCGTCTCGTCGCTCGCCGCGGAACCCGCGCACGAGCGCCTCCCCCGGCTCGGTCAGAGCGATGCGCGTGCGCCGTGCGTCGGCGGGATCGGCCTCCCGCCGCACGAGCCCGTGGTCGGCGAGCTGCTGCACGAGCCGCGAGGCGCGCGGCTGGTCGACGCCGATCGCGGCGGCCGCCTCGCTCACCGTGAGGGGGTCGGATGCGGCCAGCAGCGCCTCGAGCAGACGAAGCCGCGCGGGTCCGCCGAACCTGCCGTGGTCGCGATCGGCCCAGGGCGGCCCACCGCCCATCGCGCCGCGTTGACGCGGACCGCCATGGCCCCACGGACCCCGCCCCGACTCGGGATCCCAGGGCGGACGCGGGCGCGCACCCCTCAGGCGGGCGAGCGCGGCGGCGATCTGTTCGGCGGGATCGGTGGTCACAGCATCCAAGTTACATGCGACTTGACATGTATCGGGAATGCATGTCACGATACAACTAGTTGTCATAAGACATGGATCAGGCGGTCCTCTCGACCGCCTCAACGAAAGGACTCCCTCATGGAGAACCCAGACATCAACACAGAGAACAC
The DNA here is from genome assembly GCF_008017415.1 of Microbacterium hatanonis. Lineage (NCBI taxonomy): Bacteria > Bacillati > Actinomycetota > Actinomycetes > Micrococcales > Microbacteriaceae > Microbacterium > Microbacterium hatanonis. The sequence goes on along the minus strand of NZ_VRSV01000002.1, from coordinate 542,250 downwards.
CTCCCCCTCCCCTCGACCGCTCGGCTTCTGGCTGCGCGTCGTCGACGGCCTGCTCGCCCGTGAGTTCGCCTCGTCGCTCGACGACGCCGACGTCTCGCGTCGCGACTGGATGCTGCTCAACGCCGTCGACGGCAGCGTCGACGCGCCGTGGCTGGCCGAACGTCTCGCCCGCAAGAGCGGGCGCGTGGGACGGCTCGCCGACCGCGGCTGGATCGTCGAGACCGACGGCATCTGGCGCCTCACCGACGAAGGGCGCGCCGAGAAGGAGCGCCTCGCCGGTCTGGTCGACGGCATGCGCGAGCGGGTCTCGGGCGCCGTGTCACCCGAGGACTACGCCACGACCGTGGCATCGCTCGAGGCGATCGCCCGCGAGCTCGGCTGGGACGAGAACGCCCACGCCGGGCGCGGTCGGGGGTTCGGCCCGGGCTTCGGTCCCGGCCTCCGCCCGGCGTTCGGACCGGGCCTCCGCGGCTTCGGGCGCGGCGGCGAGCGGGGGCTCGACCCCCGCAGGGGATTCGGCCCGCGCCACGAGCACGGGTGCGGCGAGCACCGCTCGCACGGTGAGCGCGGTGAGCGCGGTGGGCGCGGCGCGCACGGCGAGCAGGCCTACGAGCGCGGCTTCACCGCCGGGTTCGAGCGCGGCCGTGCCGCAGCATCCGAACCGGTCGCGTAGCCCGGCGGTCGGGTCGGTCGGGCCTAACGTCCGGCCGACCCCGCGTCGGTGACGCCGACGTCGGTGCGGTGGAAGTTCAGGAACGAGCGCGACGCCGTCGGCCCGCGCTGGCCCTGGTAGCGGTTGCCATAGGGGCCCGAGCCGTACGGGTTCTCCGACGGCGAGGTCAGCTGGAAGAAGCAGAGCTGGCCGATCTTCATCCCCGGCCAGAGCTTGATGGGGAGCGTCGCGACGTTGGAGAGTTCGAGCGTGACGTGACCGGTGAAGCCCGGGTCGATGAACCCCGCCGTCGAGTGGGTCAGCAATCCGAGCCGGCCGAGCGACGACTTCCCCTCGAGCCGCGCGGCGATGTCGTCGGGCAGCCCGATGAGCTCGAACGTCGAGCCGAGGGCGAACTCGCCCGGATGCAGGATGAACGGCTCGTCGGGTGCCACCTCGATCAGGCGCGTCAGCTCGGGCTGATCCTCCGCCGGATCGATGAACGGGTACTTGTGGTTGTCGAACAGCCGGAAGTACCGGTCGAGTCGCACGTCCACGCTCGACGGCTGCACCATCGCCGCGTCGGAGGGTTCGAGCACGATGCGCTTCGCATCGAGCTCACGGGTGATGTCGCGGTCGGAGAGCAGCACGGCATCAGCCTAGAGCCGGCGCGATGCTCCCCGCCCCCGCGACGTCGCCTCGCCCCCTTCCCGCCGAGACGATGTCGGCTCGCCGACCCGACATCCGCTTCACGTCGACAGCGTGTCCACTCGCCGAGACCATGTCGGATCGAGAGGATGCTGCGGCGCGGAGGCCCCTGTTATGCTGGCCCGACGCCGAAAGGCTGCCCGGGGATGTAGTTCAATGGCAGAACTTCAGCTTCCCAAGCTGATAGCGCGGGTTCGATTCCCGTCATCCCCTCCACTCTCACTTCTCACGCAAGACGGCACTTTCTCAAGCTAGATGGCACCCCGGACGCCGCATTCAGCTGTCAGGCCTCATCGCAGACTCTCGTCAGCAAGATGGCCCGCCAGCTTCGCTAGCCATCGCGCCCGCTTCACGGCGCAAACCGGCAACGGCGACCGGCACCCGCCGTGCGCATGAGCTGCGCGTCCGGCGAGATACCTGTGTCACGAACAGCCGACCCTCTGCGGAACGCGTTGCGGACGCCTATCCGGCACACTGCGCAGCTACGTCTTCATGTGACTCTCAGGTGAGTCCGCAGTCTCCAGGATCGTTAGGCATAACGATCCTCTACCGGGCACTCAGGCTGTTGCCAATGGGGTACCCCTCGCGGGCATCTTCACCGGGCGGGGTATACGCGAATCCACGGTCGGCTGTGAGAGATCAGGCGCGAAAGGCTCTGACCAAACCAACACGACTTCTATGATCAGCGGTTGAACATCAGCTTCAGTTGATCGATCGCGAGCGACTCGTACCCAGCGTTTGAATAGTCGAGGGCCTTCTTTGCCCTGCCGACCGCCGTGCCGAGTTTCGACATGGCCGCCATCCCAATCCACCGAATACCCAGCCATCGCTTCGCCTTCGAGTACAACTTCCGCTGAGCGACGAGAAGGCGCAGCCCCGTTGGGTCTCGCTGGCGAGAAATCATGCTTGCCGAAGGAGGCGGCGAATACCCACTGGGGTCAGACATGACCCGATGATGGCACGCCACCCCGACACGAGACTCAGATGGGCCGGTGATCAGATAAGCCGGACCCCTTGCGCCGTCCTACCAAACGTTGGGTGGGCGCGCGATGAGCGATCCCTATCGGAGATGTGCAAGGTGAAGGTGGGTTCATCATTGACGCATTCATCGCACCGTTACCGACGGCGCTCTGGGAGGGGCAGGACTAGGTCGATAGCCTTGGAGCATGTCACTGCCAGATTGGGTTCGACGCGAGACCACGAGCCTGGTGGTTGGTGATCTGTCGCGAGCTGAACTGATCGTGCAGCTTGGCTCACGCGGCGTTGGCCTGAATGCGCATGCCGAAACGCTGCTTTCCGGGCTGGCGGATAGAACTCAGTGGCACGACAGCAGCCGCCGCGAAGTCGATGTCATCGTAGCCGATGACGGCAATATCGCCCGGGATGCGCACTTCAAGGTCCTGGCCGAGAGCCTGGATGAGACCGATAGCGAGGAGATCGTTCGCGGCGAAGACGGCGTCGGGCCATGCGTTTCGGTCGCCTTCGAGCAGGTTGAGTCCCGCTGCGTGCCCTTCGACCACGGTCATCGCCGGCTGGTGGGAGATGGCGAGTTCAGCCCCATCGTGTTCAGACACGGCGCGACGGGCGCCTTGAATGCGGTCGACGACTTGGCGGACCCCGTCGGGTCCTGCCACGACGAGAATCCGACGCCTGCCCAGGCCGAGTAGGTGCGATGCGGCCAGGTACCCGCCTTCAACGTCATCGACAGCGACAGACCGAAGGCCAGGGTCATCAGTCTCACGGTCAACCAGCACCACAGGTGTGCCGGCCGCCGCAACGCGGCGCAGCACTGTCAGGTCCTCCGCCGCCGGAAGGATCATGACCCCGCGAACTCTCTGCTCCAAAAGCAGTTCGAGTAGCGCGTTCTCGCGGTCGGGGCGCCCGTCGCTCGTAACGATGAGAACCGTGATGCCGAATTCCCCCGCTCTGCGGTCCGCTCCGCGCACGACGTCCGCAAAGAACGGGTTACCGATGTCCGGAAGAATCAGGCCAATGCTGCGACTCTGGCCCGCACGAAGCTGACGGGCGGCGTCGTTGCGAATGTAGCCAAGGGCCGAGATTGCATCGGCAACTCGTCTCGATACGTCCGCAGAAACGGTGGCAAGCTGGTTCAGAACGTTCGACACGGTTCCTACTGAGACGCCGGCTCGCGCCGCGACATCCTTGATGCTGACCGCCACCGCGACCTCCCGTCCCGTCGCGTCGACTCTATCGAGAGGCCTTATCGGCACCTGTTCCATCTGGGCGTCGCCAGGTCAGCGGGGAGGTATCCGAGACTTACTTGCCTGCAGGGTCTCGCGCGGATTCCCTGCGTCGACGCAAGATGTCGGCAAGAAGGTGGAGTTGGGTGGCGTCTTCGAGCGCCGAGCCCACGGCCGCCACGCGCACGCCCGCGTCGAGGAAGGCCGAGACGTTGCCGGCGTCCAGTCCGCCGGTGGCGACGAACCGCACGTCCGGGAACGGGCCTCGCAGGTGACGGAACCATCCGGTGCCGAGCCATTCCGCCGGAAACGCCTTCATCCACCTCAGTCCGTTGGCGTAGGCCTGCTGCACCTCGCTCGGGGTCGCCACACCCGGAAGGATCGGGATGCCGCGGGTACGAGCCGCGTCGATGATCACGGGGTCGAAGCCCGGCGATACGACGAAGGCCGCCCCGGCGTCAACGGCGACCTCGACCTGATCCCGGGTCAGGATGGTGCCGGCCCCCACGCTCTTGCCGCGGGCGGACGCGCGTCGCGCGACTTCTCGGAGGGCTCGCTCGTCATCACTGCTCTGCAGGGTGACCTCGACCGAATCGATACCAAGATCCCACGCCGTCTCGGCCAGGCGCACCGCGCGCTCCTCACCGGTGCCGCGCAGGATCGCCATGAGCGGCGCATCGGCGAACGCGACATCGAACCATGAATCGGTGCCCGTCATCGGGTGATCCTCTCTCCGATGGAGTCCCCCATCGTCGTCAGTGTGAAGGCTGCACGGGCATGCCCGCTCCGCAGTCTGTCGGCCACCGCAGCGCCCGACAGTCGGGCGGCGAGGTAGCCGCCCGCGAAGGCGTCTCCCGCGCCGACGACGTCAACGACATCGACGCGCTCGGAAGGCTCGAAGACCTCTCGATCGCCGACGAACGCCGTGGCCCCGATGTCGCCGTCCTTGACGACCAGCTCTGGCACCTCGGGAAACCGTCGCCGCACGTCTTGTGCGGTCGGCGTGGCCCAGAGAAACTCGGCTTCGTCGCGTCCGGCGAACAGGATGTCCGCTTGTCGCGCGAGCGCGTCGAGCGCCGCCGCTGCCCGCCCGGGCGCCCACAGGACGGCTCGATGGTTGACGTCGATACTCACGGTCACGTCCGCGCGTCGAGCCCGGCGGATCATTCGGTCGAGGAAATCCGCGGCAGAGGACGACAACGCCGCCGTGATGCCCGACACGTGCATCACGGCGACACCGTCGAGGTCCACTCGCTCCGCGTCGGCGGCGCTCAGAAGCGACGCCGCCGATCCGCTCCGGTGGTAGATCACCCCGCGCCCCGGGTCTTTGACGTAGAGGCCTGTGGGGTGCCGTCGATCGAAGACGACGTCCGATACGTCGATACCGCGGGAAGCCAACTGCCGAGCGACACGACGGCCCAGCGCATCGTCGCCGAGCCGACTGAACCACCGCGTTTCATGCCCGAGGGCTGCGACGTGCGCGGCGACATTCGATTCCGCGCCGCCGGCGTCGATGAGGAATGCGTCGGCCTCTTCCACCCGCCCCGCTCGCGCGGGGGCGATCATCGCCATGGTCTCCCCGACCGTCAGCAGCGCGCCCTTCGGGGTGGGGGAGGGCGAAGCCACGGTCAACGCAGCTCGGTGACGGGCGCCGCGTCCATGTCGTCGAACGCCTGGTTCTCGCCGGCCATTGCCCAGACGAACGAGTACGCGGCCGTCCCCACGCCGGAATGCAACGACCAACTGGGGGAGATGACGGCCTGGCGGTCGGCGACGACGAGGTGGCGTGTCTCCTCACGCTGACCGAGCAGGTGGATCACGCGTGCGTCCTCCGGCACGTCGAAGTACAAGTAGCACTCGGTGCGGCGGTCGTGCGTGTGCGCCGGCATCGTGTTCCACATCGATCCGGGGTGCAGCTGTGTGACACCCATCACGATCTGGCACGAGGCCACGCCGTTCTCGTGGATGTACTGGTTGAGCGTGCGACGGTTCGACGTCACCTGGTCGCCAAGTTCTCGGACGGTCCCTTCGCCGGGGCCGACCAGCACCGTAGGGTACGACGTGTGGGCGGGCGCCGAGAAGAGATAGAACTGCGCCCCCGACTCCGCCTGCGCATCGGCGAATACGACGTCGCGGACACCGCGACCGAGGTAGAGGCAGGCCCCCGTGACCAGGGTGTACACCTCGCCGTCGGCGGTGACCGTACCGGGTCCACCGACGTTCACGATGCCGAGTTCGCGGTGCTCGAGGAAGTACTCGCTTCGGATCTCGGGGTAGCCGGTGAGCGTCAGATCCGACCCCGCGGGCACGGCTCCCCCCAGCACGATCCGATCGTGATGGGTGTAGGTGACGCGGATCTCGCCGTCGACGAAGACGTCGGGCACGAGGTACTGCCCGCGCAGGTCGTCGGTGCTCATCGCGGGTATCTGAGCGGGGTTGGTGGCATAGCGCTGCTGCATGGTTGCTCCTGAGAGGCGAGGGGACGGAAATGGGTTATCGGACGAGCCAGCCGCCGTCGACGGGGATGACGGCGCCGGTGACGTAGGCCGAAGCCGCCGACGCCAGGAAGACGAACACTCCCGCCAGGTCGGCGGGCTCGCCCCACCGGCCGGCGGGGATGCGCGCGACGATCGACTTCTCGCGGTCTTCGTCCGCCCGGAGAGCGGAGGTGTTGTCGGTGGCCATGTAGCCCGGCGCTACGGCGTTGACCGTCACCCCGGCCGCGGCCCATTCGTTCGCGAGAGCCTTCGTGAGTCCGGCGACCGCGTGCTTGGATGCGGCGTACGCGGGCACCAGGATGCCGCCCTGGAACGAGAGCATCGAGGCGACGTTGATGATGCGGCCCGACCCCTGCGCGAGCATCTTTCGGCCTGCGGCCTGCGAGAGGTGGAAGACGGCATCGAGGTTAACGCGCAGAACGTCGCTCCAGTCGTCCGGCGTGTAGTCGATGGCGGGAGCGCGCCGGATCGTGCCGGCGTTGTTCACTAGGACGTCGACTCGTCCGAGCTCGTCGACGACCTCGGTGACGGCCGATGCGAGCTCCTCGGGAGATGCGGTCGCGAAGTCGCAACGCAGAGGGAGTACGCGGCGTCCGAGGGCGCGGATGCGTTCGGCGGTCTCGGTGGCTTCGCCTCGATCGAGCAGGGCGACATCGGCGCCGGCCTCAGCGAGTGCGATGGCCGCGCCATGTCCGAGGCCGCGGCTGGTGCCAGTGACCAGCGCGACCTGGCCGTCGAGGCGGAACGAATCGAGAATCATGCGCGAACCTCCGGGGTAGCGACGAAGACGGTGGTGAGTTCGCCGATGCCGGCCACGCGCACCGTGACCGCGTCGCCGGAAGCGAGCGGATGGTGGGCTGCCTGGGCCTCGGGAAGCTTCTGCGGGGTACCCGTCGAGATCACGTCGCCGGGCTCGAGTGTCATGACGGTGCTGAGGTAGTGCACGATGAAGGCCGCCGAGAAGATCGTCGTAGCGGTGGATTGCGACACCGTCACACGACCATCGCGCAGCACCTCGACCACCAGGTCTTGCGGGTCGGCGATGTCGTCGCTCGTGACGATCCAAGGCCCGAGTGGGGCGAACCCGTCGGAGCATTTCCCCATCGTCCACTGGCTCTGCCGGCGCTGCCAGGCGCGGTCGGAGACGTCGTTGAGCAGGGTGAAGCCTCCCACGTACGACAACGCATGCTCCTGGGGCACCGACCGGGCCGTCTTGCCGATGACAAGGGCGATCTCACCCTCGTAGTCGACGTCGTCTGCCCCCGTCGGCAGCACGACCGGGTCGCTCGGGCCGCCCAGGGTGTTCGGCGTCTTGACGAACACGTCGGGGAAGTCGGGGTCGTCCGCTCGCAGGTCGCGACCGTCGGGAACGTGGCCGCGGTAGTTGTACCCGAGGCACAGGATCTTGCCCGGACGCACCGGTGCCGCCAGGTCGAGGTCAGCCAGCGCGAGCGACGCTGCGGTGACGGATTCGGCCGCGCGACGGGCAGCGGCACGGGCTCGAGGGTCTCCGAGTATGTCGACGACGGTGTCGTCGCCGGGCACGACGACCACGCGGTCGATCCCGTCGATCTCGACCGCCACGCCAGGTCGTTCTCCCTCGGCCGTGCGGATGCTGACGAGCCTCACCAGTACGTCACCCACTCCGGGTCGGCGATGCGCACGAGCGCTTCTAGGTAGAAGTAGTCCCCCCAGAGCGTCCCCTCGTCCACGCCGACGTTCTTCGGCAGGTCGTACACACCGTGCAGCAGGAGCGCGTCGGAGTCGGACGGGTTCTCGGGCGCGCACCGAGCGATGAGGGCGGAAACGAGACGGTGGCCCGCCTCTGTCGCCGCGAGCGCGCGCTCCGTGCCCGGCTCCCACCGAGCGAGCTCGAACAGACCGCAGGCGGCGATCGCCGCGGCCGAGCTGTCGCGGGGCGCGGTATTGCCGTCCTCGTACACGAGGTCCCAGTAGGGAACGTCGTCGCCGGGGAGATGGGCGAGGAAATATCGCGCGCACCGCCAGGCCGCCTCGCGCAGAACCGGGTCTCCGGTGGCGCGGGAGTTGATGGCGAATCCATAGATGCCCCACGCCTGACCCCTGGCCCAGCAGGAATCGTCGAAGGCACCCTGCTCGGTCGCCCCGCGGAGGGGTCGCCCCGACTCGACATCCCAGTAGAAGGTGTGGAAGGTCGTGTCGTCAGGTCGGAGGATATGGGCCTGCAACTGTGCGGCGTGGCGGCGGACAGCGTCGGAGTACCGCGGGTCGCCCGTCTGCCTGGCTGCCCAGCTCAGCAGCGGCATGTTCATCAGGCTGTCGATGATGGTCCGGCCGGCCTGCGCCGGATCGCGAAGATCTCCCCAGGCCTGGATGATGCCGGCCGGTTCGAGAAAGCGCGCCATCAGGTGATCGGCGGCGAGGAGCGCCGCGTTCTTCGCGTCATCCCTGATCTCCGGGTCCGAACCCATCCGCGACGTGGTCACCGACGCGAGGCTGTACAGGAAGCCGAGATCATGGGTGTCGAGGTCGACGCCTTCTCGGACCCGCCGGGAGAAGTCCGCCGCGTGGGACTGGGCTGCCGACCGGAACGTCTCGTCGCCGGACATCTCCCAGGAGAGCCATTGCATGCCGGGCCAGAAGCTGGTTGTCCACCCGCGATTGCCGCCCTCCCCGACACCGGCGCCGGCGGGGCGCGGCCGGTAGCGACCATTTCGAGTGGTGTCGTCCGGGTACGACGGACCCCAGGCCTCGATGTTTCGGCGCACCGTCTGCAGTGCGGCCTCGATCGCCGACCGCGCGTCGATTGCGGAGACCGTCGCACCTGCCGAGGTGGAGGAGGGGAGGGACAGGTGACTCATGGGATGGCGTCCTTCGTCGAGGGCGATCAAGAAGTGGCTTCGGCAACGGCGAGAACAGGCCGCAGGCAGTACCGGGAGTTGGCCCACGCCACATACAGCGCGGGGGCGGCGGTCAAGCCGAGCGCGAGCGCCGGATAGTTCGCGAACAGCGCGACCTGAACACCCAGGACCACGATCGACACGATGCTGAACGGCCACCGCCGCACCGACAGCACCAGGCTGGCGCGCAGCACGTCTCGCAATCGTGCGGTCGGCTCCTCGCTGACGGCCACGAGAGCGAGCAGACCCGCCGCCAGGGCGACGAAAGCGAGTACGAGAAGCGCAGGCACCGTGATCACAGAGAACGGCGTGTCCGACAGCATCCGCACGTCGACCGCGAGAACGACCAGCACCGCGGTGATCAGCAGTCCCGTGATCATCGAACGCCGCCAGACGAGCAGCCACGCCCGTAGGTAGGGGCGCACGACCGCTGATGAACCGTCGCCGCTGTCGCGGAAGACGCGGAACATCGCGGTGAGAGCGGGCGCCGCCAGGGGCGCTGTCAGCGCGATCCACGGCCAGGACACGGCCGGGTCGGTCGTCATCAGCAACACGACGACCGGAAGGGATGCTGCGCACGTGAGCAGATTGCCCATGAGGCCGAGGTAGAACACACCGAGGATCGCACCCCAGGTGTCATGCGAGACGCGACGCACGATCAGCCCTTCAGCCCGCTCGTCGCGAGGCCCTCGATGAAGTACTTCTGGCCGAGGAGGAAGATGACCGCGATGGGGATGACCGAGATGGTCAGACCCGCGAACAGCAACGCGTAGTTGGTGTCGTACAAGTTCGACGCGAAGCTCTTCAGTCCCAGCTGGATGGTCCACAGGTCGGGATTGCGCAGGTAGATGAGCGGTCCGAGGTAGTCGTTCCACGTGTTGACGAAGGTGAGCAATGTCAGGCTCGCCAACGCGGGGACGGACAGGGGCAGCATGATGCGTCGCCAGATGCCGTACTCGCTGAGCCCGTCGAGTCGAGCAGCCTCGCTGAGTTCCTCGGGGATCGTCTCGTAGTACTGCTTCATGAGGAAGACGCCGAAGGCGCCGAACGCCTGGAGCAGGATGATCGCCCACAGCGTGTTGGATACCTTGAGGTTCGACAGCAGGATGAACTGCGGGATCATGTACGACTGCCACGGCACGGCGATCGTGCCGATGTACACGAGGAAGAGCGCGTCGCGGCCGGGGAACCGGATGCGGGCGAACCCGTAGGCAGCGAAGGAGCCCGTCAACACCTGGAGGAACGTGACCGCCGTCGCCAGGAACAAGGTGTTGCGGATCCACGTCAACATGTCGGCACGGCTCAGGATGTCGATGTAGTTGCTCCAGACGAAGGTCTCGGGCAGCCAGACGATCGGCACCGAGAAGACCTCGTTCGGCGACTTGAGCGAACTCAGCACCATCCAGACGAACGGCGTGAGCAGACCGACGGCGAACACCGCGAGGGCCAGGTATCCGAGCACGCGCCCGAGCGGTCGCAGACGCCGGGTACCGCGTCGGCGGGCCGGCAGCGGACCCGGGTTCTCGGCTAGCCGGCGGATGGCCCGGCGGTCATCGGCGGGGACGAGGAGTTTGGACATCACACACTCCGCTTCTTGTTCCAGAGGAACTGCAGGATCGTGACGATGATGCAGAGGAAGAACAGGGCGACGGCCGCGGCCGACGCATAACCGAACTGCGACTCTTCGAAGCCCTTGCGGTAGATGAACTGCGACAGCACCGACGTCGACTGTCCCGGCCCGCCGTCGGTCATCACGAGGATCAGGTCGAAGATCTTGAACGAGTTGATGGTGAGGATCACCGTGACGAAGAACATCGTCGGGCGAAGGCACGGCAACGTGACGCTGAAGAAGCGCTGGATGACGTTCGCCCCGTCGACCCTCGCTGCCTCGTGCAGCTCCCGCGGGACCGTCTGCAACCCCGCGAGGAACAGGATCATGTAGTACCCCATGTCGCGCCAGGTGCTGACGATCACCACGGCGGGCATCGCCCACTCGGACGACGTGAGCCACCCCGGCGGGTTCGCGAATCCCACGGCGCGCAATGCCTCGTTGATCGGCCCGTACTCGGGGCTGAAGAGCAGGTTCCACACCACCGCGATCGCGACGATCGAGGTGATGTACGGGAAGAAGGCGGCGGTGCGGAAGAAGGCCACCCCGCGCAGCTTGTTGTTGAGCAGCAGTGCCAGACCGAGTGAGGCCACGATCGTCAGCGGGATGTGCAGAGCCGAGTAGTAGATCGTGTTCCAGAAGGCGATGTGGAAGCTGCCGTCGCTCAGCAGACGACTGAAGTTGGCGAAGCCGATCCAGTCGGCCTTGCCGAAGACGTTCCAGTTCGTGAACGCCATGTAGAAGAGGATGAGCACCGGCAAGAGGGTCAGGAACCCGAAGCCGACGAAGTTGGGCAGGATGAAGCTCCACCCGATGAGCGCGTTGCGGCGCCGCAACGCCGAACGGCGCTTGCGCACGGGAGGCGGCGCGGTCGTACCGACCTCCGGGACGGTGGTGGTCATGGAGACTCCTCGTTGAGCGGAAAGAGGGGGGGGATGCGGTGGCCGGTCCCCCCGGCCGGCCACCGCGGTGAGGGCCCGAGGGGGCCCTCACCGGTCAGTTCGAACCGACCTCGCTGGCCACGCGGTCCTGCGCGGTGGCGATCGCGTCGCCGACCGACTGCGATCCGGACATCACGCCGGTGTGCAGGTCGCCCAGGATGCTCTGGACGGCGGCCGTCTTATTCGACGTGGGGTTCTCGGGCTTCGTCTCGTGCGTGGAGATCGCGAAGCGCGAGAGCTCGTCGGTCGGCACACCGGGCGAGGCGAAGTAGCTCTCGGCGATGTCGTCATCCAGGAGCGCCGGCGAGATGGCGATCTCGGCGAGGCGCTTCGCGGCATCGGCACTCGCCGCGTAGGTGAGGAAGTCCTTCGCCGCCTGCGTCTTCGAGCCGTCGATGCCCGCATTGATGCCGAACCCGGTCGGGTCGCCGAACGTGACCGGCGTGTTGTCGATGCCTGCGGTGGAGGAGTCGTACTGCGGGGCGGGCGCAACACCCCACGCGAAGTCCTGCGCGTCTCCTGAGGCCTGCTGTGCGGCGAGCGATCCTACGTACCACGTGCCCATCAGCATCATGGCCGCCTTCTGTGTGCCGAATTCCGACCCGTAGCCGAGCTGATTCGCAGCACTCGTGTTGTAGTCGACCTGGGCCTTGTCGTCCTGCAGCGCGATCGAGCGGTCGTAGTAGGGCTCGAGGTAGTCGAACTCGCCGCTGAGAATGTCGGCGTCGGGCGACTGCGCGTTCGCGAAGCCCTGCACCGTCGACTGCCAGCGGTGCTGGTACGCGCCGTACGCCGGGCTGCCCGTGTCCGCCAGGGCGGCGGCGAGATCCTCCTCGGCCGCGGCGTAGTCGTCCCACGTCCACGAGCCGTCGGGGTAGGTGATGCCCGCGGCGTCGAAGAGGTCTTTGTTGTAGTAGAGCACCCACGAGTCCTGGCGGTAGGGCACGGCATAGGTCGCACCGTCGATCTCGTAAGAACCCGTGCCGCTGATGCCGTCGGGCAAGGTCACATCGGAGACGTCGAGGAGCTGTCCGCCCTCCTGGAAGGTCGTGACGTACCTGACCTCCTTCTGCGTGATGATGTCGGGGCCTGCCCCTGCGGCGAGGTCGGCCGTGACCAGCGTGTTGTACTCGGCGGGGTCGTACTCCTTGAGTTCGACGGTGACGTCGGGGTACTTCTCGTGGAAGCCGTCGGCGAGCACCTGGAATTCCGGCGTCGTCGTCAGACTCCAGCCTGACAGCGTGAGCGTCACCGGGCCGGAAGCCTCCGTCGTCCCTCCCCCGCACGCGGTCAGGGTGAGGGCTGCTGAGACAGCGAGCGCTCCGGCGGCTGCGATCTTGTACTTCATGTGTGCTGCTCCTTTGCGATGGCGCCGGAACCCGACGGTGGGTTTCCGGTGACCGGCGATGCTTCGGTGACGCACTCGCGGTCATGGGGGTGGGAAAGATCGGTCACGGTGCGGGCTCCATCCGGCCACGTGACACTCACCGACGGACGCTCGTCGATGAGCTGCGCGTCGGGCACCGGTCCGGTCGTCCCGCGCAGAGCCAGAGCGGTGAGGGTCCACTCCCCCACGGCGAGCGCGCTCGCCACGGTGGGGACGAACGAGCGCGCGCCGAGGGGACTCGCGTCGGGGTGTTCGATGACTGCGGTGTCAGCGGGGCGTCCGAGTGCCTGGATGACGCTGTGGAGCGGGCCGGCGGAAACAGCTGCGGCTCCGCCGCCGGTGATGATGTCGGCAGCGTCTGCGGCAAGAGCCCATCCGCCGAGGCGAACCTTCAAGTAGTCGGTACAGATGCCCGACGAGGGGTTGCTGACGTAGACGCAGCGCACCTCCCACTCGCCGCGGACGATGGACCAGGTGATGATGTCGGCCGCGAAGGTCGGCTCCCCGACCAGGCCCGATCCGTGACCGACCTGACCGTCGTCGAAATGCATCCAGTGCGCGCGCGTGACAGACCCCGCGACACCGATCCGATCGCCCGAAGATTCGACGTCGATCCGCGCATCCAGTATTCGCATCGCGGTGCGATGGGTGCTGCGCCCCTGTTCGTCGACGAGCACGACGGACTGTTCCACGGGCTCTCGCCACGCTCGCGGATCGAGGAGGGGAGTGGTGGCGGTCGAGTACCCCATGCGCGCATACAGCGGCGAGTCGGCGGTGACGGCGTCGGCCAACGCGTGATCGGTCCCGTGGTTGACGACGCGCACCACCCCGTCAGCGTGCGTCCCCGAGACGACCCACCCCGCCGCGTCGATCACGCGCATGTCGTCACCCCTCTCGATGGGGAGAGGCTGACCGGCCGCCTTCCAGACGGGGTGGTCGGCCGGCAAGGCGATGCCCAGCAGCCCTTTCGCCGCCCAGTAGGGGGAGGCCGGACCGGAGTACGACTGTGCGAGGACGGGCCAGGCGCCGTGCCATCCGAGAGTGAGCAGTCCGTCGGCATCCGGCACCCCGTGAGCGCCGAAATACTCGACGACGGCGGAAGCCGCGCGGCGAAGGGTGCCCGCATCGGTGGAGGAGACTCCGGCGAGCACTCCTGCCCAGAAGGGGGCGGCGGCGGCGAAGCGGTAGACGAGGCTCCGACCTTGGAACAGCGGGGCACCGTCCGCGCCGACGAGGGCGACCGCATCGAGGAGATAACGATCGAGCGCGGCGACGTCCGACGCCGTGCGCCCGTCTGCGAGGTCAGATGCTCCCTGCATCCGTGCCCAGAGCACGGGGTACACGTGAAGCGCCCATCCGACGTAGTGGTCGAACGCCCGCTCATCCCCGTCGGACGACCACCCGCCCCCGCGAGCGAACGAGTCGTGGCGGGCGAGGTCGGCGGCGATATCCGTCGCCGACCAGGGCCCGCCGACCGAGCGGAGAAAGGTCTGCACCACGAGGCGGAACCACACCCAATTGGTCTGCGGGTACGTCTCGTCCCCGACGACGGGTGCGAGGTACTCGATGACGCGCGATCGGGTCAGCTCGTCGAGCTGGTCCCAGATCCACGGGCGCGTCATATCGAGGATGAGGGCGATGGATGCTGCTTCCACCTTCGCCTGCGGATGCTCGTCCAACCGCACCCATCGGTCGGGGTCTGCGGGGTCGACACCGGCGCGGATACCGCTGGCGTAGTTCGCGATGAGCCGATCGACGCCCTGCCCTCGCGCCCCTGCGATGCGGAAGCCCGCGAGAAGGAAGGTCCGGGCGAATCCTTCGAGGCCGTCGACATCCGTTCCGTATCCGCCCGCCTCGCCGGGGAGGGTGATGCGGGAGAAGCGGGGAGAGGCCCATGGTTCGACGGCACCAAGCATTCGGTCGGCGAGCGCCACCCACTGCTCCCTGCTCCAGTCGACGGTGACCACGATTCTCCCTTGAATGGTAGGGACGACAGGAAAAGTTCGTCCGGTTTGGGAGATTACCGACCCATCTCGTTCATTGCAAGAACGAATATTTATCTATATGATCGTTTATGATCGCTTCGGGCAGAGAAGCCCGCCATCGGAAGGGGCCAATCATCGCCACGACGCTCACCGGGTCGAGAGTTCGGCCGCTCATCGACATTCTTGCGAGTCAGGCGGGCGCGGACACGGGCGAATGGGAGGTCGCACTTTCACGGCTCCTCCCTCCGCCCGATCAGTCGCTGCCTGTCTCTTCGGCGACCGATCGCGGCGTGTGGGGTCCGGCGGGGTCCGTCGATTCGCCGACGGTGCGAGCCATCATCGGGCGCGCGGAGGCGGAGCGTGACACCTCCTGGCCCCAACCCCTCGCGAGCGACGCCGCCCGTGTGCACCGCGACGGCGACCGCGAGGTATGGGAGCGCCCGGCATTCGAACGACAGCGCCGGCTCACGCGAGCCGTGGTGGCCGCGGCGCACACTCTCGACGACGCGTGGATCGACGCGGTGGCCGACGGCGTCCAGCTGCTCTGCGAGCAGTCGTCGTGGTGCTGGCCGGCTCATGACGACACCCGCGAGCGCCACGGCGCCGTCTTGGCGACGATCTCCGCGCCGTTCCTCGACCTCGGCGCTGGCGAAGTCGCCGCACAACTCGCCTGGATCGACCATCTCCTCGCGGACGCGCTCGATGCCCGCTACCCGGGGCTCCGCGCCCGGATCCGCGACGAGGTACGCGAGCGCGTCATCGACCCTTTCCTTGAGCGGCGCGATTGGCACTGGATCGGTCTCGACGGTGACGTGCACAACTGGAATCCCTGGATCCATGGAAACGTCCTCACCGCTGCACTACGACTGCTCGACGACCCCCGCGACTCACGACTGCGCGTCGAGACGATCGCCCTCGCCCTCGACGGCATCGACCGCTATGTCGCGGCGCTCCCGGACGACGGGGCGATCGACGAGGGTTTCGGCTACTGGTGGAACGGCGCATGCCGGGCCCTCGAGGCTCTCGATCTGCTGGCCGTCGCCACCGGAGATGCGCTCGACCCGACGCGTCACATCGCCGCGTTGCGCGAGACGATCGCCTTCCCCCACCGCAGCCATTTGGGGGGGCCGTGGTACGTCAACTTCGCCGACGGTCAGGCCCGACCCTCGACCGATCAGCCCTGGCACGCGCTTCATCGCGCGGCGCTCCGCGTCGGCGACGACGCCGCAGCTGCGCACGCCGCCTCGCATCGGAACGAGGGCGCGGCTGTGGCCTCCGAAGCAGAGGGTCTCGGTCGAGTCCTGCGAGGGATGACGGATCCGGCGTGGGTGGGCGCCGCGGGGACGACTCCGCTCCCCCGCGACGTCGTCCTGCCCTCTACGCAGATGCTGCTCGCGCGGCAAGACGCGGGCCGGACGGAGGGCCTGACCCTCGTTGTGAAAGGCGGCCACAACGGCGAGAACCACAATCACAACGACGTCGGCTCGTTCATCGTCGCCGCCGACGGAGTCCCCGTCATCGTGGATGCCGGGCGCCCGACGTACACCAAGCAGACCTTCGGCCCCGACCGTTACGACATCTGGACGATGCAGAGCACCTGGCATAACGTGCCCGAGATTCGAGGCGCTGCCCAGCCGCCGGGGAGGCGTTGGGCAGCGAGTGACGTCGTCGTCGACGTCAGCGACCACGCGTCCGCGCAGGACCTGGAGCTCGCGGGCGCCTACGACGTGGATGCGCTCCACGGGTGGCGCCGACGGGCACGATTGGATCGACGCGCGCAGCGGGTGGAGATCATCGACGAGTGGCAGCTCGAGCCCTCCGTGGGTTCGCCCGCTTCGACGTCTCTGCACCTGCTCATCGCGGGAACCGTGTCGCTGCACCCGGGCGGTGCGCGGGTCGTCCCCGTGGCTTCGGCGCCGCCGGTGGTGGTGCGCTGGCCGAGGGAGATCATCGCGCGCTCAGAGGTCCGCTCGCTGACCGACCCGTTCCTCTCCGATGTGTGGGGGCGTACGCTCACTCGCGTCATCCTCCCTGTCGACGATCGAGCTCGAGCCGTAATCACGGTAGAAATGGACGACCGCCTCGTGGCGGGCTCGACAGAGAAGGGGGCAGTGCGATGACCGATCAGCTGCAGCATCCGCCCCTCGCCGCCGAGCGCAGAGCGCACGTTCTCGCGGCGCTCGCTCGCGACGGTGCCGTCCGGGTCTCGCAGTTGCTCGCCGACCTGGGTGTCGCGCCGGTTACCTTGCGCCGCGATCTCGCACAGATGGAGGGTGAGGGTCTGCTTCAGCGAGTGCACGGCGGCGCCGTGGCGACCGGCGGCACGCCCCACCTGTCCGACGTGGTCCCCGCATCCCTCCCGGATGTCGATGCGGGGGCGATCGCGGTGCTCGTGCCTTCCTTGAACTACTACTGGCCGGGAGTCGTGCGGGGCATGGAGGAGGAGGCGCGTCGCTTGGGGGTTCGGCTCCTCCTGCGAGGCGCCTCGTACGAGCTGCAGGACGAGCGGCCCGTGCTCGAGCGGTTGGTGGCGACGGAGGATGTGCGCGGCATCATCGCGGCCCCGAACACCGACACCCCTCACGCGCAAGATGTGATCCAGTGGCTGTACGACTCGGGAATCCCGAGCGTGCTCGTCGAGCGTGACGCAGTGGTCTACCCCGAGGGGCGGCCCGTGGAGTCCGTGGTGAGCGACCACGCCTTCGGTGCCGTGCTGGCGGCCCGTCATCTCGCAGAGCTCGGGCATACCAAGGTGGGTCTGGTTCTCTCACGCAATTCACCGACATCGCGCAGGATCGCCACGGGCTGGCACGCCGCCTGCGAGGAGCTGGGTCTCATGCCGGGCCACGGGATCGAGGAAGTGCTTCCCGATCGTGGGAGCGCCGATTTCTCGAGCGTCGTCGATCACACCCTCGACGCGGTTCTGAAGGCGAGGACGACGGGCCTGCTCGTGCATTCCGATCCGGAAGCGATGGCTATCGTCGATCTCGCTCTGAATCGGGGAATCTCGGTGCCGGGCGATCTGTCGGTCATCGCGTACGACGATGAGGTCGCCCAACTCTTCAGCCCTGCACTCACGGCCGTCAGCCCCCCGCGCGCGACCGTGGGCCATGCGGCCGTCGACCTCCTGGCCAAACGGATCAGTTCGCCCGACCGCCCCACACATCGTGTTGTGATCAGCCCTACACTGATGGTCCGCCAGAGCACCGCCGCGCCAAGGAACACGTGAGGTCGTCGGTACCTCTGTGCGTCATCTCCGAGGCGGCTGATCCGAGGACGCCGACTGCGTCTCGAGGTGGAACACCTCGCGAAGCTGGCGAGCAGCCTGGTCGGGCCGGCCGGTGAGCGCCATGAAGTAGGGCGCCATTTCCGCCTCCCACCGAGCGGCGACGGGGGACGCTGCGAGATACCTCTGCGCCGCAGCATCGTCGTCCGTCTCGTAGTAGCCGATGAGACAACCCTGGTCATCGACGAACAGCGAGTAGTTGCGACGCCCCGCGGCGGCGATCTCCGCGAGCATCTCGCTGCTCACCGGCGAGTGTTTCTCGATGTACTCGGCCAGCATCTCCGGCCGCACCTGCAGGGTGAAACAGATCCGGCTGGGGGTACTCGTCTGCGCCACGGACGCTTCCTTTCTGGTCAAGGGGATGAGATCCGCCGGCGGTGGCTAACGGAAGACTCCGCCGAGGGCGACGCCCTTCGTGATCGTCCGGTTGAAGATCAGGTAGACGATGATGAGCGGGATCGTCGCCAGCGTCAACCCCGCGAAGATGGCGCCGGTGTTGCTGGCGAACTGCCCCTTAAAGTCGAGCAGACCCACGGGAATGGTGCGGCTGGACGGCGACTGTAGAAGAACGATCGCGAGCTGCGTCTCTCCCCACACGAAGAACGCGTTGATCATCCCGACCGCGACGATCGGACCCTTCGAGAGTGGCAAGACGATTCTCACGAAGGTCTGGAACCGGCCGAGTCCGTCGATGGAGGCCGCCTCCGCGAGCTCGGACGGGAATCCGAGGTAGAAGCTATGCAGGATGAGCACGCATGTCGGAAGGCACAGCGCGATGTAGAGCACGCCGAGCGCCCACGGCGAGCCCAGCAGGTCCAGAGCATTGAAGGCCGTGTAGTACGGGATGAGCAGCATGATCAACGGCAACGTCGTCGCGACGAGGAAGAGCCGCACGATCAGCAGCCGCACACGGGTGGAAGCCAGTGTCGCGAAATAGGCGGTAAGTGCCCCCACGAGCAGACATCCCGCGATGGCGATCGAGGTCACGACGGCCGAGTTGAGCAGATACACCGCGAAACCCTGGCCGCCCGGCGCCCCGTTCCACGCTTCGGAGAAATTCTCAGGACGCCAATCGACACCGATGAGGCCGAGCGGATCGGTGTAGATATCGGTGTTCGACTTGAAAGCCAAGAGGACGATGAGCGCGAAGGGAATGAGCGCCAGGGCACTCCAGAGGATCGCGCCGGTGTGGCCGACGACTGTTCCGGCGCGCACGCGTTTCTTGCGGGTCATTCGTCCGCCCCTTTCCGGGAGCCCAGCCATTGGCCGACGAGGCCGACGACGAGAAGCAGAATTCCGCCCACGACGCTGACGGCAGCGGCGAGACCGAAGTTCGAGAACAAGAAGGCATCCTTATAGACCTGCACCGGCAGGATGCTGGTCGCGTTACCCGGACCGCCCTGCGTCATTCCCCATACGAGCGTGAAGCCGTTGAAGGCCCAGATGACTTCGAGGAGGACGATCATCGAGAGCACCGGTCGCACGAGAGGGAGCGTGATGAAGAAGAACTGTCGGATTCTCGAGGCCCCGTCGATCGACGCCGCCTCATAGACGGAGACGGGCACCTCCTCCATCGCGCCGAGGATGACCAGGAACGCGAACCCGACGCCGGCCCAGACGGCGACGGCGATGATGACGTAAAGAGCCGTCGAAGGATCGGCGAGCCACGCATGGGTGTCACCGAGTCCGAGGGCGCCGAGGAACGCGTTGACCGCTCCCGATCTCGGCTGCACGGACAAGGCCCAGAACACGGCGACGGCGGACGGCGGCGCGATCGCGGGAAGGAACCAGATCACCCGATAGATGCTCTTACCCCGGAGACCGCCCGAGATGAGCGCGGCCAGGACAGTCGCGATCGTCGAAAGGATGAGTGCCGCGCCGACACCCAGAAGAACGGAGCGCAGGAGCGCCTCTCGCACCTCGGGGCTCGTGAACGCGGTGATGTAGTTGTCAGTGCCGATAAAGGTGGGCTCGCCGATGCCCGGCCACCGCGTGAAGGACGTCCGGATGAGATCGACGATCGGAAGGCCGAAGAAGAGCGCGAGGATAATCAGCGCCGGGACGAGCATCCACCACACTTCGGCGGGGGTACCGCGCCGAAGTGTGGTGGATGCGCGGTCGTTTCGTCGACGGCGCCCGGGCTTATTCGGGAGGACTGCCGACACGGTATCGAGTGAGGTCACCATGTGCCTTTCAGGAGACATGAAGGGATGCCGCTCGCCGAAGCGAACGGCACCCCTTCACATGTCAGTCGTTCTGCGATTTCCAGGTCTCAAACGCGCTCTGCTCCGCCTGACCGATCTGCTCCGCAGTGGTCTGGCCGCTCACGAGCTGCTGAACCTGGGGGTCGATGAAGGAGCCGCCCAGCGAACCGGGCAGCGTGCTCGTCCATCCGAGGCCGAAGCCGACCGTGTTGGTGAATTCGACCACGCTCTGAACCACCGGACCCAAGCCGGGAAGGTCGGAGGCGGCCACCGTGTTCACGGCCGGGAGGGAGCCGACGTTCTCCGCGGCGTAGGTCTGGACATCGTCCGAGGAATAGACCGCGAGGAACTTCTTGGCGAGGTCGATGTTCTGCGACGTCTTCGGTATGGCGAGCGTGTCGCCGGCGAACAGTGAGGGAAGCGTGGGCTCGTCGCCCGCACCCGGCAGCAGCAGCCAGTCGTACTCGAAATCGACGTCGCCAAGGATCGAGGGAATCCAGGAGCCCCCGAGGAACATCGCCGCGTCTCCGGCGGTGAACGCGGCCTGCGCCTGGTCACCGGCGGCTCCGGCCATACCCTCCTGGAACACCCCCCGCTCGTTCCACTCGCCGATCTGGGCGAGCGAGTCGGTGAACTGGGGGTCGTCGTACGAGACCTCCGGCTCTACGCCCGGCTGCCACGAAACGAGGTAATCCTCGAGCGCCTCCGGAGCGTTGGCCTGCAACTGCGCGTCAACCAGCCAGCCGAGCTGATATCCGGCGGCTCCACCGGCGGCGAGTCCGTCATAACCGGCCCCGTCGAGCTTGGAGACGATGTCGTAGAGCTCTTCGTTCGACGCGATCTGGTGGTTCTCGGGTGCAGTCACGCCCGCTGCCGCGAAAGCATCCTTGTTGTAATACACGACGTTGTAGAAGGTCGTGTCAAACAGCGCGAGGTACGGGGTGCCGTCCCACTTCAGGGAGTTGGCGATGACGTCGCCGTAGCGGGCCTCCAGGTCGGCGTCCGCCCACAGATCGTCGAGCGGCTCGAGAGCATCCGCCTTGACGAGGTCGAAGTAGGGCTGCGCGTTGACCGGCACGAGGCCGATGTCGGGTGCGTTCGACGACGCCATGATCTGCGAGTTGGTCGTGGCCTTCTGCTGCTCGGTGACGGTCTGGAATTCGACCGTGACCCCGGGGTTCTCCTCCTCGAAGATTCCCGCAGCGTACTCGAAGGCGGGTTGCTGGACGGACTGGACCTGAACGGTGAGCGTCGACCCCGACGCCTCTCCGTCGCCACCACCGCCGGCGCAACCGGCGAGAATCAGGGAAGAGGCGCCGATGAGCGCACCGACCGCGACGAATCGGGGCCGCACACCCCGCTGGATGTTGGACTGCTGCATTTTCACTCCTTTGTGGTGCCAAAGCGCATGAACGGTTCTTCAGGGTGAATCGTTTCGCGCTGTAGGTGAGGTACATCACACCACAAAATCCGGCGATTCTCCACCGATTGGCTCTGTGGTCGGTGCCGGAGATTGCTTTGAGCGAGAAACGTTATGCCACCGTCATCTCGGGGTCACGCTGTGGGAAGCGCGAAGACGCGCACCGGGCTCCCGTCGGCAGTCCGTGCGAGGGCAGACTCGGTGTCCGCCACAACGACGATGTGGTCGTCGTGACGCCATGCCACCCACCATTCAGCACCGGACACGGAGAGCGACTCGCGCTCCAGGGGCGTTCGATCGAGCGTGAAGGGCTTGAGTGGCGCAATCCACTCGCCAAACCCCTGGAGTGTCCGTCGCTGCACGTCGGGTATG
Source organism: Microbacterium hatanonis (assembly GCF_008017415.1). Taxonomy (NCBI): domain Bacteria; kingdom Bacillati; phylum Actinomycetota; class Actinomycetes; order Micrococcales; family Microbacteriaceae; genus Microbacterium; species Microbacterium hatanonis. Next base: position 520,108 of record NZ_VRSV01000002.1, on the reverse strand, counting down.
CGGCCGCTGGCTTCCGGTCCGACGTTCAGCAGGAGGCGTCCGCCGCGCGAGACCACATCGGCATAGAGACGAGCCAGCTCGCGGCTGGACAGGGTCAGAGACTCGTCTTCGATTCGGTTGTACCCGAACGAGAAACCCAGCCCTCGGTTGTGCTCCCACCCGACTCCCCGCTCGTTCTGCGTGTCGTGCGAGTACTCGCTCGTCCGGTAGTCCCAGACGGGCGCGCCCCACCGGTCATTGACCACCCCGTCGGGAACGACCTGCCGGAAGTAGGCGAGAAGAGCGTCCAACGACCCATCGGCCTTACCCGCATCCGGCCACTCGATGTCGTTCCAGATAACGGCGGGGCGGTAACGATCGATGAGGTCGCGCACCTGCGCCGTCGCGTAGGCGGCGTAGTCCTCGCCATTCGGACGGAACTCCACCACGTCCGCCATCGACGCGATGGGCGGGAAATCGCTGAAGGCCCAGTCGAGCCCACCCGAGTAGTAGACGCCGAACCGCATGCCTTCGGCCCGAACGGCGTCGGCCAGCGGCGCGAGCAGATCCTGCTTCGGACCGCGCGCGACAGTCGACCGATCGCCGACGCCGGGCGCGTCCCACAGCGTGACGCCGTCATGGTGCTTGGTGACCGGGATCACGTAGTCCGCACCGGCGTGGCGGAACAGGCGCGCCCACTCGGCGGGCTCGAACTCGGCGACCTCCCACATGTCGAGGAAGTTCTCGTACGGCTGGTCACCGTACTGCTCCGCCTGATGCGCTGCGGCGGGGGAGCCGGGGATTCGCATGGTGTTCGCGTACCACTCCGCATAGGCGTTATGCGCGAACCATTTCTCCTCGGGCACCGCACCCCACGCGCCGGTGGGCTCGGCCCACGCCGGCACGGAGTACGGGCCCCAATGCACGAAGATCCCGAGGCTGGAAGCCCGAACCCAGGCGGGAAGATCGGAGTGAGAAGTCATTTTCTCTCCTTTACGGTGTTGGTGTGCAGGCGCGACGACGGTGCGCCGACCGGGTGGTGGAACGTGCAGCCCGGCTCCGCACGACGAAACGATTGCATGCCAGCGATGCCAAGTAGGCTTCCCGGCAAGGTCCGATCTCGAGGAGAAGCGACCGGGTGTAGGACGCGAAGGAGCGAGGATGAGCACGAAACCGCGATCTGCCGCGACGTACAAAGATATCCAGCGCGTGACGGGACTCTCGTTGGCGACCATTTCGAAGTTCTACAACGGGCAAAACGTTCTCGCGGAGAACCGTCGCGCGATCGAGACCGCCGCCGCCGAACTCGACTACCGCCCCAATGTCTTCGCGAGCAGTCTGCGTCGCGGTTCGACGCGCTCGATCGGCGTGCTGCTGCCGTCCCTGCAGGTCAACTTCCACTTGTCCATCGTGGTCGGCATCGAGAAATACCTGCGCGGCCAGGGGATCGGCGTCCTCGTCACCTCGAACGAGTTCGACGGCACCCCCTCCAATGTGGACGCTGTCGACCTGTTGCGGAGCCGCCGGGTAGACGGGATCATCAGCGTTCCCGCAATGTCCGACTCGTCGGCGCTGGCCTCGGCGGTAGCGGCCGGGGTTCCCGTCGTCACCGTCGACTGGCGGCTTCCAGGACTCGACGCCGACTCCGTCTCCCTCGATAACGTCCAAGCCGGAAGGGTCTCCGGTCAGCATTTGATCGACCACGGCCACCGAACCCTGGGAGCGATCGTCGGGGAGCCGACGATGTGGAGCCTCGAAGGAAGGCTCCAGGGATTCTTGGCGGCCACGACCGGATCGGGGCTGGAGATCCAGTCCGACCACATCCAACGAGCTCCCCTGTCCGTAAACGACGGGTACGCGGCCATGATGCGACTGCTGTCGGCGGACGTGCGCCCGACCGCCGTCTTCACGGCCAACAGCGAGCTGACCGTCGGTGCGGTGATCGCCATCAACGATTCGGGCCTGCGCCTCGGCCACGACATCTCTCTCGTCGGCTTCGACGCCCTCGAGCTGGCGCAGGTGACCCGCCCCAAGCTCACGGTCTTCGTGCAGCCCGTCGAGACAATCGCCGCGGAGGCCGCTCGCATCATGAGCGGGCGCCTCGACGACCCGACCGGGGCCGGTGAACGCCTGGTGAGGGAGCTTCCGGGCCGACTCCAGATCGGCGGATCGGTCTTGGCGAGGCACGAATGATCGAACGTCGGCGGCGGGCCGTGCCGTCGCTTCGGTCGCCGTCATGGGCGCGCGCTCACACGACTCCGATGGTCAGGAGAACGTTCGCGTAGACGCGCTGCTCCCCCGTAGCGATGAGCAGACCGGTGTCCGCGCCGCGAGCGAGCTCGTAGAAATCCGAACGCTCGACGCGCTCGACCATGATGCCGTCGTCCAAGATGTCCAGCACCTGATCTTGCACAGGCGCCTCGATGGGCGCGTCCATCATCACCACCGACTCGAATGGGACGGACTGCGTGAGAACGCTGAGCACCTGATCGACCGAGAACATGCCGGGCGCGAGATTGAGGTAGACGATGCGCGCGTTCGGTCCGACCGCGGTTCGGAAAGGGTAATTCCCATCGGCGATCAGGATGCGCGAGCCGTGACCCAGCGAGGCGATGGCTTCGAGGAGCTGAGGATGCAGGAGGGGCGTGGTCAGCACGTCAGACTCCCTGGGCTTCGCGCTCGTACCCCGAGGGCCCGGGAATCGTCCCGTCGACGTCCCACAGATCGAGCCAGGATTGCGCGCCGGGCCAGAGGAACACCTGCCCCTTGATCAACCGGCTGTTCCGCTCGACCGACTTGAGGTCCTCTATTTCGGTCGGGGAGAGGGGCGCACCCGTCGCCGCCGCGAGGTTCCCCTCGTACTGCGCGGCCTTCACCGAGAACGGGATCGGGATCTGCCCCCGTTCGACCGCCCACTTGAGGCAGATCACGGCGGGATGGACGCCGTGATCCGCGGCGATCCGCCTGACGACAGGATGCTCCGTGTCGACGACGTCGTCGTCAGTGCGGTCACGTTCCGGGCGAGACGGGGATCCCAGCGGGGAGTAGCCCACCGATTGGATGTCGTGGTCGACGCAGAACTGGAAGAGTTGCGGCTGCTGAAAGCAGGGGTGCAACTCCATCTCGTTCAGTGAGGGTGCAATGCGCGCGTCTCTAAGAATCAACTCGAGCTTGGGAATGGTGACGTTCGAGGTACCCAGGTGGCGAACGACCCCCTCGTCGACGAGGGACTCCAGCGCCGACCACAGGAGCATGTACCGGTCGTGAGCGTAAGGAGTGGCGTCGGGATCCCGCGCATCGGTGTCGGCGAAGGGCGAGTGGTGATTGGGAAACGGCCAGTGCACGAACACGGCGTCGAGGTAATCCACCTGCAGGTCGGCGAGCGACTGGCGGACCGAAGCGATCGCCGCGTCGGGCTCGTGTGCGTCGTTCCACACTTTTGACATGACGAACAGGTCTTCTCGAGGCACGCCCTTGCCGCGGGCCGCGGCCAGCGCCACACCCACTTCCCTCTCGTTGCCGTACACCGAGGCGCAGTCGATCAGCCGATAGCCGACCGCGATGGCCCCTTCCACGGCCGCGGCGACGTCAGACGCGCTGTAGCGGTCCGAGCCGAAGGTGCCCATTCCGATCGCGGGAATCGGGCGACCCGTTCTGAGGACCCGGGAAGGGACGCCCCGCGCATCTGTGGGAACAGTCGGCGGTTGGGCAATGGTCATGGTGCTCCCTCGGGACATCGATGTACACGAAACGATTCACTCAGAGTACGGGTGAGGCTCGGCGCCGTCAATCTGCGGAAAAACAGGGCTCTCCGCCGCCTCGCCGTCACGTGAAGCCGAACGCGCGTCGACCGGGCCGTTGACGATAGGAGGTCTGTATCGTAACGTTTTGCCCTACGCGGGTTTCCGTGATTAGCCCCTCTACGCTCAAGGACGACGACGTGCTCGCTGCCTACCTACCCGGTGCCCGCAATGTGGATCTGCGCGAGGTTCCCGATCCTGTGCCCGGGGTCGGCGAAGTGCTCCTCGCGACCAAAGCCTCGACGATCTGCGGGAGCGACCTGCGAGCGATCTATCGGGAGCACCTGGGTGAGGGCCCCGAGGCCTACCAGGGCGTCATCGCCGGACACGAACCGGCCGGGCAGGTCGTCGCGCTCGGCCCGGGTGTCGAAGATCTGCAGATCGGTGACCGCGTCGTCGTTTACCACATCAGTGGTTGCGGTCTGTGCGCCGATTGCCGGCAGGGGTACCAGATCAGCTGCAGCTCTCCCGAACGTCGGGCGTACGGCTGGCAGCGTGACGGCGGGCACTCGGATCTGATGATCGCCAATCGACGGGACCTCCTCGTATTGCCCGACAGCCTCTCCTACCTCGACGGCGCGTGCGTGGCGTGCGGCTTCGGCACCGCCTACGAGGCGTTGCTGCGACTCGATCTTTCGGGGCGAGACCGCCTCCTCGTCGTCGGATTGGGCCCCGTGGGCCTGGCCGCAGGGCTCCTCGCGAAGGCAATGGGCGTGACCGAGATCATCGGAGCCGACCCGAGCCCCGAACGACGCGAGCTCGCGGAGCGCCTGGGCGCGGCCACCATCACCGTGTCCGCCGCCCAAGGGTCCGAAGTCGATGCGGCGATCGATTGCTCGGGAGCCGGGGCAGGCCAATTGAGCGCTCTCCAGAACACCCGGCGATGGGGGCGTGTCGTCCTCGTGGGAGAGGGCGGACGCCTCAGCGTCGACGTGAGCGAGACGATCATCCACCGCCAGCTGACCATTCACGGTTCGTGGGTGACATCGACGGTGAACATGGCCGACCTGCTCGAGAGGTTGGACCGGTGGGGCCTGCATCCGGCCGACATCGTCACGCACACCTTCCCCCTCGCTGCCGCCGCCGAGGCGTACCAACTGGCCGACTCTGGCGCCTCGGGAAAGATCGGCATCGTCTGGCAGGAGTGACGACCCCACGGCCCGAAGCGTCATCACCGGAATACAGATCTCAAGGAAGAGAGAAGTAGATGCCATCCCCTCTCACCCGCAGGCAGAATCGCCTCACCACCGCCGCCATCGTGGCGATCGCCCTCACCCTCGCCGCACTCCCTGGTGGCGTCGCGAACGCTTCGACCACCGCCTCGATGCAGCAGCCATCGGCGTCGTCCTCGGACGACTTCGAACGCGTCACCGGTCCGCTGGGATCAGCCTGGGTCGCCGACCGTGGCACCTGGAGCATCGCCTCCGGGAAAGCGCAAAAGGCCGCGGGGCCCGGCAACAACGTTGCGACGCACCGTGGTCTGCAACTCGGGACTGCCTATACGGTGGCCGCCGACGTCGACATCGTGTCCCCCTCGCCCGCGGCGCGGGAATGGTCCGGCGTCGTCGCCAACGTCCAGGGCAGGACGTCGCTCAGCTACTACGTCCTGCGAGCCACGACCGCAGGGGGCGGACGCGACGCCCAGTGGCAGTTGCTGCAGATGGCGAACAACTCGACGCCGACGGTCCTCGCACAGGGGACGGTCGCTGCCCCCTACGGCACCCCCCTCCGGCTCCTCTTGTCGCGAGACGGCAGGGACTTCCAGGTCGCCGTGACGAACGCTGCAACAGGCTCGATCCTCGCCGAGGCGACCCACCAGCTCGCCGTCACCGACCCCACGCGCATCGGCGGGTGGGCAGGCCTCTACTTGAATTCGGGCAACCTCCGCGCCCGCGACTTCGGACTGACCACGACGACCCCCGCGGTCGCACCGCCCGGGACGCTGAACTGCAAGCCCGCCGGCGAGTACGACTTCAGTGAGGCTGACCAGCAGATCTTGGAGACCGTGCCGGTCGGCACGACATTCGCAGGAATGCCGGTCACCCAGCGCGTGCTCACCGACGGCGCCGACCAGTACGTCGCCTACTACGACCAGGATCGCCGCCTGACGATCGCTCACCGCGACATCGATGCCACGACGGAATGGACACAGCAGATTCTTCCCACCTCGATCGGTTGGGACAGCCACAACTACGTCTCGCTGGGCCTCGACCGCGATCGCAACCTGCACGTATCGGGCAACATGCACAACGTAGCGCTCATCTATTTCCGCACGTCCACTCCCGGCGACATCACCACACTCTCCCCTGTCGCGAACATGGTGAGTCCCCAGACCGAGAATTCCGTCACCTACCCGGAGTTCGTCAATCGCAAGGACGGCAGCCTCGTCTTCAGTCACCGCAACGGCGGGTCCGGCGACGGGGTGACGTACTTCAACGTCTACGACGAGTCATCGCGCACGTGGACGCGCCTGGTCGATCAGCCGCTCTTCAACGGCGAGGGCTCGACTGCCAACCCCGCAGGAACGTGGAACGCCTACTTCGAGAATCCGCTCCTCGGTCCCGACGGGAGTTTCCACATGATCTGGGTGTGGCGGGATACGCCGGACGCAGCGACGAACAGTCTGCTCACGTATGCGAAGAGCGAAAACCTCGTCGACTGGTTCGACAGCGCAGGTAACCCGCTCACGTCACCGTTCCGCTACGGCGAAGCGGACATCGTCGATCCGATCCCCGACGGCGGCGGACTCCTCAACGGCAACGCGAAGCTCGGCTTCGACGCCGCCGGTGCCCCTGTCGTGAGCTACCACAAGTACGACAAGTCGGGACAGTCGCAGGTGTATGCGGCTCGCGCCGACGGGACGGGAGAGTGGGACGTCCGTCAGATCAGCGACTGGACGGGACGCTGGAGCTTCGGCGGTGGCGGAAGCCTTGACTTTCAGGTGGTCATGCGCGGATCGAAGGTGATGAGCGATGGAAACATGCGCGTCGACTTCGCCTGCGACGCAAACGCCCAGAGCATCGTGATCGACGACACCCTCACGGCGGTGGCCCAGGCCCCGACACCGGCACTGCCTGCACAGATCACGACGGTCCGCGGCTCCTACCCGGGACTGCAGGTCAATCTTCAAACCGACCTCGCCGGCCCCACCGAAGAAGGCACCTGGTATCTGCGCGCGGAATCCCTGCCCAGCAACAGAGACCTCCCCCGGACGGAGTGGCCGCGCGAGGGCAGCGCGCTCGAGCTGGTCCACGTGGGGGTCGCGGCGTCACCTGCCGACACGACCGACCTCGCCGCAGCGCTGGCCGAGGCGGAGAGGCGTCTTACCGAGGCCTACTCCGCCGGCAGCTGGGCCCCTTTCGAAGCCGCCCGCTCACACGCATCCAGAACGTTGGCAGAGCCGGATGCGACCCAAGATGACGTCGACGACGCGACGGCCGCCCTGTCGAGTGCCCAGTCGGCGCTCGTCTCTGCGCTCACCCGCCTGTCCCTCACGATCGACAGCGACGCCGTCGCCGTCGGTGGCTCGATCGACCTCTCGAGGGTGCGCGCAACGGGCACGTACGCAGACGGCAGGTCCGCGCCCGTCGCCACGAGTGACCTCACGGCAAGCCCAGTCGACACCACGAGTCCCGGACCGACAACTCTCACGATGACGGCCTCCGCGGATGCTGTCACGACGGGTGCGGCACCGGTGCGGGCCTCACTTCCCCTCCGCGTGCTCGTCGTCTGGGACCCAGCATCCGTCTACACCGCCGGAGACGTAGTGCTGCACGATGGATCCGAGTGGACGGCGACCTGGTGGACGCGGAGCCAAACACCCGGTGGTCCGCAGGGCGCGTGGCAAGAGCTGCGCACCTCCCCCGACGGCACGGTCATCTGGACGGCGTCGAGGATCTTCCAGGCGGGCGACGTCGTGGTGCACGATGGCGTGTCCTACGAGGCGAAGTGGTGGACCCGGGCGCAGGCGCCGGGCGAACCGAACGGGCCATGGAAGGCTCGTGGATGAGCGAGCCGCGTGCACGACACTGCGTCGATCGGCTCCCCCCGCTGGGACTGGGGCTCGCTCAGCTGGGAAACCTCTACCGAGAAACGACGGAGGAGGAAGCGTCCAGCGCGATCGACACAGCGTGGGGCGCCGGCATCCGGTACTTCGACACCGCCCCTCACTACGGTCTCGGACTGTCTGAACAGCGGGCCGGCCGCTTCCTCGCCGGCCGCCCTCGAGACCAGTTCGCGCTCTCGACGAAGGTCGGCCGCCTCTTGATCGACAACCCCGACGGCGCAACGCGCCGCGACGACCAGGGCTTCGACGTGCCCGCCGCGACTCGGCGCGAATGGGACTTCAGCCGTGACGGTATCCGACGCTCAATCGACGCGAGCCTCGCCCGCCTCGGTCTCTCTCGAATCGACATCGCCTACGTGCATGACCCCGACGACTTCGCCGACCAAGCTCTGCACGAAGCGATACCCGCTCTTGAAGAACTGCGCGAACAGGGTGTGCTGCGTGCTATCGGCGTAGGCGTGAACCACAGCGCCCTCGCCTCGCGGTTCGTCCGCGAGACCGATATCGACCTCGTGATGATCGCCGGACGCTTCACGCTGCTCGATCAGAGTGCGCTGGAGGACCTGCTCCCCGCCGCACGCGACAGAGACGTCGGCATTGTGGCTGCAGGCGTCTACAACTCCGGCGTCCTGTCTGCCCCCCGGCCGCCCCGCGATGCGAAGTTCGACTACGCCGACGCACCCGCCGACCTCCTCGCCCGAGCTCACCGCATCGCCGACATCTGCGAGACGTTCGGCGTCTCACTGCCTGAAGCGGCAGTCGCCTTTCCACGCCTGCACTCCGCCGTCGTGTCTGTGGTGGTCGGTGCTCGAAACGGCGCCCAGGCTCAGGCCACCGCGGATCGCGCTGCCGCAACTGTTCCCGACGATCTCTGGCGCACTCTCCTCGACGAGGGACTACTGCGCGAGGGATCCCTCACCACCGCACCAGGAGAGTAATGACCATCATCACCGGCGTCGACGTCCTGGACGTCCGCTTCCCCACTTCGCTCAGCATGGACGGCTCCGACGCCATGAACAAGGACGGCGACTACTCGGCGGCATACGTCATCCTCCGGACCGATGATCCCGAGCTCGCCGGGTACGGCTTCACCTTCACCATCGGCCGAGGTAATGACATCGTCTCCCTCGCCTGCGACCGTCGGGCACAGCCGCTGGTCGGCCTCGATGTCGCCGACGTCGTCGGTGACCTGGGCGCTGTCTATCGCACGCTGAAGTCGGACTCACAGATGCGCTGGCTCGGTCCGGAGAAGGGTGTGGAGCATCTCGCGATGGCCGCCGTGATGAACGCGGTCTGGGATCTGGCGGCGCGCGTGGCGGGTCGCCCCCTGTGGCGTCTGCTCTCCGAGATGTCGCCCGAGCAGCTCGCCGACGTCGCCGACTTGCAGTATCTGTCGGATGTGCTCACCCGAGACGAGGCGATCGGCCTCCTTCGCGAGATGATGCCTGGCCGCGCCCAGCGCATCGCCGAGCTCGAGAGCTCGGGATACCCCTGCTACACGACCAGCGCGGGGTGGCTCGGGTACTCCGATGAGAAGCTGCGCCGACTCTGCCAGGAGGCTCTCGACGCGGGTTACCGTCACATCAAGCTCAAGGTCGGAGCCAACCTCGACGACGACATCCGCCGCCTTCGGATCGCGCGCGAGGTCATCGGCCCCGACGTGGCGCTCATGATCGACGCCAATCAGGTGTGGGATGTGCCGGAAGCCATCGAGTGGGTCACCGCGCTCGCAGAGTTCCGCCCCCTTTGGATCGAAGAACCCACGAGCCCCGACGACGTGCTCGGCCACGCAACAATCAGGCGCGCTGTCGCCCCGATCGGGGTGGCGACAGGCGAGCACGGAATGAACCGCGTGCTGTTCAAGCAGATGTTCCAAGCCGAGGCGCTCGATTTCTGTCAGCTCGACTCCGCGAGACTAGCGAGTATCAACGAGATCCTCGCGGTCTACCTCATGGCCAAGAAGTTCGGCGTCCCGGTCTGCCCGCATGCGGGAGGCGTCGGATTGTGCGAACTGGTACAGCACCTCTCGATCTTCGACTATGTGGCGGTCTCGGGAACTCTGGAGAATCGTGTCACCGAGTACGTCGATCATCTCCACGAGCACTTCGTCGATCCGTGTATCGTCCGCCGCGGAGGGTATGTCCTTCCGACCGCTCCCGGATACAGCGCGCAGATGCACGAGGAGTCTCTCGCGCGCTACCGGTACCCCGACGGCGGCTACTGGCGGGACGCCGGCGGCTCCCAGGCCTCGACGCCCTCCGAGCGCGCATGTTCGGGTGGAGAAAAGGATTGACCGGTTCTGTCGTCGTCGACGCGCACCTGCACCTCTGGGACCCCCACCGTGCACGCTACGACTGGCTCACCGATGAACTCGCCCCCCTCAACCGCCGGATCGATCTTGAGGAGGTAGCGGACGACCTCGATGCAGCAGGGGTGGATGCTGTCGTGCTCGTGCAAGCGGCGGACAACGACGAAGACACCGAGCTGATGCGCGCGACCGCCGACGAGCATCCCGAAGTCGTCGCCATCGTCGCCTATGCGCCTCTGCATGAAGTAGAGAGAGCTCGCGGCCGACTCGATGTGCTGGCGACCGACTCCCGCGTCGTCGGCGTGCGAAACATGATTCACAACATCCCGGACCCCGACTGGATCCTCCGACCAGATGTCGGTCGTGGACTCGCCGAGCTCGAGCGGCGCGGCCTGACCTTCGACTATGTCGCCGAACTACCCCGCCATCTCGAGCACGTTCCGGTCCTGGCGGAGCGCTACCCAGGGCTTCGCATCGTCATCGACCACCTGGGCAAGCCGCCGATCGGCGGAGGTGACCGCCAAATCTGGTGCGAGTCCCTTGCCCGAGCCGCGGCATTTCCCAACGTCTACGGAAAGCTGTCCGGGCTCTACCCTCTCGAGCGAGACCCTTCACAGTGGAGTATCGACGACCTCCGCCCCCTCGTGGACCACGCGTTCACGGTCTTCGGGGCAGAGCGTCTGATGGTCGGCGGCGACTGGCCCGTCAGCATCCGCGCGGGGGGATATCACCGGGTCTGGGCGGCATGGGAGGCGCTACTCGGCGAGCGCGCGGCAGATGACCGCACACTCGTGCGCGGAGAGACCGCTCGATCGTTTTATCGGTTAGACCAGCATCTGCTTGCGACGGCCGCCGCTCACTCCAAAGCTGCGAGGAACCTCCCGGACGCAGCATCCCACGACACCATGTCCCCACCATCAAGAAAGCGAACCGCATGAAGTTTCTCCGAATCGGCCAGCCAGGGCGCGAAACACCGGTGCTGCAGCACGACGGCACCCACTTCGATCTCTCCCCGCTGACGGCAGACATCGACGGCGCGTTCCTCTCCGGCGAAGGTGTCGCGGCGACGCGAACGGCGCTGCAGCAGGGCGAGCTGAAGCCGCTCGACGTCGACGGCCACCGCGTGGCACCGCCGATCGCTCAGCCGGGCAAGATCGTGTGCATCGGTCTGAACTACAGGGACCACGCGGCGGAGACGGGCGCCACCCTTCCGACTGAGCCCGTGGTGTTTATGAAGGATCCGTCGACGATCGTCGGACCGTACGACGACGTCCTGGTGCCGCGAGGATCCACCAAGACCGACTGGGAGGTCGAGCTCGGTGTCGTCATCGGGAAGACCGCCCGGTACCTGGAGTCGTCGGCCACCGCGAGCGCATACATCGCGGGTTTCGTGCTCTCCCACGATGTCTCCGAACGCGAGTTCCAGCTCGAGCGCGGGGGGCAATGGGACAAGGGCAAGAGCTGCGAAACGTTCAATCCGCTCGGTCCCTGGCTCAGCACACCCGACGAGATCACCGATGTGCAGAACCTTGCGCTGACGCTCTCCGTGAACGGTGTCGGACGTCAGCGCGGCACCACAGCCGACATGCTCTTCGCGGTCGATCACGTCGTGTGGTACCTCAGTCAGTTCATGGTGCTTCGTCCAGGAGACCTCATCAATACGGGGACCCCGGCGGGCGTCGCTCTTGGTTTGCCCGGCACGCCGTACTTGCGCGCGGACGACGTCGTCGAGCTGTCGATCGATGGTCTCGGCACCGCCCGACAGCGCTTCGTCGATGCCTGAATTTCCACCCCTGAACCCACGGAGCAACACGATGGACGATTTCTCTGAGCTGGTGGTGGCCGTCACGGGCGGAGCATCCGGAATCGGATTGGCGACCGCACGACACTTCCGGAGCAGAGGCGCGCGGGTCGTCGTTCTCGATCTGGCGATCGACGACCTTCCCGATGACATCACCGGGCTCGTCTGCGACGTCTCCGACCGGTCTTCCGTGGACACCGCGGTCGCGGAGATCGACCGGCTCTTCGGTGGCCTCGACATCTTGGTGAACAACGCGGGGATCAGTGCCGTCGGCACCGTTGCCGACAACGACGACGCCGAGTGGGCACGAGTCCTCGACATCAACATCGTCGGCGTCGCCCGCGTGACGGCTGCCGCCCTCCCCCTGCTGCGGCGCTCGCCCGCTGCAAGCGTCATCAACGTCTGCTCGATCGCTGCGCTGTCAGGACTCCCCCAGCGCGCCCTCTACAGCGCGTCGAAGGGCGCCGTCTACGCCCTGACCATGGCGATGGCGACCGACCACGTGCGCGAAGGCATCCGAGTCAATTGCGTGAGCCCCGGCACCGTGGACACTCCATTTGTCCAACGGATGCTCAACAGCTTCCCGGATCCGGTCACCGAACGCGCCGCACTGGACGCCCGTCAAGCAACCGGTCGCATGGTGCAGCCCAATGAAGTGGCCGCGGCCATCGTGTTCCTCGCGGACCCCGCATCAGGTTCCATCACGGGCACTGATCTCGCTGTGGACGGCGGTGTGAGGAACCTGCGTATCCGACCCGTCGCGCGATAAGACTGCGCTCTGCGGGAGCGTTCCGGGAAGCCTGGTCCGCTGGTTGTTCGTTCGGAGGATCGATCGTTGAGCGCTGCACGCGGGGCTCGGCAAGAACCTTCCTCGGGCTGGGTCGCCAATCGCCCGCTGCGCCGACCACCTCCAGGCGAGCATTCCAGCGGCGGAACAGCGCGATAGAGAAGACAGTGAACGGTGGCATGACGGAGCCACGGGGGTCGATCGGACCGCGTTCGCGGGTCGCGCGCATACGAGCCAAGCGGTCGGGAGTCGGTTAGATCGCGGACATAAACGGCTCATAGGCCTTGGGCCGCCGTCCCCACCGGTCACGCCACCCGGCTCCCAAGGCGCTGTGATCAAAATAGCCTACAACCAGTGCTTTCTTTTGATGGAAGTGTCATGTCGAGTGAGAACGCGGCCGAGTTAGACGAGTGGCAATGCCGCGGAATCATCCGTGCCACTTGGTGAGAGTCGACGACGGACGGTGCCACCTTGCGCGAGAAATGACATCCACGATCCGATGCGTCACCCCGCGCGGTGCGGCCACCCGCGCGAGGCCTCGGCGCCCCCTCACGGGCAACCACCCGCATCTTCGCGCGCGCCCCCGTCGCCGCGCGGCGGTCGAATTGACGACGCCTGTGCCCAGGGGCTGTTCTTTCCGCTGCTGCGGAAATAACATCTCTCTCATGTCGCAAATTCGTATCAAGGACGCCGCCGCGTTTCTGGCCGTCAGCGACGACACGGTCCGGCGCTGGATCGACGTCGGTGTTCTGGAGAGCACCCGGGATGCGTCCGGACGCACCGTCGTCGACGCCCTCGCGGTCGCGCTCCTCGCGCGCAAGAACGCCGTGCTGCCAGTCGATCCGTCGGAGATCGGACGATCCGCCCGCAACCGACTCGTCGGAGTGGTGACCGATATCCGCATGGACACCGTCATGGCGCAGGTGGAACTGCAGTGCGGTCCCCACCGGATCGTCTCGCTCATGAGCAGCGACGCGGTGCGCGAGCTCGCGCTCGAGCCCGGCTCCGTCGCGATCGCCGTCGTGAAGGCCACCACGGTCATCATCGAGACCCCCGAAGCGAAGGCCCCGTGATGACCCGCACCTCGAAGCTCGCATCGACGCTCCTCGCCGTCACCGTGGCGCTCGCTCTCACCGCCTGCGCCGGGGGGACCGCGGCGACGTCGGGCCCGTCGCCCTCCTCCTCCACCAGCGGCGCGACCCTGGAGGGATCCATCACCGTCTTCGCCGCAGCATCCCTGAAGACGACCTTCACGGAGCTCGCAGCGGAGTTCGAGGCGGCGAATCCGGGCACGACCGTCGAGCTGACCTTCGCCGGCTCCTCCGACCTCGTGACGCAGATCACCGAGGGCGCGCCCGCCGACGTCTTCGCCTCGGCCGATGAGAAGAACATGGCGAAGCTGACCGACGCGGGCCTCATCGAGTCCGACGCCCCCGTCGATTTCGCGACGAACGTGCTCGAGATCGCCGTCCCGCCCGGAAACCCCGCCGGGGTGAAGGACTTCGCCGATCTCGCCGACCCTGCGGTGAAGACGGTGATCTGCGCGGCACAGGTGCCCTGCGGCGCGGCGACGGCGACCGTCGAGACGGCCACCGGGATCGACATCATCCCGGTGAGCGAGGAGTCCTCCGTCACCGACGTGCTCGGCAAGGTCACCTCGGGCGAAGCCGATGCCGGTCTCGTGTATGTCACCGACGTGATCTCGGCCGGCGACGCCGTGCAGGGCATCGAGTTCGCGGAGTCGAGCCAGGCGGTCAACACCTACCCCATCGCGGTCGTCAAGGACTCCGTCGCCCCCGACGTCGCCGCGGCATTCGTGGCGTTCGTCACCGGTTCGGTGGGCCAGCACGTGCTGTCGGCCGCCGGCTTCGGGCAGCCGTAGCCGACCCTCATGTCGTCTCGGAGAAGCTCCCCCTACGCGGGGGTACCCGGATGGGTCGTGGCCATCGCCGTCATCGGTGCCGCGTTCGTCGTGGTCCCGTTGGCGGCGATGATCTCCCGTGTGAACTGGGCGGAGTTCCTCCCGCTCGTCACCTCGGAGTCTTCGGTGGCGGCGCTGTGGCTGAGCCTCCGCACGTCGCTCACGGCGACGGCGCTGTGCATCATCGTCGGCGTTCCCATGTCGCTGGTTCTCGCGCGGACGCGGTTCTGGGGGCAGAAGATCCTCCGGTCGCTGGTGCTCCTCCCCCTCGTCCTCCCGCCGGTCGTCGGCGGGATCGCCCTGTTGTACACCTTCGGACGCCGCGGACTCCTCGGGCAGAGTCTCGAGGTCTTCGGGATCTCGATCGCCTTCTCGACCACCGCCGTCGTCCTGGCTCAGACCTTCGTCGCGCTTCCGTTCCTCGTGCTCAGCCTCGAGGGCGCGCTGCGCACCGCCGGCACGAGGTACGAGGCGGTCGGCGCCACCCTCGGCGCCCGCCCCACGACGGTGCTGCGCCGCATCACGCTGCCCCTCGTGCTTCCCGCGATGCTCTCGGGCGCGGTGCTGTCGTTCGCGCGAGCGCTGGGCGAGTTCGGGGCGACGCTGACGTTCGCCGGATCGCTGCAGGGGGTCACGCGCACCCTGCCGCTGGAGATCTACCTGCAGCGCGAGACCGACCCCGATGCGGCGGTGGCGCTGTCGCTCGTGCTGGTCGTCGTCGCCATCATCGTGGTGGCCATCGCTCATCAGGCGGGCGAAGCACGCCTCCCCCGGCTCGGGAAGGCGCACTCGTGAGCTTCTCCTTCACGGCCACCGTCGCCGACCGCGGCTTCGACGTCGCCGTCGAGGTCGCCGCCGGCGAGACCGTCGCCGTTCTCGGACCCAACGGGGCGGGCAAATCCACGTTCCTGAACGTCACCGCCGGCCTCCTCCGCCCGACCACCGGCCGCGCGCGACTGGACGACCGCACGCTGTTCGACATCTCGCCCGACGGCACCCGGAGCCGCTGGCTCGCCCCGCACCGACGAGGTGTGTCGATGCTCGCCCAGGATGCGCTGCTGTTCCCCCATCTCACGGCTCGCGACAACGTCGCCTTCGGCCCCCGCAGCAAGCGGATCCCGCGCGAGGCGGCGAACCGGACGGCCATGGAGTGGCTGGAGCGCGTCGACGCCGCGGGGCTGCACGACAGGAAGCCGGCCCAGCTCTCCGGCGGGCAGGCGCAGCGCATCGCCGTCGCCCGCGCGTTGGCCTCCGACCCGGCGCTGCTCCTGCTCGACGAGCCGATGTCCGCCCTCGACGTGTCGGTCGCGCCGGCTCTGCGGCGGATGCTGCGCGACGTCCTCGCCGACCGGACGGCCGTCATCGTGACCCACGACGTTCTCGATGCCTTCACCCTCGCCGATCGCGTCGTCGTCCTCGAAGCGGGGCGCATCGTCGACACGGGGCCGACCCGCGACGTGCTGGACCGACCGGCGACCCCGTTCGCCGCGGGGCTCGTCGCCCTGAACCTCCTCACCGGCACGCGTACCGCCGACGGGATCCGCACCGACGACGGGCACCCGCTCCCTGCACTCGGCGTCGACGCGATACCGGTGGGCGCACGCGTCGGGGTGTCGATCCGTCCCTCGTCGGTCGTGGTCACGACCAGCACGCGTCCTCCACGCGATTCCGACGCCGTCACGATCGCGGGTGAGATCACCGACCTGGAACCGCGCGGCGATCTCATCCGCGTGCGCTCGACCGGTATCGCCGCCGATGTGCTCCCCGCTCGCGTCGCCGAGCTGGATCTCACGCCGGGAGCGACGGCATGGTTCACCTTCGAGGCGCGCGACGCCCTGGCGTACGAGCTCTGACCTGCGGAGTCATGGGCGGCCGTCGGCGTGCGGGTCGACTCACACGTAGGTGTTCGCTCCGACCGCGCCGATCGGCTGGCTCACGATGTCGCGCCAGCGCAACGCGATTCGCGCGTCGAGGGACGCGCGTTGTCGCGCCCGCGCCATGAGACGCTCGGCGAGACTCCCGTGGTCGTCGCACTCGCCGGCGAGGAGGACGGTGAGCACGATCGAGCGCGCACAAGCCTGCTCGAGGTAGGCGTGGATGCGTCCCGCCGCGCCGTCGCAGATCCGCAGCACGATCCGCTCCGGAAGGATCGAGCCGTTCAGGACGACGAGGATGTGCTCCAGCCGGTGCAGCCGGCTCACGAGCACCGAGCATTGAACCTCGACGTCGCGCAGAACCGCTCGAAGCTGGTGGCGAGTGCGCGACGCGGCGACGTCCACCCCGATGACGACGGCACGGTGACGCCCCGACACCGCACCGGCACGTGGGAACTCCTGCACTTCCGGCGCCGCGCGCAGCGCCGCCAGGAACCCCAGCCGAGCTCCGATCATCGCGATCAGGGGGGAGTGCTCGGGGGCGCCATCAGGCTCCGTCGACACGGCGCTGGCAATCGAGACAGTTCTCGGCATGGGGGAGGACGTCCAGCCGAGCTCCGGCGATCCGCTCGCCGCAGCGGATGCAGCGACCGTAGGTTCCGTCGTCGAGGCGCGCGAGTGCCGCGGTGATCTGGTCCACGACCCGCCGTGTCGCGGTGCTGGTGGCCCACGACACGGGGTCGAGGTTCGGCGCGGCGCTCGGCGCCGCCTGACGCACGATCTCCTGCCGCTGGGCGAGATCGTGCTCGAGAAGGCGACGAAGACGAATGACGTCCAGCGGCGGGGCGGACGGTGTTGAGGTATCGGCAGACATGGGAATCCTGAGAAAGAAAGTGAGGATGGAAAGCGACGTCGGCGACGCTCTTCACGGAACAGGGCGTCGCGGAGCTTTTCCGCGACGCTGCGCAAAGCGCGAAATGCGGGCGCGGGAATAACCGCCGCCGGGTACAAAAAAACGCCGCTCATGCGACGCGCGTGACAACCGAGATCGTGAGGATCAGGGCGGTGGGGCGCGGAACGCGGAGCGGTCTCCCGGGCGGACGATCATGGACATGCCATCACCGTAGCTCGCTTTCCGGAAAAGGCAAATCGACCCGACTCATTCGCCGTGCCCGTCGTCGATCGGCATTTTCGAACGACCCGAAATGCTTTGTCGAGAGGAATGCACCCGCGGCTTCGGCTGCTCGAGAGTCCAAGACACCCGGGCGCACGAGCCCGCGACTCCGGGTGTCTTGGACTTTCAGCTCACGAAGGGCCGGGCGACCTGCGTCCGCGACGGAACTCTTCACGCGTCGCCCTCTCATCACGGCGCCCGTGGACGTAGGCCGCGACGACGCGAGCGGCACCGCGGAAGGTGTGGCCGTTCACGAGGAACAGCACGGCGTCTGTGACGGCGTGCGTCGTTCTGCTGCCGCTCATCTTCGAGATCGCGCGGAACGGCGCGTTGAAGACGAAGACCACGTTGAGGTCGGGACGCCCGGCCCGGAGCGCACGCTGATGGCGACGCTCGACGAGTCGGAAGATCGCGCGCACCACGCGGCTGCGCGCCACGTGCAGCCGGTCGATCGGATCGTTGACACCGAGCCGGTCGACCGGCCAGTGCGATGACGGGATCGGGCGCCCGAGCAGAGCCGCGAAGTCGGCGTCGGAGACGTCGCGCACGTCGGCTGTGCGGTAGGCCGCGACCTCGTCGGCGCCGGATGCTGTCGTCTCGCCGCCGTCGACCGTGACGGTCGCGACGTGCTCGATGTCGCGGACGTTCGGACCCACGTGGATGTCGTACTCCCCCGCCTCGACCGCCCACGCACCCGCCGACACATCGAAGTGGCGGAAGCCTCGGGAGCCGAGCGTCAGCACCACGTCGCGGGTCTCGCCGGGTTCGAGCCGCACCTTCGCGAAGGCCTTCAGCTCACGGCGTGGCCGGTGGACGACGCTCGGACTCCGCCGTCCGACATAGACCTGCACCACCTCGGCGCCCGCGCGAGAGCCGGTGTTGGTGACCTCGATCCGCACCTCATCGGGCGTCGCGCGCAGATTCGCATACGCGAAGGTCGTGTACGTCAGCCCGAAGCCGAACGGGAAGGCGACATCGACACCGGCGGAGTCGAAGAACCGGTAGCCGACGTACAGTCCCTCGCGATACTCCGCCGTTCGAGCGGCGCTGGGGAAGGTCCTGGCCGTCGCTCCGTCGGCCAGTGCCCGGGGGAACGTCTCGGCCAGTCGCCCCGAGGGCGCCGCCGCGCCCGTCAGCAGGTCGGCGATCGCATCCGCCCCGGCCTGCCCTCCGAGATAGGCGTGCAGCAGTGCGGCGGCGTCGTCGATCCACGGACCCGTCTCGATCACGCCGCCCGCGCTGAGCACGACCACGGTTCTCGGATTCGCCGCCGCCACCGCGCGCAGAAGCGCGATCTGGTCGGCGGGGATCGCGAGTGTGGATCGGTCGAGCCCCTCCGCATCGGCGATCTCCGGGAGGCCGAGCATGAGCACCGCGAGATCGGCGTCGCGTGCCGCACCGACCGCCTCGGCGACCAACGCCGCGTCGGGCACCTCGTCACGGCGGAAGCCCTGGGCCACCGCGGTCGTCACGAGCTCCGTCGCCGCCATCGCGTCGCGCAGATTGGCGACGCGGGTCGGATTCACGAGCGACGAGCCTGCGCCCTGGAAGCGCGGCTCCGTGACGAAGTCGCCGATGAGTGCCACCCGGGTACCCGGCGCGAGAGGAAGGATCGCATCGCTGTTGCGCAGCAGCACGGCCGACTCCGCCGCCGCGCGCCGGGCGAGCGCGTCGTGGGCGGCAGCATCCACCTCGCCCGGAGCGCCGCGGGCCGTCACCCGCTCGACGAGCCGCAACAGCTCGATCACCCGCGCATCGAGGTCGGCGACGTCGAGATCACCCCGCTCCACCGCGGCGACGATCGCGCGGGCGGAATCGAACCCCGGCGACGGCATCTCGAGCGTGCCGCCCCCGGCGACCGCGGCGACCGGGTCGTCGCCCCCGCCCCAGTCCGAGATCACGGCGCCGTCGAAACCCCATTCCCCGCGGAGGATCTCCGTCAGCAGGTGCCGGTTCTCGTGCGCGTACGTGCCGTTGACGAGGTTGTAGGCACTCATCAACGCCCACGGCCGCGCCTCGCGCACCACGATCTCGAACGCCGTCAGATAGATCTCCCGCAGCGTCCGCTCGTCGACCACCGAATCACTGACCATCCGGCGCAGCTCCTGGCTGTTCACCGCGAAGTGCTTCGGAGTGGCCGCGACCCCCTCCGACTGGATACCCCGCACGTAAGCGGCCGCAAGCAGGCCGGAGAGCTCGGGATCCTCGGAGAAGTACTCGAAATTGCGACCGCCCAGCGGGCTCCGTGTGATGTTCAGCCCCGGGCCGAGCAGCACATCGACACCCTGCGCGGCAGCCTCGCGCCCCAGCGCCGCCCCGATCCGCTCGGCGAGCTCGGGATCCCAGCTCCCGGCCACCGTCGCCGCGGTCGGGAAGCACGTCGCGGGCTCCGACGCGGCGAGGCCGAGGTGATCGGCGGCACCGAGCTGGCGGCGCAATCCGTGAGGACCGTCGGCGAGCCGGATCGCCGGCACTCCGGCCGTGGGGACCGCGCGGGTCTGCCAGACGTTCTCGCCGCTGAGCAGCGCCGCCTTCTGCAGGGTCGTGAGTCGGCGCAGGACATCGGCGGGACCGTCCACGAAACCCCCTCCCGCCGGGCGGGCGCGGCGTGCGTCCGAGCGGTGTGCAGTTTATCGCTCCGACGCGACCGCCTCGGGCTCGCCCGTGACGCCCGAGACGACCAGATCGGCACGGGCGGCGGATGCTTCGATCAGCAGCGCGTTCGCACCGTCGACCTCGCGCGCGAACGTCGTCGCGGCCTCGCGCGTGCGCCCGTGCCGCATATGGCGGTCGATGAGCCGGGCCTCGCGGTCGGCCGGGGGTGTCCGGCAGAACCAGGCCACGTCGAGCTGGGGGCGCACTCCCGCCCAGGGCGGCCGGTCGACGAGCAGGTAGTTGCCTTCGACGACGACGATCTCGACGTCGGGCTCGATCGCGATCTCGCCGGCGATCCCCTCGTCGACCTCGCGGCGGAAGCTCGGCGCGAAGATCGTGTGATCGGTCTCCTCGCGCAGACGGCCGAGTATCGCCAGGAACC
The DNA here is from genome assembly GCF_008017415.1 of Microbacterium hatanonis. Taxonomy (NCBI): domain Bacteria; kingdom Bacillati; phylum Actinomycetota; class Actinomycetes; order Micrococcales; family Microbacteriaceae; genus Microbacterium; species Microbacterium hatanonis. The sequence goes on along the minus strand of NZ_VRSV01000002.1, from coordinate 499,361 downwards.
CCCATCCGTCGAAGGTCTCGATGGCGCCCTTGCGTTCTCGGAGCCCCCGCCGCTCGAGGGCGTCGTTGGCGAGGTGGAATCCGTCCATCGGCAGGTGCGCGGCGACGCCGGTGCGCCGAGCGTTGAGGTGGCCCACCAGCGAGAGCGCCAGAGTCGTCTTGCCGCTCCCCGGGCTGCCCGCGATGCCGACGACGAACCTCCGTCCGGGGGTCGCCGCGGCCTCGATCCGCGAAGCCAGCCCTGCCAGGGCCGCGCCCGACGGTCGGCCGGTCATCGACACCGCGTCACTCCGCGGGGCCGGCACCGGATGGAGCGTCGCCGCGGGCGACCGGACGGCCCGGGGCGGTGGACCATTCGCTCCACGAACCGGGGAACACGAGCGCTTCGATCCCCGCCTCCTCCAGCGCGAGGGCCGTGTGCGCGGCGGTGATGCCCGAACCGCAGTAGACGGCGACCGGCGTCCCTTCGGTCACGCCGGCCTCGGCGAAGGTCGCCCGGAGCTCGTCGGGGCGACGCAGCGTCCCGTCGTCCGCCAGGTGCACCGGCGTCGGAAGGTTCACGGCACCCGGGATGTGCCCGCCGATCGGGTCGAGCGGCTCGACGTCGCCGCGGTACCGCTCGGGCGCGCGCACGTCGAGGAGCACACCCACGCGGGGGAAGGCCGCCGCCTCGTCGATGTCGATGACCCCGACGATGGAATCGGTGAGGTGCACGTCGCCCCTCGGCGCGGTGACCTCGCCGGTCTCGAGCGCACCCCCGGCGGCCACCCACGCCGGGAGACCGCCGTCGAGGACGCGGATGTCGACCCCCGCGCGGCGCAGCAGCCACCACGCGCGCGCTGCAGCGAGGCCGCGGGCATGGTCGTACGCGACCACGATGTCGCCGTCGTGCAGCCCCCAGCGACGTGCGGACCGCTCCAGATCGGCGGTCGTCGGCAACGGATGGCGGCCCCGATCCGGCACCGCGTGGTCGGCCAGTTCGCCACCGAGATCGACGTAGACCGCGCCGGGCAGATGACCGTCGAGGTACTCGGCCCGACCGTCGGGCTTGTCCAGACGCCACCGCACGTCGAGCACACGCACGGGCGCGCCCGCTTCGAGGAGCTCGCTCAGTTCCGACACGCTCACCAGGTTGCTCATGTGACGAGCGTCGCACTCCTCGGTCGCTCGCGCACATCCGTTACCTGCGATTGCGCCGCCTCCCCGTCGCGAACGGTCGATGCGCGCCGCGATTGGCGACGGCGGAAGGGGTGTCAGGGGAGGGGTTCGGCGAGCGGCGGATCGGAGTCGCGCGGGGAGGATGCTGCACCCCCACGGGTGCTCGCGCGGACGGCGCCGATCGACGCGACGATCACGAGGGCGATCCCGACGATCTCCAGCCATGCGAGGTGCTGCTGGAGCAGGAAGAACCCGGCGAGCGAGGCGGTCACCGGGCCCAGGCTCATGAGGATCGCGAACGTCGAGGCGGGCAGTCGGCGCAGTGCGAGCAGTTCGAGCGCGTAGGGGATGGTCGATGACAGGATGGCCACCGCGAGCCCGAGCGCGAGGAGCTCGGGCCGCAGGAGCGCCGATCCGCCGTCGACGACGCCGAACGGCAGTGCGATCAGGGCGCCGACCGTCATCGCCAGAGCGAGCCCGTCGAGTCGCGGGAACTCGGCGCCCACGCGTGCGGACGCGAGGATGTACAGCGCCCACGCGGCCGCCGCACCGAGGGCGAAGAGCACGCCGAGCAGATCGAGCCGATCCCAGCCGCCGCCCCCGAGCGCGGCGACCCCGACGAGGGCGAGGCCCGCCCAGACCCACGCCGACGCGCGGCGGCTCGCGATGATCGAGAGGGCGAGCGGCCCCAGCACCTCGATCGTCACCGTGACGCCGAGGGGCAACCTCGACAGCGCGAGGTAGAACAATCCGTTCATCAAGGCGAGCACCGCACCGAAGGCCAGCACGGAGCGCCAGGCGCTCGCGGTGTGCCCGCGCAGGCGGGGTCGCGCGATGAGGAGCAGGATCGCGGCAGAGAACACCAGCCGCAGCATGACCATGCCCAGGGGCCCGACCTGCGGGAACAGGAGCACGGCGACCGACGCTCCGACCTCCTGACAGACGAGTCCGACGAGGACGAAGGCGAGCGCGGTGTTCGTCCGACGCGTCGTCACGACACGGCCGAGGCGATCGTCACGCCGCGGGCGGCGCGCAGATCGCGTTGCCCGCGATCTGGTCGTGCCACTGCTGGGCCGTCCACGGCAGACCGGCCTCGGGCACGGTCTGGCCGGCTGCCGCCGGGGCCTTCGAAGCGATCGCCGCGAGCTCCCACGCCAGCCATGCGCCGATCGCCTGGTTCGCGCCCGAGTTGTTGAGGACGACCGCGACGGTCATGCCGGTGGTCGGGTCGGCGAAGGCGGCGGTGATGTAGCCGGGGATCGATCCGTACTGCCCGACGAGCGAGCCGGCCTGATAGGCGCCGCCCGTCGTCGTGAGCCACGTCGGCTGGTCGGCGGACACCGGCAGCGGGGTCGAGAAGCGCCCGTCATCCTCGGACCCGAGCGCGTTCGTCGCAAGAGCCTGCGCGTACCGGCCGAGGTCGTCGATCGTGGTGACGGCGCCCGAGTCGGCGCCGCCGATGCTCGACGACAACGTGGTGAAGTCCGCGGGATCGGTGCAGTTCCAGGCTCCGGCCGCATCGGGCGTCGACCAGTGGCCGTCGAGGACGGCGCCGTCGCCGGGGGCCTGTGCCGCGGTCGCGGGCAGACGCGTCGACGGCAGCTCCAGCGGCTCCGTGATGTAACGCTCGATGAGCGACGGGAGGCTCTCGTTCTTCGCGCGTTCGAGGGCGAGACCGAGGATGAGGTACCCGGCGTCGGAGTCGCGGAACACCGTGCCGGGCTGCGAGTCGTCGAGCTCGGCGAGACCGTACGCCGCCAATTCCCGCGGGTTCCAGACCCGAGCGGGATTGGACAGCACCAGCGACTGCAGCTGCGACGCGTACGAGCCGATGCCGGAGGTGCTGTCGCAGAGCTGGCGCAGTGTCACGTCGGCGAGTTCGGGCACGGCGGACACGTACATCGTCACCGAGTCGTCGACCGAGAGCGCGCCCTCCGCGGCCACCGCGTACAGGACGTCGCACGTCATCGCCCGCGTGACGTCGGCCGCGCGGAAGCCCATGTCCGCCGTCACCGGCTCGGACCCGCCGATCGACTGCGTTCCCAGCGCGGTCACCCACGTGCCGCTCCACGGCGCCCAGACCCCGACGATCGCGCCCGACGACCCGGTCGCCGTCATCGCCGCGGTGACGGCGGCCTCGAGCTGCGTCACCGTCTCAGCGGGGAGCGCGGCCTCGGTCTGCGGGGGTACGTCGATGTCGACCGTCTGCTGAGCGGAGCAGCCGCTCAGCGCGATCAATGCCAATGCCACGCCCGCGGCGACCGCGGCGCCGCGGCGCTTGGGAAGGATTCGCATCCTCACCCCCCGGGGGATCCTGCACGCGTGGTTTTACGCGTCCAAGAATTGAATCACACCGCTCCGCCCCCACCCCGATCATCGGCTGAGGGCAGGTCACAGCTGGATCACGAGTTTGCCTAGGCTGGGGCGATGCCGCACAGCTTCGACGACGCCACGATCGCGGGCGTCCTCCGCCACATGAACAGCGACCACACCGATGACAACATCCTCATCGCGCGTGCGTTCGGTCTCGACCCCGCAGCGGTTTCGGCCACCATGACGTCGTTCGACGGCGACGGCGGCGAGTGGGAGGTCACGGGGGCGGACGGCGCGGTCGAACCGCTGCGGGTGCCGTGGCCGAGCGGACCCATCACCGAGCGTCCGGAGGTGCGACGGGAGATCGTCGCCCTCTACGACGGAGCCTGCGAGCGACTCGGCATCGAGCCGCGCCCGCACGGCTGACAGGTGCTCTCGGGTGACCCCGAGGAAATCTGTAGGTTAGGGCGCCCTTACTTTCCCCTATGATGACCGTTATGAGCGACGTCATCCTCTTCTCCGCCGCACTTCGCGAGCGCTCGAGCAGCGCGCACTCGTCGAGCGAAGGCTCCGGCTTCATGACCGACCTCATGAAGGGCGAGGGCACCCGCGACGACTACGTCGCGCTGGTCGCCCAGCACTGGTGCATCTACGCCGCCCTCGAGGCGGCGGCGGAGCGGATGCGACGCGACCCCGTCGCATCCGTGTTCATCAGCGACCGGCTCACGCGGCTCCCCGCCCTCGAAGCCGACCTCGAGTTCCTCATCGGACCCGACTGGCGCGAGCGGATCGAGCCCCTCCCCACCACGCGGGCGTATGTCGCCCGCATCGAACAGGTCGGGGCCACCTGGCCCGGCGGGTTCGTCGCGCATCACTACACCCGCTACCTCGGCGACCTGTCGGGCGGCCAGTTCATCGGCCGGCTCATGCAGCGCCGCTTCGGCTTCGAGACCAACGGCATCGGGTTCTACGTGTTCGACGACATCGCCGACCCGAAGGCGTTCAAGGACGTCTACCGCGAGCAGTTGGATGCCGCGCCCTGGGACGCTGCGGAACAGCAACGCGTGATCGACGAGGTGCTGCTGGCCTACCGCTTCAACACCGAGCTGTTCGAAGACCTCGGCCGAGCCAAGGCGACTCAGGTCGCCTGAGCCCGCGCGGCGCGCACGCCGGCCATGAACCGCTGCACGTCCGGATCGACGCGGATGTCGCTCGGGCGCAGCGGTCGCGTGAGGTAGAGACCGTCGAGCGACGTCAGCCGGCTGAGCGCGACGTAGGTCTGCCCGGGGGCGAACGCGCCCGAGCCGAGGTCGATGATCGCGCGATCGTACGTCTTGCCCTGCGACTTGTGGATCGTCACCGCCCACGCCAACCGCAACGGGAACTGCTGGAACTCCGCCACGATCTCTCGGGAGAGCGTCTTCGACCCGGGGTTGTAGGCGTAGCGGAACTTCTCCCAGACGGCCGGCTCGACGTCGTAGGTCTTGCCGTCGACCTCTACCCGCACGCTCGACCCCGTGATGCGCTTCACCGTGCCGATCGTGCCGTTGACCCACCTCGGCGGCTCGCCGAAGTTCGAGATGTCATTGCGCAGGAACATCACCTGGGCGCCGACCTTCAGCTTCAGCTCGGCGTCGGCGGGGTAGCTCGCATCGCCCCGGCCGAAGTCGCCGTTGATCTCGGCGTTGGCGGTCTGCATGCGCCCGACCAGCGCGTCGAGATGCCGACGGTTGATCGTGTTGACGATGTCGTTGCGGGTGGCGAGGGTGATGATCGGGTGCTCGCCATCGGCGGGATCCGGAGGCTTCCGCGCGCCGGCGCCGTTGAGCACCCCCGCCATGTCGGCGGTGACGTGCCCGTACCGCACCCCGTTGAGGAGGGCCTTGAAGGCGGGGTCCGACTGACGGTGGATCTCGGTCAGCTCGCGGATGTGGAGGTCGGCGCCGTGCCGGCCGAGCTCGATGAGACCGTCACCCGCGGCCTCGCCCGCCCACACCTTCGCGTCGAAGAACCAGAACGACCGGTAGTGGTCGGCGATGTACCGCGCCTCGTCGCCGCGAGGGGGCACGGGTGCGAGCTGGTACGGGTCGCCGAACATCACGATCTGAACCCCGCCGAACGGCTCAGCCCGGCGGTTGCGGGCCTGACGGAGCGACCGGTCGATGCCGTCCATGAGGTCGGCGTTCACCATGGAGATCTCGTCGATCACGAGCGTGTCTATCGCGTTGAGGATCTTGCGCGTCGCATCGGTCTGATCGATGTCGCCGGATGCGATGAGCCCGATCGGCAGCTTGAACAGCGAGTGGATCGTCTGCCCCTCGACGTTCAGCGCCGCGACGCCGGTCGGAGCGCAGACGGCGATCTGCTTGGAAGTGTTCCAGGCCAGGTACTGCAGGAGCGTGGACTTCCCCGTGCCGGCACGGCCCGTCACGAAGACGTGCTCTCGCGTGTCTTCGATCAGCCGGAAGAGGGCCTCCTGCTCGGCGGAGAGGGCGGGCGTACTCACCGGTTCATGTTATTCGCCCTACGCGCCGCGAGCAGCGGATCGTCCCCCGCTCGGAACGGAAGGGTAACGAACGGAGACGCAGCGGCGGTCGCTCAGCGGAGGTTTCCTAGACTGAGGAGGTGAACCACGAGCTCGGGGGGACTGCGGCGCCGGCGGCCCCCAGCGGGACGCTGTCCGCACCGCCCGCCCCGCCGACGCCCGACCGGCGTCCGCGGCGCCTGGGGCTCGAGCTCGGCGCGATCGGCGTCGTGGCCGTCCTGCTGTTCGCCGCGCTGGCCGCCGGCGGCGTGACGCTCTACCGCGAGCTGTACAGCCCGACCGCCTTCGTGCTGCGCTATCTCGACCTCCTCTCGGACGGCCGAGCAGCCGACGCGCTGGCCGTGCCCGGGGTCGACCTCGACGCGGCCGAGCTGGAGGCGGCGGGGCTTGCGTCCACCGCATCGGACGCACTCCTGCGCAGCGCCGCGCTGTCGTCGCTCACGGATGTGGTCGGCGTCTCCGAGGAGGCATCCGGCGACACCACCCGCGTGACCGTGGAGTACGTCGCGGGCGGGCACCGCGGGACATCGACGTTCGAGGTCGCTCAGGACGGCTGGATCGGGGTGGTGCCGAGCTGGACCTTCGCGAAGAGTCCGCTCGCCGTCATGGATCTCGTCGTCACCGGGTCGATGCGCTTCGCCGTCAACGGCTTCGAGGTCGACAAGCGCCAGGTCTCGGCCGACGGTGTGGACGCCGACCCGCTCGCAGCCGTGCCGCTGCTCGTCTTCTCGCCCGGTATCTACTCCGTCGACGTCGACACGCAGATCTCGGCCACGCCCGGCGTGGCGGTGCTCGCAGACCTGCCCTCCGCCGCCATCCCGGTTCGCATCCAGGCGGAGGCGACGACCGAGTTCGTCGACGTCGTGCAGCAGCGGGTCGAGGGGTTCCTCGCCGACTGCGCGACCCAGCAGGTGCTTCAACCGACCGGTTGTCCGTTCGGCCTCACGGTGCAGAACCGCATCATCAGCCTTCCGGCATGGTCGATCGTGCAGCACCCCGCCATCACGGTGACCCCCGACGGCGCCGGCTGGAGCATCGCCCAGGCCGATGCCGTAGCCCGCGTCGAGGTGCAGATCCGCTCGCTCTACGACGGATCGGTGCGCACGGTCACCGAGGATGTGCCGTTCGTCATCAACGGGTCGGTCGAGGTGCTCCCCGACGGCACCGCATCGATCAAGGTCGGCGGCAACCGCACCTCGTAGACCGGCCGACCGGTCAGCGCGCGGCGCGGGAATCCCGCTCGGCGAGAGCGGCGAGCTGTGCGTTGTACTCGTCGAGCTCGGGGTCGCCGGCGCGGTCGACCTGCCGATCGCGTCGGCGCTGCATCCGCTCGTCCGACCGGCTCCACTGGATCGCGACCGCGATCGCGAGGATCAGCGTGGGAATCTCCCCCACCGACCACGCGACACCGCCGCCGAGGTACTGGTCCTCGAGGGGCGACACCCCCCACGTGCGGCCCATCGATCCGAACCATTCCGCGACGAAGAGGCCGGTCTGCATCATGATCGCGATTCCGAAGAAGGCGTGCATGGCCATGACCGCGATGAGCACCAGCAGGCGCATCGCGTAGGGCAGCCGGTAGGGCACCGGATCGATCCCGATGAGCGAGAGCACGAAGAGGTACCCCGTGATGAGGAAGTGCGCGACCATCCACTCGTGGCCGATGTGGTCGTAGAGCGACCACCGGAACAGGTCGCTGTAGTAGAAGGCCCAGAGCGATCCGATGAAGAGCCCCGCGGCGACGTAGGGGTTGGTGAGCACCTTCGAGACCGGGCTGTGCACGGCCCACAGGATCCACTCGCGTCCGCCGCGCGTGCCGTCGTCGCGCTTGCGGATCGCCCGCGCGGCCAACGTCACGGGAGCCCCGAGCACGAGCAGGAGCGGGATCGCCATGCTCAGCAGCATGTGGCCGATCATGTGCATGCTGAACAGGTAGTCCTGGTAGGCGTTGATCGGCCCCGCGGTGACCCAGAGCAGCAGCAGCATCCCCGCGACCCAGGACACGGTGCGGTGGATCGGCCACGCGTCGCCGCGACGCCGCATGCGGACGACGCCCGCCAGGTAGAAGAAGAGGCCGAACCCGACGGCGAAGGCCCAGAGCAGGTCGACGTCGATGGTCGTGAGCCACGCGTTGAGGTCGAGCTCGGGCGGGAGAGGCGCCCCGGTGAGCACCTCTGCGGGCGTCTGGACCACCGGGATGGCGTCGCCCGGGGTGGGGGTGCGCGCGAGCGCCGCCGCCGCGCCGCTGGCGAGGCCCATGAAGCCGAGCTCGAGGGCGATGAGGCCCCAGAACCGACGGGATGCTCCGCTGTCGGGCAGACGGGAGATCAGGCGCACGCGGTACCACGCACCGAGGACGCCCATCCCCAGGAGCGCGACGACCTTGACGATCACGAGGATCCCGTAGGGCGAGCCGAGCTGCTCCCATCCGCCGAGGCCGATCGAGGCGCGCACGGTGCCCGAGATCGCGACGACCACGAACGCGATGAGCGCGAGACTCGAGTACCGCAGCAGCACGTCCTTCAGCGCGCCCTTCTCGAGCACGGGGCGCACCACCACGAGGAGGACGAGGCCGCCCAGCCAGACCGCCGCCGCGAGGATGTGCAGGACGAGCGCCGTGACGGCGAGGGTGTGGTTGGCCTCTTCACCCGCGTGCCCCTGCGTTCCCATCGGCACGAGCGCGACGATCGCAAGAAGGGCGACGAACAGGGTGGGGGTCCACGACCGGACGGCGAAGGTGAGCACCGTCAGCACCGCGCCGGCGATCGTGGTGATGAGCCAGGCGCGGCCGAGCTCGACCTCGACGAGGAACCGGCCCAGCTGCTGGCCGAACACGGCGTCCGCGCTGGGGACGGCGTTCATCGTGTTGACGAACGTGAGGAACCCGGTCGCAGCGGACGCGAGGGTGAAGATCGCCGCGCTGATCGAGGCGGTGTCGAGAGCGGTGTCGAAACCGCGCTGGCCCGCCGGCAACGCCCAGAGGGCGAGGACGAGCGAGCCGAGCATGCCCGCCGCGGCGAGGTTGACGACGAGCTTCGCGGCGGGAAGGCCCCAGCGTACGACCGGGCCGGCGTCGCCGATGAGCAGCGGCGCCGCGCCGCCGCCGTAGACGAGGCCGCCGACGAGAGCGATGGCCGAGACGACCAGGAGGATCGCGAGACCCGCGACGCGGAGCGTGCGGGCCGACGATGTCGGTGTTCCCGACGTTCCGCGCGGCGCGGTGGTGCCGCGAGGAGTGGTCGTGGTCATTGTGCAAGCTTATTCGCGCGCGAACGCGACAGAGCCGGGAAGCGGTGGACACAGCAGAGGGGGGATGCCGAAGCATCCCCCCTCTGGAGCGCTGGTGCCACGCTGTCGCGCGGCGAGCGTCATGTCGTCTTACTTGACGGCTGCCTTCAGCTTCGAGCCGGCGGTGACCTTGACGCGCTTGCCCGCGGGGATCTTGATCTCTTCGCCGGTCTGCGGGTTGCGGCCCGTGCGAGCCGACGTCTCGACCTGCTCGAAGGCGATCCAGCCGGGGATCGAGACCTTGCTGCCCTTGGCGACCGCCTCGGAGACGGTGGAGAAGAGGGAGTCGAGCACGCCCGACACGGCGGACTGGCTCTGGCCGGTGGCGCTCGCGATGCTCGCGACGAGTTCGGTCTTGGTGATGGACTTGTCAGCCATTGGGGTTGTCCTCCAAGGCGGCAGACGCCGCCCCTTATTTCTTCGGACGGAGGCGGAATGCCTCCGGGTGGTCGGATCGACCGCCTCGAATGTATCAACGATCCCGGGGAGAACCGCGTATTTCCGGGGCTCGTGACGCATTCGGACGCCGTGTCGCGGGGCTGGTGTGACGAATGGGGCTGTTGAGGCTCGGTCCCGCCCTCCCGCCGACGTCTCCGGCGGCGGGAACGAGAAAGGGCGGGATCTCCTGAGGAGATCCCGCCCTTCCAGCGGTTCAGTCGGTCACGGGGACCGTCGACCTGTTACCAGCTCGACTTGGTCACGCCGGGCAGCTCGCCCCGGTGAGCCATGTCGCGGAAGCGCACACGCGAGATGCCGAACTTCGTCAGCACACCGCGGGGGCGGCCGTCGATGACGTCGCGGCTGCGCACGCGGGCGGGCGACGCATTGCGGGGCAGCTTCTGCAGGCCCACGCGAGCGGCTTCGCGCTGCTCGTCGGTGGAGTTGGGGTCGACCAGAGCCTTCTTCAGCTCGGCACGCTTCGTGGCCCAGCGGGCGACGATGACCTTGCGCTGCTCATTGCGCGCGATCTTGCTCTTCTTTGCCATGTTTAGCGCTCCTCTCGGAAGTCGACGTGCTTGCGGACCACGGGGTCGTACTTCTTGAGCACGATGCGGTCGGGGTTGTTGCGGCGGTTCTTGCGCGTCACGTAGGTGTACCCCGTGCCCGCGGTCGAACGCAGCTTGATGATCGGACGAACGTCCTGTGCTTTCTTAGCCATCAGAGCTTCACACCCCTTGCGAGCATGTCTTTGACGACTGCCTCGATGCCACGAGCATCAATGACCTTGATGCCCTTCGCGGACACGTTGATCGTGATCTTGCGACCGAGCGACGGAACGAGATAGGTCTTGCGCTGCACGTTCGGGTCGAAGCGGCGCTTCGTCCGGCGGTGCGAGTGCGAGATGTTGTGACCGAAGCCGGGAACAGCGCCGGTCACCTGGCACACTGCTGCCATAGTGATTCTCCTTAGTACCGTGACACCGGACGGTGCCACCCAAGATCCCTTGTCTGCACCCCGCTCGCGCGCAGCCGAAGAGGCTGTTCGATGAGGGAGGGGTGCGTACTGCGTGCTGGAGTGCGCGCAGACGAAGAGTCAGTCTAGCACGGGCGGCGCGTCGGCCCTGCGAGCGCCGGATGCTGCGATATGGGCGACGCGCGATCGCTCGGTCGGAACCCGCAGCAGCTGCTGCACGACCCACACCAGCAGGACGACGAGCATGACGTTGCGCGCGGTGAGCACGACAACGCCGATCGGGTTCGCGACACGGACGAGGTCGAACACGAGCGGGTACACACCCTGCGTGAGCAACGCCGTGATCGCGGCGTACTGCAGGCCGCGCCGGATACCGCTGCGGTCCACGATGACCCAGAGGACGAAGGGCGCGATGATCCACGCGACGAACTGGGGCGAGCCGACCTTGTTGAAGACGATGAGCACGAGCACGAGCGTGAGCGTCAGCGGCGGGAGGAGGCGCAGCATCCGCGCCCCGGCCTTGGCCTTGAGCACGCCGACGATACAGACCGCCGCGACCGCCAGCGCCATCAGCGGCGTGAGGAGCGCGGCCATCGTGTCGACGCCCGGACCGTAGACGGCGAACGTGATGATCTCGTCGTCGAAGGCCACCTTGGCCCCGTTGACGCCGAACACGGCGAGCCACACGAAGGGGGTCGCGGCGGTGCTCTCCATCTGCAGGCCCCGACCGACCTGCGCGGTGATGAAGCCGGTGAGGTTTCCCGCGCCGCCGAGCGCGACGATCACGAGCACCACGGCCGCGGCGGTCGCTCCGGCCGATGCCACCACGACCCACCAGCGCTTGCGGGCGGCGATCGTCAGGGCGAGGACCACGGCGGCCGGCCAGATCTTGATCCAGGCTCCGATGGTGAGGATGGCCGAGGAGACGGCGGGGTGGCGGATCGCGAGCAGCAGCGCGACGATCGCGAGGGGGACGGTGATCGCATCGATCCGGTACATGCCGATCGGACCGAGGAGGACGAACAGCACGAGCCAGACGCGGGCTCCCGCCATGCGGGCCCGCGAGCGGCCCCGGCCCACGAGGAAGGCGAACGCCGCCGCGTCGAGCACGCAGACGAGCACGGCCCACCCGAACGTGTATCCGGCGATCCACGAGAACAGGTGCGCGGCGAGCATCGGCACGAGCGCGACCTGCGGATACACCCACGCCACCGTGATGCCCACGATGCCGCCGCCGCCGAGGGCCTGGTTCGACCACGGCTCGTAGACGTTGTAGACGTCGCCCATGGGCTGACTCCACAGCAGGAACCCGAGCGCCACGACGAGCGCGTGAGCGCCCAGGAACCACAACCAGATATTCCGAAGTTCTCGCGACACGAGAAGCCAACCTATCCGAGCGACCTGAACGCCCACCTCCCCCGGCCCCGCCCAGCACCTCAGACCGCGAGACTCCACCCGGGCTACGAGACTGCCGCCCAGGAGCGCAGTCTCGAAGCGGGGATGAAGTCTCGCGGTCGTGTCGGCCGGGTCGGGCCCGGGCGGGGGGGGGCAGGGCGGGGTCAGGCGTCGCGCGCGCCGCGGCCCCAGCGGAACGCCGAGACGGTGGGGTCGCCGGCGATCCAGAACCGCCACGGGAACGCCTCGGTGCCCGCGATCCCGGCCACGCCCACCCTTGGACCCGAGACGACGGTCGCGAGCGGCTGCTCCCGCACCCGCAGGGATGCGACGGCACCCGCCCTCTCGGTCGGCTCGATCGCGTCGATGCCGTCGTGGATCGGATGCTTCAACCCGACCGCGTCGCCCAGACGCCCGGGTCCGCTGGCGAGCTCCCTCGGCGAGCGTACGACGCCGCGGCGTGCGAGCCGGCGCCGGGTCGCCGCATCCGCCCCCTCGACGATCTCGCCGGCGCGCAGCAGGATTCCTCCGGCCACGCCCTCCGCACCGCAGACGACGTTCACGCACGAGTGGATGCCGTGGCTGAGGTAGACGTACAGGTGTCCGGGCTCGCCCCACATCGTCGCGTTGCGGGGGGTCTGGCCCATGCGGGCGTGCGACCCGGGGTCGGGGACGGGGCCCGTGCCGAGGCCGTGATAGGCCTCGACCTCGGTGAGTCGCACGGCGACCCGCTCCCCCGCGATCACGGTCTCGAGCACCCCGCCCAACAGGCGCGGGGCGACGTCGGCCGGGAGCCCGTCGAGGTCGGCGCGGCGCGCCGGGCGCAGGGCGCTCACGCCGGCGGCACCTGGCACCACGACAGACCGAAGCCGTCGAGCACCGAGACCTCGGTGCCGGTGTCGATCTCGACCACGTGGGTCTGCAGGCGCGTCGGCAGCGGCAGGAGGTAACGGTCGTAGGGGTTGCTCGCGGCGCTCGGCGCGACGAGCACGGCGGCGTACCGTCCGCTCGCCGACACGCAGGTCTGCAGCACCGAGTCGGAGGCCGATGCGTCGAGCAGCACGGTGGCCGTGCCGTCGTCGGTCACGCGCGCGACGACGGTCGAGACGAACGCACCGTCGTCGGACAGCTCGGCGTAGGTGCGGATCGTGCCGGCACCCTCACCCGGCATCGGAGTGACCGCACCCAGCGACCCGATCGGCGGCGTCGGCTCGACCAGGGGCTGCTCGCCGCCGTCAGTGAGGTCGACCACCCGCATGCCTTCGAGGCGCTCGACGACCGCCTCCGACGACCCGCGCGCGATGCCGTCGATCGACAGGGCAGTGCCCAGAGGCGCGGCGTTCGCCCCGTCGGCGCCCGAGAGCAGCAGCCGACCGTCGAACGTGAGCACGAGGATGCTGTCGGTGTCGGGCACGAACCGCCACTCGGCCACGCGGACGTCGCCGCCGAGGTCGACCTCCTGCGGAGGGGTGTCGGCCGCACCGGTCGCGACCGACGTGGTGAACAGGGCCGCCTCGCGACCGCCCCCGGCACCGAGGTCGGCGTCGGAGAAGGTGAAGCCGATGGTCTCGCCGCGGTCGGCGCTCTGCAGGTTCGACACGAAGCCGTCGCCGGGCAGCTCGAGATCTCGCGGGTCCTCGCCGTCGGGGCCGGTGACGAGGATCGCTGGTCGGTCGTCGTCGGTGCGCACCGACACCACGAGGTGGGTAGCCGTCGCGCGATAGTCCTCGATGTGGGAGTGGGTGAACACGGGCACCGCGTCACCGCCCAACCCCGTGCGGAAGATGGTGTCGCCCTCGTCGCCGCCGCGCTGCAGCAGGTAGGGCTGCAGCGCGGGCGTTCGGAACGTCGTCGTCAGGGTGGAGGCGGGCCCGGCGCCGCGCCCGGAGGCATCGGCGATCGTGACCGTGTAGTCGGTGTCGTCGCGCAGCGGCAGCGTGAAGCGCACCCCGACGCTGCGCCCGGAGGTGTCGACCGTGAACGGCGTCGCCGGATCCACGGTGACCTGCGCAGCATCCACCTCGCTCAGGGCCTGCGTCGTCTCGAGGATGACCCGCGAACCGGAGGCGGCGACGGCGCCGCCCGGATCGACCTGCACCTTCGTCACCCGCGGGCCCTGCACGATGCCGATGGCGGCGCCCGCGGCACCGACCAGCACCAGAACGCCCAGCACGGCGGCGAAGGCCGAGAGGAAGGCGCGGCTGCGACGCCGGTGCCCTCGTGCCCGGCGCGACGGGGCTTCAGTACTCATACGGGTCCTGCGGCTCGTCGATCGCCACGACCTCGTCGGGAGTGATCTCGAGCGCTCCGCTGCTAGTGGAGCGCACCGTGCCGGTGACCGTCACCCACTGACCCGTCTCGGGCACCGCCGCGGTCGAGGCAATGGGCAGCGTCGCCGGCTGCGCGTCGATCACGCAGTGCGTGATGACGAGGCGGGTCAGGTCGAACCCGGAGCCGGTGTCGCTCGGCGTGACGAAGCCGGTGAGCGCGATCGCGTCGCCGTCGAACGTGTCGGGGTTCGTCGCGGTCGCGAACACGCTGGCCCACTCCCCGACCCCGAACTCGGCGGTATCGCCCGACGAGGCCAGTGTGATGACGTCGGCCCCGGCGAACAGCGGGGGCGCCCCGACGTCTCGTGACATCGCGAGCTCGGCGGACAGCGAGGCGGGCGGCGCGACGAGCATCGTCACCACGACACCCGAGGCGACGAGGCCGCCGGTGAGTGCGACGGCGCCGACCGGGCGCGCGGAGGGGTGCGGATGCGGGACATCGTCGTCCGCGTGCTCATGACCGTCGGCGTCACCGTGGTCGTGACCGTGGTCCTCCTCGGCGCCGAGCGGGAGCGCGAAGCTCGCGACGGCCCCGACAAGGAGGAGCACCGCCATGCCGACGGCGAACCAGGCCGAGTCGGGGTTGATGTACAGCGCCAGGCGCCCGGTGAGCCAGAGCGCGATGGTCACCACGGCCAGGCAGGAGGCGAGGCCCACTCCGAGCCAGCGCGTGCCGACGAATCCCGCGTTACGCACCGAGGTTCACCACCGTTCCGAGGGCGAAGGCGAAGAGCACCACGGTGACCGTCATCCCCACGAGCACGCGGGTCGAGAAGGTGGTGCGCAGGAGCGCCAGCATCTTGAGGTCGACGATCGGACCGACCACGAGGAAGGCCACGAGCGAGCCGGGCGTGAAGGCCGCGGCGAACGACAGTGCGAAGAACGCGTCGACGTTCGAGCAGATCGAGACGACGAGCGCCAGCACGATCATCGCGACGATCGACAGTGCCGGGTCGGAGCCGATCGCGACGAGCGTGTCGCGCGGCACCAGGATCTGCACGGCTCCGGCGAGCGCCGAACCGATCACGAGCGCCGGCATCACCGAGCGCAGCTCGACCACGAACTGGGCGAGCGAGCGGCGGCCCTTCCCGCCCGACTCGGTCGTGACGAGCTCGCACGTCTCGCGGAACCGGGCGGTCAGCAGCGCATCCGGCGACGGATGGCGGCTGTACAACCAGCCGATGAGGTTCGCGACGAGGTAGCCGCCGATCAGGCGGGCGATGAGGATGTTGTCGTCGAAGCCGAACGCGGCGTGCGTGGTGATGATGACGATCGGGTTCACGATCGGCGCGGCGACCAGGAAGGTCAGCGTCTCGGACACGGTGAAGCCGCGCATCAGCAGGCCGCGCGCGAAGGGCACGTTGCCGCACTCGCAGACCGGGATGAACATGCCCAGGAGCGAGAGCACCGCGCGACGCGCCCACGCCCGGCGTGGCATCCAGCGCTCGATCGCACCTGGCGGAACCCACACCTGCACGACGATCGAGAGCACCACGCCGAGCACGACGAACGGCAGCGACTCGATGAGCACGCTGAGCGAGAGCGTGACCGCGTCCTGCGCCCTGGTCGGCAACGAGGCGCTGAACAGCTGCGGGGCGAAGGCGTCGATCGCGAACAGGGCGGCGATCGCGGCCACGCCGAGCGCGAGCGGCACCGCCACGCGGGATCGCGAGGCCGGCCGTGTCGCGGTCGCGCTACTGCCCCGCACGCTCGCTCGCGCGGGCCTCGGCGCACGAAGCGCAGAGGCCGAAGATGTCGACGATGTGCTCCGCCTGGGTGAAGCCGTGCGTCGCTGCGGTGCGCTGCGCCCACTCCTCGACGTCGTCGGCCTCAATCTCGACGGCCAGACCGCACGAGCGGCAGATCAGGTGGTGGTGGTGGCCGGGGGTCGCGCAGGCGCGGAAGAGGTTCTCCCCCTCGGGGCTCTGCAGCGAATCGGCGTTGCCCTGGGCGGCGAGCCCGGCGAGGGCGCGATAGACGGTCGCGAGACCGATGCCGGTGTTGTCGTCGCGGAGGGTGGCGTGCAGCGACTGAGCGCTGACGAACCCGCGGGCGTCGGCGAGCGCTTCACGCACGCGTTCGCGCTGCCAGGTGTTGCGCTGGGTCATGGCCGGGATTCTACCGGCGCTCGCTGGACGTCGACCCGGACGCCGCGTCCCCCGGCCCAGACGTCGCTTCCGAGCCGAGACCCACGGCCTGGCGGGGCGTCTCGGCCGCAACCGGTGTCTCACGGATGCTGGGGGCCAGGGCGTACTCCGAGCCCGAGGGGGTGCGCTCGACCACGCCGTGGTCGACGAGATGGCGACGGAGGAGGGCGACGTCGTCGGCGAAACGCTCGAGACGCCCGGTGAGCTCGCGCTCGGTCACGACCTCGCCCGGACGGAGGACCCTCTCCGCCACGTGCGCGAGCAGCTCCGCCCGCTCGCTCGCCTTCGACGGGTAGCGGTCGACGCGCCCGTCGGGCCGCAGGAACCGATCGATGCCGGTCGGTCGCCCAGCGGCGGTCGCCAGCATCCGCTTCGGTCCGGTCGCGTCGGCGACCAACGCTCCGTCTCGCTCGGCGACGAGGCCCGACCCGACCAGCGCGGCGATCGCCGCATCGGCCCGCGGGACGGGGACGCCGGCGACGGCGTCGCCGCGCGAGGCGCCCAGCACGATGCGGGCGTAGACCTCGCGGGTCGTGTCGTTGGCCAGCGCCGCGATCGCCGGCCGCCAGGCGTTCTGGTCTGCCGTCGTCATGCGGTGCGGGTCACCCGACCGCGGCGCGCGCCGACGATGCGGCACACGAGGTAGATGACGAACGAGATGGTGGTGATGTACGGGCTCACCGGCAGAGTGCCGGCCACGGCGAGCAGGATGCCGCCGACCGCCGAGATGAATCCGAACGCGGCGGCGAGCACCGGCACGGCCACCGGACCGGAGGCGACGCGCATCGCCGCGGCGGCGGGGGTGACCAGCAGCGCCATCACGAGCAGGGCGCCGATGATGTGCACCGCGACGGCGACCACGAGGCCGAGCAACAGCATGAAGACGAGCGAGACGGCGGTGGTCGGTACGCCCCGCGCCGCCGCCGACTGCGGGTCGAGGGAGTCGAAGCGCAGCGGCCGCCAGATGAGCAGCAGCGCGAGCAGAGCGACGGCGCTGAGCGCGATGAGCCACCCGAGCTGCCCCGTCTGCACCGACACGATCTGCCCGGTGAGCAGGCTGAACCGGTTGGCGCTTCGCCCGTTGTACAGCGAGAGGAAGAGGATGCCGAGTCCGAGGCCGAACGGCATGAGCACGCCGATGATCGAATTGCGGTCCCTCGCGCGCGCTCCGAGCACCCCTATGAGTCCGGCCGCGATCAGAGAGCCCACGATCGAACCCGTCACGACGTCGACCCCGATGAGGAGCGCCGCCGCGGCGCCCGCGAACGACAATTCGCTGATGCCGTGCACGGCGAAGGCCATGTCGCGCTGCATCACGAAGACGCCGATGAGCCCGCCGACGAGCCCCAGCACCGCACCGGCGATGACGGAGTTCCACACCAGGGCGAGGATCTCGCCGTAATCGGCGACGCCGCCGAAGAGCGCTGTTCCCACGTCGGCCCAGTTCATTCGGGCTCCTCGTCGTGGTGATGGTGATGGGCGTCGTCGGCGTCGGGCGCGCCGACCACGACGAGCCGCCCGCCCGCCCGCAGCACGTAGACCGGCGCGTCGTAGAGGTCGCTGAGCACCGCCGAGTTCAGCACCTCGTCGGGGGCGCCGAGCATGAACCGGCCGTGGGCGATGTAGAGGATGCGATCGACGTGCTCGAGAACCGGGTTGATGTCGTGCGTGACGAAGACCACGGCCGCGCCCGAGCGCGCCCGATGATGGTCGATGAGACGCACGACCGCCTGCTGGTTGGCGAGGTCGAGACTCGTCAGCGGCTCATCGCAGAGCAGGAGCCCCGGGTCGTCGGCGAGCGCCTGCCCGACGCGCAGACGCTGCTGCTCTCCGCCCGATAGCTCGCCCACCGGGCGGTCGGCGAAGCCCTCGGCTCCGACCGCGCGGACGAGCTCGCGCACGCGTTCCCGGTCGCCGCGCCGAGGGAACGGCAGACCGAAGCGATGCCCGTCGACGCCGAGGCCGACGAGATCGCGCCCGCGCAATGAGGTCTCGGGCGGGAGCGGACGCTGCTGGGGCACGTAGCCGATGCGGCGGTTGCCCGCCCGGCGCACCTCGCTGCCGAGGGCCCGGATGCTGCCCGAACTGAGGCGCTCGAGACCGAGGATCGCGCGGAGCAGCGTCGTCTTTCCCGACCCGCTCGGGCCGAGGACGGCGATGAACTCACCGGGGGCGACGTCGAGGTCGAGGCCGCTCCACAATTCACGATCCCCGCGGCGCAGAGCTGCGCCGCTGATCTGCAGAGGCGAGTCGGACGTCACCTCGCCAGGGCGTCGGCCAGAGCCGCGACGTTCTCGTCCATCCACGAGATGTAAGTCTGTCCCTCGGGGAGCGTCTCCGCGAACTGGATCACCGGGATGCCGCGGCTGTCCGCGTCGTCGACGACCTGGGTCGTCTCGGCCCCGCCGGTCTGAGCGTTGGTGATGACGACGCGCACGTCGCCCGACGCGACCAGGTCGAGCGCCTCGAGGAGCGTGGCCGGGGGAACGTCCTGGCCTTCCTCGACGGCTTCGCTGAAGGCCTCGGGCGTGACGACGGTCAAGCCCGCGGCGGCGACGAGGTAGCCGGGGACCGGTTCGGTCACGAACACCCCGGCGCCCGCGTCGGATGCTTCGACCTCGGCCAGGGCGTCTTCGATGCCGGCCACGCCGTCGGTGAAGGCGGTGAGGTTGGTCGAGATCGCGTCGGCGTCGTCGGGGAGCAGGGTCGTCAGCTCGTCGGCGATCGCCTCGGCGACGTGCTCGATGGTGTGCGGGTCGTACCAAACGTGCTCGTTGAAGCCCTCGACGTGGTCGTGATCGGCGTGGTCATGGCCGTCGTCGTCGGCGTGGTCGTCAGACTCTGCGTCGGGGGTCTCGGTGCTCTCGGCGTCGTGGCCAGCGTTCTCGGGCCAGTCATGCGAGTACTCCACCGCCGTGATCACCGGGGCGTCGACGCCCGACGACTCGATCAGCGCGTCGACGAAGGCGTCGTAGCCGCCGCCGTTCTCGATCAGCAGGTCGGCGCGACTGACGATGAGCTGATCCTGCGCGCTCGGCTCGTAGGAATGCGGGTCCTGCGAGGCCGACGCGATGATCGAGGTGACGTCGACGAGGTCGCCGCCGATCGCCTCGGCGATCTGCCCGTACACGTTGGTCGAGGCGACGATCTGCACGCGGCCGTCGTCGTCGGTCGCGGCCGAGCCCGCGGAGTCCGATGTTCCGGCGCAACCGGCCAGGGCGAGAGCGGATGCGGCGACGAGGGCTGCGGGGAGGAGGAGTCGGTTCCGGGTCACCCGCCCACTATAGGACTACTGATAATCGTTCTCAAACTCAACTACGCGGATGCGCGCACGGAGGTGCCCGTTCCCGCCGGAGGTGCGCGTTCTTCCGGGCACGATTGGCGGAATCGGGCACCCTCCCACGCATGGGATGCGATGTCAGCGGTTGACCATAGCCATGTGCTGCGGGTTGTAGCGGTCGCCCTGCACGCCGATGCGGTCGGCGAGCCCGTTCAGGTCGGCGATCTCATCGGCCGAGAGGGCGAGGGCGGTCGCTGCGGCGTTCTCCTCGATGCGCGACGTGCGACGCGTGCCGGGGATCGGCGCGAGATGCGGATGCTGCGCGAGAAGCCACGCGAGAGCAACCTGGCCGGGCGTCGCCTCCTTCCGGGCGGCGAGGGCGCGGACGTGGTCGACCAGCGCCGTGTTCGCCGCGATGTTGCTCTCCTCGAAACGCGGTACCCGGCGTCGGATGTCGTCGTCGGCGAACGTCGTGGACGTGTCGACCGTTCCGGTGAGGAACCCTTTGCCCAGCGGGCTGAAGGGCACGAACCCGATGCCGAGTTCGGTCAGCGTCGGCAGCACCTCCTTCTCCGGGTCGCGGGTCCAGAGGGAGTACTCGCTCTGCACGGCGGAGACCGGGAACACGGCGTGCGCCGCGCGGATGGTCGACGCAGACGCCTCCGACAGGCCGAAGTGACGCACCTTGCCCTCGGCGACGAGTTCGCCGACGGTGCCGGCGACGTCTTCGATGGGCACGTCGGGGTCGACGCGGTGCTGGTAGAAGAGGTCGAGCACGTCGGTGCGCAAGCGCGTCAGCGAGGCGTCGGCGACCCGGCGGATCTGCTCGGGCCGGCTGTCGAGCCCCACGCTCGCGCCGCCCTCGATCTTCCAGCCGAACTTCGTCGCGATCACCACGTCGGCGCGGAGCGGCTCGAGCGCCTCGCCGACGAGCTCTTCGTTGACGTAGGGACCGTACACCTCGGCGGTGTCGAAGAACGTGACCCCGAACTCGACCGCCGAGCGCAGCACGGCGATCATCTCACCGCGATCTCCGGGGTTCGGACCGTAGCTCTGCGACATGCCCATGCAGCCCAGACCCACCGCCGAGACCTCCAGACCCTGGCCCAGTGTGCGTGCGTGCATCGTGATCCTCGTCTCTCGCGTCCCGCGCGGCGGTCGTGCGCGCCGGGTGGCGCCGCATCCGCGTCTCGCTGGTGACGACGCTACGGAGGTCGCCGCCTTCACGGGAGGCACTGTCATTACCCCGGCGCACGTCGAGGGTGCCCGGTTCTGCCGATGGTGCCGGTTCTTTCGGGCTCGAATGGCGGAAACGAGCACCCTCGGGAGTGTCTGCGGCTCACGCCGTCGCCGCGTCGAACGCCACGACCGATCCGTCCTGGTGGACGACGAGGAGATCCGCGGTCGCGGCGCCGACGTCGACCCGAGGCTCCGGCTCGCCGAGCAGCGCCGCGGGGACGGCCGTCACGGCGGCCACCGCCTGCGCGACGGGGATCCCGGCGCGAACCGACCGACGCACCGCCTCGTCGAGGGTGAGGGTCGAACCGGCCAGCGTCGTGGTCCCCGCGAGGTAGGGGACGCCGCCGGTCACGGTCACGTCGAGCTCCCCGATGGCGAAGTCGCCGTCGGCGCAGCCCGTTGCCGACATGGCGTCGGTGACGAGGGCGATCCGGCCGGGCGCGGCCGCGAACAGCAGCCGGAGGGCCGAGTCGTGGATGTGGTGGCCATCCGCGATCGCCTCCAGAACCACGTGATCGCGGTCGATCGCCGCGCCGATCGGCCCCGGCTCACGATGCAGGAACGGCCGCATCGCGTTGAAGGCATGGGTCAGCAGCGACGCCCCGTGGTCGAACGCCTCCGCCGCCTGGTCGTAGTCCGCGTCCGTGTGACCCACGGCGACCACGACACCCGCGGCCGTCAGCCGATCGATGGCATCGATGGCACCCGGCAGCTCCGGAGCGATCGTGATCGAGCGGAGCCGGCCGTCCGAAGCCTCGAGAAGGGTCTCCACGGCCCAAGGGGTCGGGTCGGTGAGCGCGGCCGCATCGTGCGCCCCTCGGCGCCCCGGGGCCAGGAACGGCCCTTCCGCATGGATCCCAGCGGCCTCGGCGAACGACGGGAGGACGGCGGAGACCTCGGCGAGCCGCGTCGCCAACCGCGGCACCGGCGCGCTGACGAGGCTCAGCAGCATCCGCCCCGTTCCGTGGTCGCCGTGGAAATCGATCGCTTCGCGGATCGCGCCCTCGGGGCCGTCGTCGAAGGCGACGCCACTCGCGCCGTGGCAGTGCAGGTCGGTGAACGTCGTCGTGACCACCGCGTTCCCCAGCTGCACGCAGCGCTGCCCGGGCGCGGGCGTCGGCGAGCCGGTTCCGCGCGCCGTGACGACGCCGTCCCGAATCTCGAACCAGCCCCGCTCTCCGCCGGGCGCGGTCGCGTCGAGGTACACGGTGAGCGGATGCCGGTGTTCGTCTTCGGTCACGGTCGCGACGCCTTCTCGAGCAGCTCCAGGATGTGCTCGTAATCCTCGCCCGTCGCGCGCGTCATCCCCAACTCGCACGTGCGGTTGCACGACGCGTGCGCGTCGGCCCGCATCGCCCTGACCTCGTCGGCCTCACCCTCGGTCGCCGACGCGGTCAGCTCGGGGTGGAGCATGCCGCGGTCGCCGGCGAAGGCGCAGCATCCCCACGCGTCCGGCACCGTCACTTCCCCCGCCGCCGCCTCCGCCAGCACACGGACGTCGCCGTCCAGCCCCAGCTGCACGGACGAGCACGTCGGGTGCAGCACGAGCGAGTCGAAGACGGGCGTCGTCGCGAGGCGCGGCAGGATCTCGCGTGCGGCGAACGTCACCGCGTCCATCACCGTGACGTCCTCGCCGCGCAGCGTGTTGATGAACCCCTCCGTGCAGCTGGATGCGTCGACGACGACCGGAAGCCTCCCGTTCTCGGAGGCCCTCCTGATCGCGGCGGTGGTGCGACCGGCGTTGAGATCACCGCCTGCCGAGTACCCCTTCGACGACCAGGGCGTCCCGCAGCACAGCGACTCGATCTCATCGGGCACGACGAGTCTCACCCCCGCCCTCTCGAGGAGCCGGACGAACGCCGTCGTGACTCCCAGACCGTCGCCCGCCGGGCCGAACATGCTGTTCACGCACGCCGGCACGTAGACGCCCACGGGCTCGCCCTCACTCGCGCCGACGCTCCCTCGAAGTCGCCCTCGGGACGGACCACCACCCGGCAGCTCGCCGGAGTAGGCCGGCACCGTATCCTCCCCCAGCAAGGCGCGGCCCACGGTGGTCGCAGCCGCGACGACGGGGGTCGGGATCTTCTTGGCCGCGGACAGCGCCAGGGAACCGACCCGGGTCGTGGCGCCCCAGCCCGCAGAGGCAGCCTGCCAGGCGCGAGCCGTCACCGGGCTGGCGGTCTCGCGGCGCAGTCGCTTGACCAGGGCACCGGTGTTGATCAGCACGGGGCACGCCGTCTGGCACATCCCGTCGACCGCGCAGGTCTGCACACCGTCGTAGTCGTAGTCGTCGTCGAGCTCGTCGGCGAGATCCGCATCCCCCCGCTGCCGCGCCGCCGTGGCCGCACGGCGCACCACGATGCGCTGGCGCGGAGTGAGCGTGAGGTTGCGACTCGGGCAGACGGGTTCGCAGTAGCCGCACTCCACGCACCGGTCCGCTTCGGGATCGATCGTCGGAGCCAGCTTGATGTTGCGGATATGGGCGTTCGGGTCGTCGTCGATGATCACGCCCGGGTTCATGATGCCCGCGGGATCGCAGGCGTCCTTGAGGCGGCGCATCACGTCGTACAGCTCGTCGCCGTACTGCCGCCGCACGTAGGGCGCCATCGCGCGACCGGTCCCGTGCTCCGCTTTGAGGTTGCCGCCCGCGGCGAGCACGAGGTCGACCATGTCCTCCGTGAAGCCCAGGTACCGCCCGATGGCGGCGTCGCCCTCGAACCTGTCGGTGAGCATGAAATGGATGTTGCCGTCCTTGGCGTGGCCGAAGATGACGCTCTCGGCGTACCGGTACTCGTCGAACAGCGACTGCAGCGACTCGCAGGTGTCGGCGAGCGCGGCGACGGGGACGACGACATCTTCCAGGAGCGCCGTCGTACCGCTCGGGCGCGCGCCGGCCACCGACGCATACAGCCCCTTGCGGAACGCCCACGCCTTCGCCCGCGCCGTCGGGTCGCGGGTGAACGTCGCCTCGGCGTGCAGATCGACCCCGGCCAGGATGCTCCCGCCTCGGGCCGCCTGAGCCGCGAGAGCGTCGGGATCGGAGCCGCGGTACTCGACGAGCAGTGCCGCCTGATCGGTCACCGCGAAGCCGAGGATCTCATCGGGAACCCCGGGCAGGGTCTGACCGACGCGCAGGGAAGCCGCATCCAGCAGCTCCAGCGTGGCCGCACCCGACGCGACCAGCTCGGGGAGTGCGGACGTGGCGTCCTTCAGGGTCGGGAAGACCGCGAGGGCGGTGGAGATCAGTGGCGAGACGGGCACGGTGCGGAACGTGGCCTCGGCGACGAAGGCCAGGGTTCCCTCCGATCCGATGATGAGGTGCGAGAGCAGCTGCGCGGGGGTCTCGTGGTCGAGGAAGGAGTTGAGCCCGTAGCCCATCGTGTTCTTCAGCGCGAACTGACGGCGGATGAGATCGACGGAGGCGGGGTTGTCGAGCACCCGACAGCGCAGTCGCTCGAGGAGGTCGACGAGCCGAGGCTCCGCGGCGACGAGTGCAGCATCGGCGTCGGCGCGCGAGGTGTCGATGATGGTGCCGGAGGGCAGCACGAACACCATCGACTCGAGGGTCGCGTAGGTGTTCTCCACCGTGCCGCACGCCATGCCGCTGGAGTTGTTCGCGACGACGCCGCCGATGGTGCACGCGATCTCGCTGGCGGGGTCGGGGCCCAGCCGGTAGCCGTAGGGGGCCAGGCGGGTGTTGACCTGCCGCACGGTCGCGCCGGGCTGGACCTTCACTCGACGGCCGGCGTCGATGACCTCGATCGCCCGGAATCGCTGGCGCACGTCGACGAGCAGACCGTCTCCGGCCGCCTGGCCGGAGAGGCTCGTACCTCCCGATCGGAGGGTCACCCGCGAACGCGTCGCGGTGGCGCCGGCCAGGAGCCGGGCGACCTCCTCGGCATCCGCCGCGACGATGACCGCCTCCGGCGTCATCAGGTAGTGCGAGGCATCGCTCGCGTACGCGGCGAGGTCGATCGCCCTCGTCTTGATGCGCGACGCTTCGGCGACCGCGTCGCTGATCGCCCGCGGAACGGGCGCGTCGAGGAGTCGGCCGGCCACCGGGGTCAGCGGTCCAGGTCGGCGCCGGGGATCGCGGCGAGCAGCTCGCGCGTGTACGCCTGCTGGGGGTCGCCGAAGATCTGGTCGGGGCTGCCGCTCTCCACGATGCGACCCCGCTGCATGACGTGCACGTGATCGGAGATCATGCGCACGACGGCGAGATCATGGCTGATGAAGAGGTAGCTGAGGCCCAGCTCCGCCTGCAGACCCGCGAGCAGGTCGAGGATCTGCGCCTGGACGAGCACGTCCAACGCCGAGACCGCCTCGTCGAGCACGACGAGGTCGGGCTTCAGAGCGAGCGCGCGGGCGATGGCGACACGCTGGCGCTGGCCGCCGGACAGCTCGTGCGGGAGCCGCTCGGCCATGGCGCGGGGAAGCGCGACCTGATCGAGGAGGGCCTCGACGCGAGCGCGTCGCGCGGGGGCGTCTCCGATGCGGTGCACCTTCATGGGTTCGGCGATGGATTCGCCGACGGTGTACCTCGGATCCAGCGAGGCGAAGGGGTTCTGGAAGACCGGCTGGACGCGTCGACGGAAGGCGAACATCTGCGAGCGGCGGAGGGTGGCGAGGTCGACGCCGTCGAAGGAGATGCTCCCCGAGGTGGCGTCCTCGAGCCCCAGGATGAGGTTCGCGGTGGTGGACTTCCCGGAGCCCGATTCCCCGACGATCGACACCGTCGAGCCCCGAGGGATGCTGAAGCTGACGCCGTCCACGGCGGTGAAGGTGTCGGGTTCGCCGCGCTTGACCGAGCGGAGGGGGAACACCTTGCCCAGATCGGTGACCTCCACCAGGGGTGCCGCAGAGGCGCCCTCCGGGGTGGGTCGCTGCGGTCGTTCGGTGCGGACGGCAAGACTCGGGGCCGCGTCGATGAGCCTGCGCGTGTACTCGTGCTGCGGGTTTCGCAGAACCTCGGCGGCGGGCCCCTCCTCGACGACGTCGCCCTTGAGCATGACGACGATCCGGTCGGCTCGCTCGGCGGCCAGTCCGAGGTCGTGGGTGATGAGGAAGACGGCCGCACCCATCTCCTCGGTGAGCTGGTCGAGCTGGTCGAGCACCCGCCGCTGCACGGTCACGTCCAGTGCCGACGTGGGTTCGTCAGCGATGAGGAGGCGGGGCTTGCAGGCCAGTCCCATCGCGATCAGCACGCGCTGACGCATTCCTCCCGAGAACTCGTGCGGGTACTGCCGGGCTCGCTGGTCGGCGTTGGGGATCCCCACGGCCTCCAGGAGCGAGAGGACGCGCTCGTGGGTGCCGGCGCCGGTCGTGTAGCCGTGCACCTCCAGCGCTTCGGCGATCTGATCCCCCACGCGCATCAGCGGGTCGAGGTTCGACATCGGATCCTGGGGAACCAACCCGATCCCCGCACCGCGCAGCCGCACCATCTCGGTCTCGGGAAGGCTCGTCAGGTCGCGACCGTCGAACCGTACGGACCCCTGGACGATGACGGCGTTCTCGGGCAGCAGACGGTTGACCGCTGCGGCGGTGGTGGATTTCCCCGACCCGGACTCGCCGACGATGGCGACCGTCTCGCCCGGATCGACACGGATGGTGACGTCGCGCACGGCGGTCACCAGTTCGCGACCGCTGCGGAACGCCACGGTGAGGTTCTCGATGCGCAGCACCGGTTCGGTGACAGTGGTTCGGGTCATGGCAATTGCTCCCGTTCGGGTAAAACATCAAGGTCGGGGACCGCGGTGAGTGCCGACGCCCAGAGATCGGCGACCGGTCGCGGCGTCTCGGCGAACAGCCGATTGGTGAGGAGGACGACGGCGAGGTCCTCACCGGGGACGAAGCCCAGGGCGCATCCGGTGAAGCCCGGGTGCCACAGCATCCGCGTGCGGCGGCCCTCCAGTGCGATGGGCATGCTCCTCCATCCGAGGGCCTGACCGGCGTCGGGTCCGTCGCGGAAGACGTCGGCGGAGACGGCCTCGCCCCAGAGGTCATGGGGATCCTCGCGCGCGAGCGACGACCCGAGGGCGAGCAGGTCGGCGGCGTCGGAGAACAGACCCGCGTGGCCGGACACCCCCGCGAAGGCGTGGAAGCAGTTCCCGTCGTTCGCCTCGCCGATGATCTCCTCGTCCCGCCAGCGGTGCGGCCGGCGCGATTCGAGGACGATCGGGTAGGGCTCTCCCGTCGCCACCATCCTCTCCTCGGCGCGGTCGCCGACCGAGGATGCGGCGACCACACCGGTCACCGGTCCGAAACCGGTGCTGCGCATGCCCAGCGGCCCGTGCACGAGGTGCTGGACCGCGATGGCGAGACCGCTGCCGGTCACCGCCTCGATGACGCGGCCGAGCAGCATGAATCCCACGTCGGAGTAGTGCCGCGCGGTGCCGGGGGTGTAGCGCAACGGGAGGACGTCCACCGCACGGCTCGGGTCGTCCGCCAGGTAGAACGGCTGCCACTCCCAGAGGCCCGCGCGGTGCGTGAGGAGGTCGCGGATCGTCGTGCGCCGATCGCACGGGGAGCCCGGGAGGAAGCGGCTGACCGCACTGTCGAGATCCAGCTCTCCCAGGTGGGCGAGCCGGTGGACGGCACTGGTGGTGCCGGCGACCTTGCTGACCGAGGCGAGGTCGAAGATCGTCCCGGCGGTCACCGGTTCGCCGCCCGTGGTGCGGAGGCCGTCGGCGGCGATCTCCACCAGACCACGACGGGCATGGCCCACGACCGCTCCGAGAGGGGCGTCGGGCTGGTCGCGGAGCGCCCGGGCCACCGCTGAGACGGTCATCGGTCCTCCGGGGCGGTCGGGAGCAGGATGGTGTCGCCGCGGAACGTGGCGGTGCGATCGGTGAGCGGCGGTTCGGCCAGCCAATGCGCCCCGTCGAGATCGTGGACGACCTCCGGCGCGATGGCCGCCGCGAACCCGGCGGCGGCCGTGATGCCGACCGGTCCTTCCAGCATGCATCCGACGACCACGCCGATCCCGTGTTCGCGCGCCACCGCCGCTGCCCGCTCTGCCGCCGCCAACCCGCCCGTCTTGGCGAGTTTGATGTTCACCAGCGCGACGGACGTCCGCTCCGCCATCGTGCGGACGTCGGCCGCAGTGCGGACCGATTCGTCCGCCATCACGGGCGTCTCGACGGCGGCGGCGACCGCTGCCAGAGCGGGGAGATCGTCTGCCGCCACGGGTTGCTCGACGAACTCGAGGTCGACACCCGCCCGCTCCATCTCTCGGATGACGCGGATCGCCTCGTCCGCCGTCCAGGCCTGGTTGGCATCGATGCGCAACCTCACGCCGTCTCCGACGGCCGCGCGCACCTCCCGGACCCCCGCGACGGTGTCGTCCGCCGCTCGCACCTTGACCTTCAGCACCCCGAAACCCTCCTCGCAGTGCCTCACCGCGGCCGCTGCGAGTTCGCGGGGAGTTGCGGCGGAGAGGGTCCGATCGGTGCGGACGGAAGGAGACCGCGCGCCCAGCCGCTGCCACACGGCGTTGCCGGTCTGTGCCGATCGAAGTTCGGCGACGGCGCACTCCACCGCGTTGCGCGCCGAGGCGTTGCCCCAGACCGCGGCGGCGATGTCCTGTGTCAGAGTGCGATCGTGCGGCACTCGGCCGACGACGACGTCGGACAGCGGACCGGCGACCGCGGCCGTCACGCTCTGAGGGCTCTCGCCGGTGACCCGCCAGCTGACCGCGGCCTCGCCCATCCCCACGCGACCCGCGGCGTCACGAGCCTCGACGACGACGATCTGCGCAGCATCCGCGCGCCGAACCGACGTGACGAACGGCGCCTTCAGCAGGGCGGTCGTGACCTCGACGCGGAGGCCGGTGATCGTCCGGTCGTCGCCGGCGGGGTCGGGCGCAGCCATCGTCATCCCCGCGCGTTCGCTTCGAGCCGGAGCGACGTGACACCCTCCGCGGCGGTGGGCAGCACGAGGGGTCCCGCCCCGGGGGTGATGGTGCCGAGAATGCGCGGTGCGGACGCCCCGGTGCCCCCGGGCACGACGCCGGCGACTCCGTGAAGGGTGCACCAGCCGATGAGCGCGAAGAGGATGGCCTCCTTGCTGTCCGCCGGTGCGCCCAGTTCGTCGGTGAGGAGCACATCGACCTCCGGCAGGCTGGCCGTGAGCCCGTCGAGGATGAGGGGGTTGCGGCATCCGCCTCCCGAGACGACCAACGTGGTCAACCCGGTGCGCCGGATGGCATCGGCCACCGTCCGCACCGTGAGCTCGGTGAGCGTCGCGATCACGTCCTCCGAGGGGATCGCTCCGGGCTGCCGGTCGAGATGGGCGTTGACGTAATCCAGGTGGAAGTGCTCCTTGCCCGTGCTCTTGGGCGCCGGCAGGAGGTAATACGGGTCTGCGAGCAACGAATCCAGGAGGGCCCCGTGCACGTGGCCCGATCGGGCGATGCGGGCGTCGTCGTCGTAACCGAAGGGGTTGAGTCCCCGCGCGACGATGACCGCGTCGATGAGCGCGTTCGCCGGCCCGATGTCGTAGGCGAAGACATCCGCTCCATCGACGACGGTGATGTTCGAGATGCCGCCCAGGTTGAGGGCCCCGGCTCGCCCGCGGTCGCGGAGGAGGAGCTCGTCGAGGAACGACACCAGCGGCGCGCCCTGACCGCCCGCGGTGATGTCGCGGATGCGGACGTCGGCGACCGTGGGCACGCCGAGGCGCTCGGCGATCCACGCCGGCTGTCCGATCTGGAGCGTGCCGAGAGCGTGCTGACCGTCCACCCAGTGGAAGACGGTCTGCCCGTGGCTGCACACCGCGTCGACACCGCCGACCGCATCGGCGGCCATCTGCGCCACGTCGGCGAAGGCCTGTCCGATCAGCGTGTCGAGCTGGGTGATCTCATCGAGCGTCGTCGGAGCGGGCGGGAGTGCCGCGATCAGCCGCGCCCGCAGCTGAGGGTCGTACGGAACGCTGCCGTCGTAGAGCACCCGCCCGACGAGACTCGTGCCCTCCGCGGCGAACTCGACCACAGCGACGTCGATGCCGTCGTGCGACGTGCCCGAGATGAGTCCGGCGACGCGCATCAGGAGGCCTCCAGGGCGACACGAAGCCGATGCCCCGCCTCGTCCAGAGCGTGAGCGGCCTCGGTACGCCCGATCCCTTTGACGAGCATCACGGAAGCGCTCTTGACATCGAAATCGACGGCGACGAGGGCCCGTTCGGCGACATCGCGGTTCACCTGCGCGATCTGAGCGACCATACGGATGGCGCGTTCACGGAGCTTGTGGTTGGTGGCCCGCACGTCGACCATCAGGTTGCCGTAGGTCTTCCCCAGACGCACCATGGCGATGGTCGAGAACATGTTCAGCACGAGCTTCTGAGCGGTACCGGCCTTCAGCCGGGTCGAACCGCTGACGAACTCCGGCCCGACGTTCACCTCGATACCGTGTTCGGCCGCGGCGCTGAGCTCCGTGTCGGGGTTGCACGACAGCCCGACGGTCAACGCGCCTCGCTGTCGGGCGCGTTCGACGGCGGCCACGACGTAGGGGGTGCGTCCGCTCGAGGCGATCCCGATGACCGTGTCGAGCTCGCCGACACCTGCCTCGTCGATCGCCGCGGCGCCGGCCCCGCTGTCGTCCTCGGCGCCCTCGACGGGGTTACTGACCGCGATCGGTCCGCCCGCGATGATCCCGAACACGAGCTCGGGCGGAGTGTTGAACGTGGGCGGGCACTCGGATGCATCGAGAACACCGATGCGACCGGGGGTTCCCGCCCCCACGTAGATGAGTCGTCCCCCCTTGGACATCCGGTCGACGAGGGCTTCGATGGCCGGAACGATCTGAGGGAGGGCCGCGTTGACGGCGGCGGGCACGGTGGCGTCCGCCTCGTTCATGAGCCGTGCGAGCTCGTCGACGGACTGCGTGTCGATGGCGGCGTATCGGGGGTCGCTGTCCTCGGTGGTGAGGGCGGCGAGGACGTCGTGGGAGGTCATCTACTTCTTGCCTCTGTTTCTGGGGTCGAGAGCGTCGCGCAAACCGTCGCCGAGCAGATTCAGCCCGACGACGAGCAGAACCATCACGAGGCCGGGCGCGATCATGTTCCACGGGGCGAGAGTCACGAGCGTGCGCGCGTCGAAGATCATCGATCCGAGCGATGCGGCCGGCGGGGGCGTCCCGAGACCGAGGAAGCTGAGGGATGCTTCGGTGAGCACCGCCCACGACAGCGACAACGTGACCTGCACGATGACGATCGAGGTGATGTTGGGCAGCACGTGACGGAACATGATGGCCGACCGCCGCTGCCCCGTGCTGGTGGCCGCCTTGATGTAGTCGACCTCCCTCAGGGAGAGGACCGGCGCGCGGGTGACTCTGATGAAGATGGGTACGTACACGATGGCGATCGCCACGGCGACCGTGAACCAGTTGCGCGTGAAGACGGATGCGAGCGCGAGGGCGAGCAGCAAGGGCGGGAAGGCGAACAGGACGTTCGTCACGCCGCTGATGCCGGCGTCGGCGGGTCCGCGATAGAAGCCCGCGACGAGACCGCCGAGGGTGCCGACGACGGTGGCGAACGCCACGGCGACCAGCGCGACCACCGCGGAGTTGGCGACACCCGACGCGACCCGCGAGAACACATCACGGCCGAACTGGTCGGTCCCGAACCAGTGCGCCGCGGACGGCGGCTGCAACCGCGCCGGCGGATCCTGGGCGATGGGGTCGTAGGGCAGCAGGTTGAACGCGGCAGCGAGACTCACCAGCGCGAGCAGCGTCACGATGATGAGGCCGGCGAGACCCGTCTTGCTCCTGAGGAGCAGACGGATGCGCTCCGTGGCCCGCCCGCCGCCGGGGGCGATGGCGGCGGACTGTGCGATATCGGTCATGCGGCACGCACCCTCGGGTCGATGATTCGGTACATGAGGTCGGTGAGCAGGTTGACGATGACGAAGGCCAACGCGATGAACAGGACCGTGCTCTGCACGAGGGCGTACTCCTTCTGCTGGATGCCGAGCAGCACCTGACGCCCGACACCCGGTAGGGAGAAGATCTGCTCCACGACGACGGCGCCGCCGAGCAGGTAGCCGAACTGGAGACCGGTCATCGTGACGATCGGCACGAGCGCATTGCGCAGCACATGGCGGAACTGGAGTCGCCGCGGCGGCACGCCCTTCGCCCGCGCGGTGCGGATGAAGTCGTTCGAGCGGATCTCGAGGACGGCGGCGCGCGTGGTGCGGATGATGGGCGCCGCGATCCCGAAGCCGAGCACGAGCGCCGGCAGCAGCATCTGCTGCAGGTTCAGGATCGGGTTCTGGAAGAAGTAGGCGAAAGCCTGGCCGTTCGGGTTGAATCCGAGGTTCGCGGACAACACCGACAGGAGGGTCGTGCCGAGAAGGAAGGCCGGGACCGACAGACCCGCCAGGGCCACCGTCTGCCCGACGGCGTCGCGGGCCGAGTCGGGCTTGGAGGCCGACAGCATGCCGAGGGGAACGCCGATGACGAGAGCGAGGATGATCGCGATCACCGCCAGCTCGAGGGTGACCGGGAGCGACATCGCGGTCAGAGCGAGCACGCTCTCCTGTGCTCGTGACGAGAACCCGAAGTTCCCGACGAACATGTTGCCGAGCCACGAGAAGAACTGCACGACGAGGGGCTGGTCGAGCCCGTAATAGGCCTCGAGCTGAGTGCGCTGCTCGGGGGTGAGCGCGGCGGCCTCGGTGCCGAGACCGGCGGTGATCTGGTCGCCGGGGATGGCGCGGAGCATCACGAAGACGACGACAGCCACCCCGAAGAGGGTCCCCACGATCGTGAGGATGCGTCGGAGAACGGGGCTTCGAGAGATTGTGCGGAGCATGAGTCTCGTTCGGTTGAAGGGCAGCGGCGCGGGAAGGTGCTCCCGCGCCGCTGCCGGACGTGTCACGCGGTCAGGGACGCGGTGCGCAGGAACTGCAGCGAACCGTTGGCCAGGGGGACGAACCCGGTGACGCCGTTCATGGCGGTGTAGTTGAAGCCGGTGAACAGCCAGATCCAGGGGGCGTTGTCTTCGAGGTCTTCCGAGATCTGGGCGTAGATGTCCTCGCGCTCGCCCTGGTCGCTGGCGGCGCGTCCTTCGGCGAACAGCCCATCCAGTTCGGGCGAGCTGTACGCGGCGACCTTGTTGAGGTTGCCCGTGCTGGTGAAGTAGCGCGAGTAGGCGCCGTCGGGGTCGGGACGGCCGCCGTTCAGCGCGACGGCTGCGTCGAAGTCTCCCGCCACCCAGCGATCGACGTACGCACCCGACTCGAGCACCTCGAGGTTGAGCGTGATGTTGGCTTCGGCGAGCTGCGCCGCCAGGTTCTGGGCCTCGGCGACCGACGTCGCATAGCCGCTCTGGTTCACGATCGCGTCGATGGTCACACCACCGGACTTGCCCGCGTCATCGAGGTACTGCGCGGCCTTGTCGAGGTCGCGCTCGGGGCAGGGGCGCGCGGCGGGGTCGGAGCGGAATGCCGGTGACGTGATGGGGCCGGTCACCTCTCCCTCGCCCAGGGCGGCCGTGTCGAGCACCTGCTGCCGGTCGATCGCGCACTGGACCGCGAGACGGACGTTCACGTCGGCGAGGTCGCCCTTGCTCGCGTTGAGCTGGAGGGCGTGGTAGCTGAGCTGCGGGGTGCGCTCCACCGTCGTCGTGCCGGTCTCGGCCGTCTGCGCGACGAGCGGGTCGCTGAGGACGGCGAGCTGCACGTTTCCGGACTGCATGGCCGAGACGATGGACGTCTCGTCGGGGATGATGCGGAACTCGACCGAATCGAGCGACGCGGCCTCGCCCCAGTAGGCGTCGTTGCGCGTCAGCGTCAGGGACTGGTTCGGGATTCGCGAGTCGAACGAGAACGGCCCGGTGCCGTTCGGTGCGGTGGCGAGCGCTTCGGCGGTGTCGTCCGACGACAGGATCGCCATGTTGATCGTGGCCAGGTTCGACGGGAGCGCCGCGTCGGGTGCCGTGAGGGTGAGCACCACCGTGTCAGCGTCGGGAGCCTCGATGCTCGCGACGCTGGTGAGGGTAGCCCGCGATACGGCCGCGGTCGCCTCATCCTTGATCGCGTCCAGCGAGTACTTCACGTCGGCCGAGTCGAAGGCGCTGCCGTCTTCGAAGGTCACACCGTCGCGCAGGTCGAAGGTGAGCGTCAGCCCGTCCTCCGACACCTCCCACGACTCGGCGAGACCGGGGACGACGTTGAGGTCCTCGTCGTACTCCGTCAGCGTGCCGTAGACGTTCTGCAGGACGTTCACGGCCTGGAACTGGGTGGCCGTCCACGGGTAGAGGTTGTCCGGCTCCGCGGTCACCCCGACGACGAGGTTGCCGCCCGTGACGGCGGCGGCATCGTCGGACGGCGTCGTGCTCGACGGTGCGGAGCAGCCCGCGAGCGTCAGAGCCGTGCCGGCGGCGAGGGCGATGGTGGCGATGGTGGCCCGCTGTGCGCGAGTTCCTGCCTTCATGGATACTCCCTGGTGGGTGAGGGAGGCGACGATGGTGGATCGAACGCCTCACTGAGCTCGATAAGCATGGGGTGGGTGGTACTAAAAGTACCTGGGCAAGCTAACACATGTACTTCTTGACCCTCAACCGTTACATTTGTCTCACATCGCCGAAACATGAGGAGCCAGGGTGACGGACCGCAACAGTGTGGCTGACGTGAATCCTCCCGTCCTGATCCGCATCCGTTCCCTCCTCCCGGATCTCAGGCCGAGCGAGCGCCGCATCGCGGAACTGTTCCTCACCGATCCGACCGAGACCTCCGCACTGTCGGTCGCGGCGCTGGCCGCGAAGGGGAGCACCTCCACGACGACGGTGATCCGGCTCTGCAAGCGACTGGGATACCCGCGGCTGCAAGATCTGCGCATCGACGTCCTCAATGCGGTCGCCCGCGAGAACTTCGAGACCGCTGCGCTGTCGGACGTCTCGGGCGACATCGACCAGGACGACTCCCTCGAGAACGTCGTCGCGAAGATCTCCATGGCTGAGACGCTGTCCCTCGCCGACACCGCGAAGGCGCTCCGCATCGACGAGCTCGCGCGCGCAGCGGAACTCGTCGGCCAGGCCTCGAGGGTGGACATCTTCGGGGTGGGGGCCAGCGCCTTCGTCGGCCTCGACCTGCAGCAGAAGCTCACCCGCATCGGGCGGGTGGCGCTGAGCTGGTCGGACTCCCACAGCGCCTGGACGTCGGCGGCCACCTTGCGGAACGGGTCCGTCGCCGTCGCGATCTCCCATTCGGGCAATACGGCGGACACCATCGACTTCCTCGCCATCGCGCGCGGAGCCGGCGCCGCCACCATCGCCATCACCAACCACGACGCATCCGAACTCACCGAGCACGCCGACGTGGTGCTGACCACCGCCGCACGAGAGACCGTCTTCCGATCCGGCGCGCTGGGCAGTCGCATCGCCCAGCTCATGGTCGTGGACTGCTTGTTCATCGCCGTGGCGAAGGAGAACTACGACGAGTCGATCGCCGATCTGCGGCGCACGTACGCCGCCGTGCAGTCCCGCCGCGTACGAGGGTCATGACGAGCGCCTCGCGTCGCCTCCATCTCGCCTACGCCGGCATGGGGGCGACCGCCTCATCCGTGCCGGCGGTGCTGCCCGCGGCTCAGTCGCAGCTCGGCGAAGGTGTGCTCGCCGCCGCGCCGCTGCTGTTCCTGGGCCTGCTGGCCGGCGTCTGCGTGTCCGCGCTCCTGCCCCCGTCCATCGAGGTCACGCGTGTCGTCCTCGCGGGAACGGCGCTTCAGACCGCGGGGCTGGGCCTCGCGGCGTTCTCGTGGTCGCCCACCCTCTTCATCGCCGCCGCCGGGCTCGCCGGTGTGGGGTTCGGTCTCACCGAGAGCGGGATCGGCGTCGTCGCCAAGATGACTGCCGAGCAGTCGGCGGCCCGCGCCCTGACCGGGTTGACGACCACCGTCGCCCTCGCGGCGTGCCTGTGCCCGCTGGCGCTGGGCGCGATGATGCTCGCCGCACCCGGCTCGATCGTTCCCCTGCTGCTTCCTGCCGCGATCAATGCGCTGGCCGCAGTGGCGCTTCTGCGTCTGCGCGTGCCGGTGCGCGCGGGCGCGCCCGTACGGCGGGCGGGACTGTCGTTGACCGCTCCGCTGGTCGCCCTCGCCGCAGCCATCGCCGTCTACGTCGGAGTCGAGTCGGTCATCTCGGGCTGGTCGTCGGCGATTCCGTTCGAGCTTCTGCACATCGATTCTTCATTCGCGGTGCTCGGCACGAGTATCTTCTGGGCACTCATGGCAGGCGGCAGGGCGTGTGCCGCCGGGATGCTGCGCGCCGGGTCGACACCGCGGTTCACCCTCACCGCCGGTTCGACGCTCGCCGCAGTCGCCCTGATGATGGCGGCCGTCACCGCCGACCAGACCCCCGCGGTCGCCCTCGGCGGCCTCGCCGTGGCCGTCGTCGCGATGGCGCCCACCTACGGGATCGTCCTCGGTACCGCCCTGGATCGCACGGACGACCGCGCGGCGCCGCGCGTGTCCGCCGCGATCATCGCGTGCGGGGCGGGTGGCGGCGCGTTGCTGCCGCTCGGATTGCTCGCGGTCGGTCAACAGCCCGGCAGCGCTCTCACCTTCGCGACGCTCGCCGGTGCGTGCGTCGCGGTCGTCGCCCTCGTGCTCGTCGGATCAGCGACCAGCATCCCTCGATCAAGGAGACAGCGTCATGGCTGAAGTCATCATCGTTCCCGACCAGCAGGCCGCCGGCGAGCTGGCCGCCGACACCATCTTCACGCTGCTGGCGCGCAAAGACGACGCGGTCCTGGGCCTGGCGACGGGTTCCACCCCCCTGACGACCTACACGGCCCTCGCTGCACGGGTCCGTTCCGCCGGGGTCGATCTGAGCCGGGTGCGAGGCTTCGCCCTCGACGAGTACGTCGGGCTGCCGGTGACGCACCCGCAGAGCTACCGCGCGGTCATCACACGGGAGGTCGTGGAGCCGCTCGGGCTCGATCCTGCGCGGGTGCAGGTTCCCGACGGCGACCCCTCCCGCATCCCGCACGCGGGCGACGCCTACGAGGCCGCCATCCGGGACGCCGGTGGTATCGATCTGCAGATCCTCGGGATCGGTCGCACCGGTCACATCGGGTTCAACGAACCGGGATCGTCGCTCGCAGGACTCACCCGGGTGAAGACGTTGACGGAACAGACGCGTGCCGACAACGCGCGCTTCTTCAGCAGCCCCGACGACGTTCCCGTGCACTGCATCACGCAGGGGATCGGCACCATCCTGCGGGCGGGCCACCTGCTGCTGTTGGCTTTCGGTGACGAGAAGGCGTCCGCCGTCGCAGCCGCGGTGGAAGGGCCGGTCTCGGCCAGCAGCCCGGGATCCGCGATCCAACTGCACCCCCACGCCACCGTCATCGTGGACGAAGCCGCCGCCTCCCGGCTCTCCTTCGCCGACTACTACCGCTACACATTCGCCAACAAGCCCACCTGGCAGTCCCTCTGACCGGGCGCCGCTCCCACGAGCGACGCGCGTGAATCGCGGCGCGCCGTCGAGACATGCAGTGAGCACGTGACGCAGACAGTGTTCGCCTGCACGGCGCCGGGATGCCCGTTCGTTCAGGCCACGCGCGGCCGGCACGGACGACGCGAACCCGCGGTGTCCGACCGTGCCACCCACGTCGCCGAGGCCCACGGCGGCGACGCCGCCTACGTCGTGACCGAACGCTGGGCGTGGCTGAACTCGCTGATCTTCCTCAACGCGCTCACCCTCGTCGCCAGCACGATCGCGGCCATCGGGTCTGCGCTCGGGGCGCCGCTGTTCCTTCTCGGCGTGTTGTTCCCGCAAGTATGGGGGTGGTCGTTCGCCCCCTGGGTGGGTGTCGCGACCATCGCCGTGGTGAGCATCGCCGCCTGGATCTATGCGTCGGCCCGACCTGCGGGAACGTCGTTCGAGCGTCGTTTCACCGCGGGCGTGACGATGGGGGCGTTCGTCGCAGCACTGGTCTTCCCGATAGCGGCGCTCAGCCTGCTGGCCTGGGTCAGCCTGACGTACTCGGGCTGACCGCGAGGGCCGAGCTCCGGCGTCCACCGGCCGGAATCGCTCTGGACTACCAATCCAATCGGGGGGATACTCCGAATCGAGGATAGGCCCGCCGGTCCGCGGCCCCTTCGCAGCCGGCGGGCCCACTCTCGACAGGCGCGCGACGTCGCTCGATCACCTCATGCGCACACCGCCGTGAGAGTAGGCCGCGTGGCGTCACCCGAGCCGGCGGGGGGGCCATCGAGCGAGGTCGTCATCCCAGACGCCCCAGCCCCGGGGCGGGGGCACTTCGCCGAGGATCTCCAGGTCGGTGATGAGCGGTCATCGGTACGAACACCGCCCTTCCCTGGGCCAGGCAAGCGCGAACAGGCCCGCTCAGCCTGCGGAACGGGCGGGACGCAGCTCCCGACTCACCGCCCGAAGCCCCGTCACGAGCGCTTCCAATTCATCCTGACTGAGCCGAGACAGGACATCCTCACTCAGTTCAGGCCGGGTGGCCATGAGTTCGCGAACGACGGCTCGCCCAAGGTCGGTGGCGTGGATTCGACGCACCCGTCGATCCCCTCCATCACCTTCCCGGACGGCGAGTCCGGCAGTGACAAGGCGGTCAATGAGCTTCGACATGGAGGGCATGGAGACGCCGAACTTGTCGGCGAGACCGGCGCCGGTGGCGCCCGCCCCCGTCGTGACGATGACCGTGAGCGCTTTGAGCTGCTGGATCGTGAGATCGGTCGTCATGAGGGGCTCGAGGACTCGCGGAATCGACCGCACCGTGATGGCGAGGGTCAGCGCCTCGATGTCCGACAAGGCTTTCTCACGCTCGCCGTCAGTCATGACCCAACCGTAGTTGCCAGGCGATGCCCAGGTGTAATGCTTAGCCCAAGGCTAACCTTTCTGAACAGCAAGTTATCCGATCCACAGTCGTGTCGGCGTACCGATATCAACGAGAGCGCATGCGCACTTTCGTTGATGTTGAGGGCCAGCCGTGGTCCGACGCCGCGCGCACCGACGAGAGTGAGACCGATGACCGCCGCCAGCGCCACCACCGATGCCCAGGGCTCCCCCCACCCAGACCTAGACCTCGAATTCGCTCGAGAGAAGTACCGACGCGAGCGGGACCGCAGGATTCGTCCGGATGGGGCGACTCAGTACCGCCGAGCAGCCGGGGAGTTCGGTTATTACGCAAAGGATCCTTATACGGAGTGGACCGACCGCGCCCCTATGACCGACCGTGTCGAGGTTCTCGTCGTCGGCGCCGGGCTCGGGGGGCTCCTTACGGCGTCTCGGCTCAAAGAGGCTGGTATCGAGTCAGTAAGGCTCATGGACGAGGCCGGAGACGTTGGTGGGACCTGGTACTGGAACCGCTACCCGGGGGTTCGATGCGACATCGAGTCCTACGTCTACATGCCTCTGCTCGAGGAGGTCGGGACGATGCCTAGCGAGCGTTACGCTCCGGGCGAGGAGATTCGCCTTCATTCCGTCGCGATAGCTCGTCACTACGAGTTGTACGCCGACGCCCTGTTTCATACTCGCGCAACGAGGCTCGAATGGGACGAGCGGTCGGACGAGTGGTTGGTAGAGACGGACCGCGGGGATAGATTCCGGGCTCGCTTCGTGGTCACTTCATCCGGAACGCTCACGCAACCAAAGCTCCCGGGGATTCCCGGCATCGAAAGCTTCCGAGGCCACACGTTCCACACCAGCCGGTGGGACTACGGCTATACAGGAGGATCCGCAGACGGCAACCTCACCGGATTGGCTAACAAGCGGGTCGCAGTAGTGGGAACGGGTGCCACGGGGCTGCAGATCATTCCTCACCTCGGCAAGGACGCAGACCAGCTCGTCGTCTTCCAACGCACACCCTCCACGGTGGACGTCCGGGACAACCGTCCAACCGACCCGAAGTGGGTCGAGTCGCTCCGCCCTGGCTGGCAACGCGAGCGCATGGAGAATTTTCTGGCCGTTCTCGCTGGGGAGCCCGTCGAGACAAGTCTCGTCGACGACGGCTGGACCGCCACGACCACGCTCCAGCGGCAGATCCTTTCCGGCGCTGTCGACAGTTCTCTCGACCCGGTGGAACGTGAGATTCGCGACGAGCTGGCTGACCTCGCAACGATGAACCGTCTCCGAGCGAGGGTTGAAGAGGAGGTTAGAGACAGCGCTACAGCTGAGGCTTTGAAGCCCTGGTATCGATACATGTGCAAACGGCCCGGCTTCAGCGACACGTACCTGCCGACCTTCAACCGCCCCAACGTGACCCTCGTCGACACGGCCAACGCGGGGGGCATCACCAGGATGACCGAGACCTCAGTCGTCGTCGGCGACGCCGCCTACGAGGTCGACTGTGTCATCTTCGCCACCGGCTTCGAAGTGGGCATCTCGGGCGTGATGTCGGGGACACTTCCCGTGGTCGGTCGTGACGGGCGGACGCTCCTGGAGGCCTGGGCGCAAGGTCCGCGAACGCTGCACGGGTTCTCATCCCACGGGTTCCCCAACCTCTTCCATCTGAGCGCTATCCAGAACGCAAACTCCGTGAACTTCGCGCACATTCTGCTCGAGCAGGCCGAGCACATCGCATCGATGATTGCCCGCGGACGCGAGGCCGGAGCCCGGTATCTGGAGCCATCAGAAGAGGCTGAGGACGAGTGGGTGCGCACCGTCCATGAGAGCGCGGCGGACAACCGTCGGTTTCAGGCGGAATGCACGCCCGGGTATTACAACGGTGAGGGGAGCCGCACTATTGCGGGGGCGTCTTACAGTCCCGGACCCGTTGCTTTCCATCGCCTGCTTCGTGCTTGGCGGGATGACGGCATGACCGACGTGTTGGTCGGAGCGGAAATGGGGGTGTCGCGATGAGGCGTGCTGGGTTCGCGGTGGCGGCCGCCGTTGTGCTCCTAGCCGGGTGCACGGCGGCGCCGGAAGATGCGCCTGTCCCTTCCCCTCCGCCACCACAGGCCGGCGTGCAAACCGCGGAGCGGGTGATGCAGGTCACGGAGGTTCACGAGGCGACGGGGATGACCCTGTTGGAGGGCCCGACGTTTGGTGCCGATGGGGATCTTTACCTTGTAGACGTAACCGCACCCCCGGGCGGGGCGAAGGTAATCCGTGTCGATGTCGAGGCGAAGACTTCGGAATCGGTCTACACCGACGACGTCAGTGCTCTGACTTCTGCACAGATCGGCCCGGAAGACGGACGCCTGTACGTGACGGACTACCTCGGGGGAGCCGTCCTCAGCATGTCCGAGGAGGGTTCGGACGTCGAGAAGGTCTTCACTGGGCCTGTGAACGGCGTCCCGATGCAACCCGACGATCTTTCATTCGGCCCGGACGGTTCGCTCTACATCACGGACGCCGCAGGTGCTCAGGCCCCCTATTGGGAACCGACGGGGCGGGTGATCCGAGTCGACTCGCAGAGCGGTTCCGCAACCGTTCTCGCCGACGAGTTGCCGTCGCCGAATGGGATCGCGTTCTCACCGGAGCAAGACGCACTCTGGGTCAGCTTGAACACAGGCAACCGCGTTGACCGCCTGACGCTGACCCCCGGGGGCGACGAGGTCGCGACTGCGTATCCGGCAATCTACGCCTCTGCCGGTATCGGTCAGGTGGACTCCATTGCTGTCGACTCGGCCGGGAACCTTTACGTGGGCCTGCATGGGAGACCGGAAATCCTCGTGTACGACGACGAAGGCCAGCTGCTGACAACGGTGACTATCCCGGATGAGGATGCTGGCGGCCTGAGCTCGGCGACCAACATCGCCATTGCGCCCGGCACATCGACCGCTTACGCCACGGTGAGTGGCACCGCCGGCGGGTATCTTTACTCGTTCGAGGCCCTGGCTGAGGGCATCCAGCAGTCAAACGGGGGCTAGGACGGATGGAGAGCACCTCTTCCCTAGGCGAGGTGCTCTCCATCGCCCCCGGCCTCCCCCCAACGCGGCCGGGTCAGACCGAGTTTGAGGACGACTCCTCGAACCCGAAGCTCAGTGCGGGACGCTCGCTGCCGTCAATGACACCGCCCGCCCTGGCATCGACCACACCGGGCTCCCGCGACGCTATCTAGCGGTCGCGTTGTCCGGCTGCGGAACGATGCCGGTAGACCCCCGCACGATGAGCGAGGTAGTGAGAAGAGGGGAGGAAGATTTGTCAGTCTCC
This sequence comes from Microbacterium hatanonis, assembly GCF_008017415.1. Lineage (NCBI taxonomy): Bacteria > Bacillati > Actinomycetota > Actinomycetes > Micrococcales > Microbacteriaceae > Microbacterium > Microbacterium hatanonis. The sequence continues at coordinate 457,137 of NZ_VRSV01000002.1, read as the reverse complement.
CCCGCAAGGGTTGCGAGAAGGTCTGTCACTGCACGCTCGCCGGCCTCAACCAGCTGCGCTCGAACCGTTGTCAGCGGAGGTGAGATCAGCTCACTGCCGAAAATGTCATCGAACCCGGAAACGCTTAGCTGCCCTGGGACGACGACGCCGGCGTCCGCCGCGGCCTGCATGAGGCCGATGGCCATCAGATCGTTGAACGCAATCGCTGCAGTGGCGCGTGCCGCGATGACACGGCGAAGTGCTGCGCGACCGCCATCGATTGTCGGAGCGTTCGGTCCGATCTCGACCAGTCCGAGCCCGAGGCGTTCGGACGCTTCAAGCATGTGCTCGAATCGTCGGTCGCTGATCCAGGACGTTTCCGGCCCGGCCAGGTAGACGATGGAGCGATGCCCTAGCTCGGTCAGGTGAGCGAGCAGCTCGATTACTCCACTCTCGATGTCGGGAAGAACTCCACGAACGCTGTCGACGGCACGGTTGATGAGCACCACCGGCTTGCGGCCCGCGATGTCGACGATTCTCTCGTCGGAGAGTCGCGTGGTCGCCATCACCAGGCCGTCCACGCTGGGCATGAGCCGCTCAATGGCCTCGGCCTCGGCTTCGCCAGATTCCTGAGACTCAGCAATAACGAGTGTGTAGCCCGCGGCGCTGGCGGCCTGTTCAGCGCCGCGCACGATGCCGAATACAACCGGGTTGGTGATGTCGGCCACGACCAACGCGAGCGTGTGACTTCGGCCAGTCGGGAGCGCCCTAGCCATCGGGTTGAACCGGAAGTTGAGTTGGTCGGCTGCCGCCCGGATCTTCGCTTCCGTCGCGGCGCTGATGCGTCCCGGCTTCGACAGGGCTCGCGATACCGTCGACGGATTCACCCCGGCGAGCTCAGCAATGTCGTAGATCGTGGCGGCGCCACCGCGCCTGCGAAGCTTCGCGGTGAGCTCTTCCGACTTTGCTACTGCGAGGTTGGCCGCGCCCTCTTCGTCAGGCATTCTGCGAAATCCATTCCGTGGCCTCAGACACAACGATGTGTAGTGGCGGCTCGACGTCGATGATGACTCCGCGCTCATCTCTCTCAAGCGTCTCGAGAGTCGCGAGCTGAGAGTCCAGGAGGGAAGGCGGCATGAAGTGATCCTTCCTCGAAGCAGCTCGAGACGCCAAAACAGAACGCTCAGCATGCAGCAGCAAGAACAGCGTATCGGGGCGTGCTGCGCGGAGCCGGTCGCGGTAGACCCTCCGAAGTGCCGAGCAGGCGACGACGATGTCTGAGTCAGCTGCCAGTCGCTCCCCGACGATGTCTAGCCACGGCCAGCGATCCTCGTCGTTGAGAGGATGCCCGGCAGCCATCTTCGCGACGTTGGAGGCGGGGTGCAGGTGGTCAGCGTCTGCCCAGGAGGCACCGAAGTGGGAGGAGAGCTCGCGCGCGACCGAGGTCTTGCCGGCTGCGGAGACGCCCATGACGACGATTGCGGTCATGCGCGAACTTCTCCGTGGATCTGTGCGCGGACGGCGTCCAGTACTCGCGCCACGGACCTTGTGGCCGACAGGTCATGTTCTGGGTGTTGACGGTGGCCTGAGCTGATGGCCTTGGTCACGGATCGGATCATGGGGATATACCCGTTGCCCTCTCGAGGCCTCGTCAGTAGCTCGGGCTTTCCGAAAAGAGCCCCCGTAGATCCCGCGTGTAGGTGCGCCACGTCGGTCGCCCAGAACATTGCGGGGATCTCTACCCACCCGGCTGTTCCACTCATCGAAGCTGAGGGGTCAACAAATTCCAGGACTGAACACGCCAACTGAGAAGTGCGTCCGTTCTCGTGCACCATCGAGATCTGCGCCGTCACGTCAACGCCGTCACGGACTGTGCCAGTAGCCAGCAACTCGGTTGCTTGTCCGAGTACCCAGATGGCTAACGTCACCGGGTAAATGCCCTGGTCCAATACGGTGCTCCCCCCGAGTGCAGCATCCCAACGGCTGCCGCCGGCGGGAAACGGCATCCCGAACGCACCACGTACGTATCGCGGTTCGCCAATGAGTCCCGCTTGGATGCGCCGGACCACCTCGACGTGCAATGGATTGAACTTCATCCACATTGCTTCCATGACAAACCGGTCGTGAGACCGAGCAACGTCAAAGAGCTGTTCGACATCCGCGGCGGAAGTAGCCATGGGCTTCTCCACGAGGACGTGCTTTCCCGCCTGGAGTGCCCGAACTGAGAGGTCCAGGTGGGTCGCGGGCGGTGTAGCGACGTAGACCACGTCTATGTCGTCACGCCCGAGCAACTGCTCGAGATCCAAGGTCGCGAAAGGGATGTCGTGTTCCTGGGCGAAGGTGTCTGTCTTCTCGGCGGTTCTCCCCCACACCCCGACGACCCGCCCGCCCGCGGCCTGGATGTCCGGCACGAACGTTTCGCAGATACGACCCGTGCCGATGACCCCCCACCGGAGCACCGTTGCTTCGATTCCCACGATGACCCGCTTAGGCAGACCCGGGTTTGCGCCCGTCCAGACCGCGCCACCGGGCTCGCAGCGCTCGAGCTGCGGCCTTCGGTTTGCGGTCGCGCGTGAAGACGCCCTTCTTATTGCCGTCGACGCGGTGCAGTCCGTTATCGGTAGCGAAGTCAGCGAAGTTCCACACGTGCTCGCCGACGAACTGGGGGAACTGGTCGAAGATCCGGTGGTTGGCTTCGAGGTACGCGATCTGGTACTCCTCAGTCCAGACGCGGTCCTCCCACACCGAGTGCAGCCCAGGCTCGGTGTCGGCGCCGTACTCGCTCATCATGATGGGCTTTTCGACTCGGTCGATCCAGCCCTGCAAGTCCCCACGAAGGTAGGCCTCGGCTACGTCGAGTTCACCGCCGGCGATGTACCAGCCGTAATAGCGGTTGATGCTGACGACGTCGAAGAGATCGACAATCAGGTCGTTCTTGAAGGTGGCGAACATGACGACGGAGTACGTCAAGGGGCGGGTGGGGTCGAGCTCGCGCGCGAGCTTGACGAGCGGCTCGAAGTATTCTCGAGCCCCCTCTTCGTTCGAAGCCGGCTCGTTCGCGATGCTCCACATCACCACCGACGGGTGGTTGCGGTCGCGCGTGATGAGTTCGCGAAGGTGCTGAGCGTGCGCGGCCTGGGTCTTGTCATTCGCGTACTGCTCAGAGAACGTCGGGAACGGCGGTGTGCCCGTCATTCCCCCGACAACGCCCATGTTGAGGCCAACGGCCGCGGTTTCATCGATAACGACGATTCCGTGGCGGTCGGCGAACTCGAGGACTTCCTCGGCGTACGGGTAGTGCGAGGTACGGAACGAGTTCGCCCCGACCCAGTCCAGCAGCTGGAAATCGTGAACGAGGAAGGCGTCATCGTGCCCCTTGCCTCGAATGGCGGTGTCCTCGTGCTTGCCGAACCCGGTGAAGTAGAACGGCTCGCCGTTGATGAGGAACTCGTAGCCGCGCGTCTCCACGGTGCGGACACCGACGGCGAGTGGGTAGCTGTCAACTACCTCATCCTCGGAGATGAGCTCAGCAGTCAGCTCGTAGAGGTAGGCGGCACCAGGCTTCCACAACGTGACGTTGGGAACGGTGAGAACACCTTGCGCTCCGTCGGCTTCAGCCACGAGGGCGCCCGTCGTATCGGCGAGACGAACCCGCACCTGAGCCTCACCGGAGGTGGCCACAGTGTATTCGACGGTGCCTTCGTCACCCTCGAAACCGGTGATGACGACGATGTCTTCGATGCGGGCCTTCGGGCGGCTGTAGAGCCACACGGACCTCGCGAGCCCCGCGTAATTGAAGAAGTCGTGGAAGTAGACCTGCTTCTGTCGGCCCGTCGCACCAATCTCGATCTTTCCCGGAGGGATCGTCTCGTTGGTGAGGTCCCCGCTCACGGCCACGGTGAGGCGGAACTCGCCTCCCGCGGGGACGAGGTCGGTGATGTCGACATCGAACGGGGTGTAGCCGCCCACGTGCTCGCCCGCGAGAGCGTCATCGACGTACACGCGCGCCGCGTGCGTAGCCGCGTCGAATCGAAGCAGCACATCGTCGTTCGTCCACCCGCGGGGCACGCGCACCGTTCGCTGGTAGTAGACCCACCCGACGTGCTTGCGAACTGCGGGGTCGGTGAACTGGTCGTTGTACGAGGCCGGCACTGCCGCCTCCAGCGGTGTCTGCAAAGTACCGAGCCAAGGCGTGTCATCCACACGAGAGTCGAGGGCAAAGCGCCAGACCCCATCGAGGTTGACGAGTTCACGGGTCGGGGTGGAGCGGGGCTTCAGCATTGCGGCCTTCCTGCGCGACGTTGCGGGTGTGAGTGAAGTAAAGCAGAATTCGAGGCGACTGGCAATCGATTGCCAGTTGCTTCATGATCCCTCGTCAGATCGTCTGTCCAGCGTCTGCGAGCAGGGTGCTGCCGGTCATGATGACCGAGAGGTCGCTGGCGCAGAAGAGCACTACTCGTGCGATGTCATCGGGGGTTCCGATCCGACCAATCAAGCTCTGCGCCATCACCGGCATCGCGGAGCTCGGGTCGATACCCTGCGCCTCGAGCGCAGCGGCGCCAGCGGCCGCCGCGGCGATGTTGCCCTCAGTCGGTACGAAGGTCGGAGCGACCCCGAGGACCCGGATGCCTTGCGGAGCCAGCTCGAGCGCCATCTGCTTCGTCATCCCGCGCACCGCGTGCTTGGAGCTGACGTAAGCCGAAAGCCCGGGGGCAGTCCCCTGGAACCCGGCGGTCGAGACGATGTTCACGATGACCCCACCGGCCCCGTCCATCCGACGGGCGGCCTCCCGCGAGCCATTGAAAACTCCACGCGTGTTGACGGCGAACACTTGTTCCCAGGTGTCGTCTGGCGTCTGAAGAACCGGCACCGCAGGGAAGATCCCGGCGTTGTTGACCCAAATGTCGACGCCGCCAAACGCGTCGACGGCTTCCTGCGCCGCGCTCGCGACGGAGGCCGAGTTGGTCACGTCCATGTGCACGCCCTTGGCGCGTCCGGCGAATCGAGCGGAGACGTCCGCCGCTGCCTCGGTTGCGAGGCCGGCGTCGAGGTCGGCGATAACTACGTCGGCTCCCGCTTCCGCCAACCGAAGCGCGATGGCCTTACCGAGCCCACGCGCGCCGCCGGTAACCACCGCTCGCCGACCGGCAAGCGAGAGGAGGTCGGCCAGCGAGTGGGCGGAGACGTCGGTGAATGGGTAGGGCATAGTTCCTCCAGATGTTGATGAGTGGGCGGGTGTCAACGAGTGCTTCGCACCCCGATGCCGATGACCAAACCGCCGGCCACGGCAAGCACGGCGGCTGTGAGGTAAAGCGCCAGGAAGTTTCCGCCGCCCATGAGTGCGAGCACGAGCGGCGCAACGGCAGGGGCCAGCACACCAGGGATCTTTTGGGCGAAAAGAGTGATGGCCATATAGCGACCGGCCTCGGTGTCGCGGTTCGGAAGCACGTCGAGCGTGAGCGCTTGGCCGACGGCCGAGAAGGTTGCAATGCCTAGCGAGGAGATCAACGTTCCCGCAATCAAGCTCGGAACGTTGCCCGCGAATGCCGAGGTGGTGCACCCGATTGCGAAGAGCAGCGCGCCGAGGACGATCAGGGGTTTGCGGCGACCGATACGGTCGCTTACCCATCCGCCGCCAAGAGACCCGAGGAGTGCCGTGCCAATACTCAGCGCAGCCGTCAACGCCTGGAACCCCGCGACCTCTGGCACCGAAATGCCAAGTCGCTGCGAGAAGAAGTACACCGAGAAGCTGGTGGCGAAGGTCAGTCCGAAGAAGAAGATGAACCGCCCTACCCAGTTCCACGCGAAGTCTGGGAATGCGCGCGGGCTGAAGGCGTAACTGCGCACGATGCGCCCGAGAGTCAATGGCTCAGAGTGCACCACCGCTCGACTGTCCGGATCGCGGGCGAACACCACGAACAAGCCGACCAGGACAAGCCCCGCGGCGGCCGGGATTACGAATACCAGCAGCGTTTCCGCGCGAACCGTCCCCACGAGGATGATTCCGACAACGGGTGCGACCTGCATGGCCAGGCCTGTCAGCCCGGACACTTTCCCTCGTTGTTGCGGTGGGAGCCGATCTGCCTGCCAGTTGCCGATTGATCCACCCGCGGTGTTCCACCCGACGGTGGACAGCACCCAACCAGCAGCCAAGACCGCGAAATTGGGGGCAAAGGCCATGACCGGGATCGCGATGATCCCGATGGCCACGCCGGCGACTGTGAACGGCCGGCGCCTCCCCCACCGAGACCGCGTGCGGTCGCTGAGAATGCCGGACAGCGGGGCGACGACCAGAGTCGCCGCAGACCCAATACCGAGGATGTACCCGAGCAAATCGGCGCGCCCGGGAGCGAGCTGGTCAAGTCGCACCGCGAGCGAGTACGACATCGGGACAATCATGGCCATGCCCGACCCGAACGTGGCCGCGACCAGAAGAAGTATCGCGCCGAAAGAAACCGGGGCGGGCTCCAAGACCGGGGCCCGCCGCGAAGACGAGTCCGCCGGCGGCGGCTGCGCCATCGCGGTGTTTGCCGGAACGAGATTGCGCTCGTCAGCATCTCCGCGTTGGTCGCCGCCGTCGCCGACATGGGTGGTCATCTGTGCCCCCGAGGGATCAACGCGTGCGTCAGGCGAGCCCGTTGCGGCGTGCAGCTTCGCCCAACCAGGCGAGGCTCGGCTTGGGCGCGCGAACGAAAGTTTCGCGGTTCACGGCGATGAGACCGAAGGTGGGTGCCCAGTGGCCCCATTCGAAGTTGTCGAGGAGGCTCCAGTGGAGGTATCCGCGGACATCGATGCCTTCGCCGATGGTCGCGTGCAACCCCTCCAACGCTTCCCGGGTGTAGCGGATGCGTTGCGTGTCGTCCGCCGTGGCAATCCCGTTCTCAGTGATAAGGATAGGAACGCCACCGGTGATCTCATGCGCGTGACGAACGGCCATCGCGAGCGCGTCCGGGCGGTAAGCGGTCCCGACGAGAGTGTTGTCGGGCAGTTGCGGATGGGGTACGAGGCCATCAGCGTCCACTTCCTGGCTGGAGTACGCCTGCACGCCGACCCAGTCGTCGTCGCGAGCACCTTCCCAGTACACGTCTTCCTTGCCGTAGCGGATTTCGAGGAGCTTCTCTTCGCCGCCCGGCGCCGCAGTCAGCGCACCTGCGGCGATAGTCCAGCCAACTTTGGCGCCCGTGCGCTGACGGATGATGTCGCGCGCTGCATGGTGAATGCCGACAAACATCCTGCCGATCTCCGGGTCGGCGTAGGTAAGGAACTGGCTGTGACTGCGCTTCTCCTCCTTGCCCTCCGGAGCGTCCGCTTCGACGGTGGGGCTCTGCCACTGGCCTCCCTGAGACTGCGACATCCGTCGCATAGCAGTCATGATGGCGGCCTGCATGTTCGGCTCGTTCATCGTCACGACCCACTCAACGCCCTCGAGGATGGTCGTGGCCTCGGTGACGAATCGCTGGAACTTCTCCGACGCGTCCGCTGCGGTCCATCCGCCAGCTTCGGCGAACCACTGCGGGGTGGTGAAGTGTTGCAGCGTGACGACAGGCGTGATTCCGAACTCGAAGCACGTCTCAATCATTCGCCGGTAGTGAGCGAGCTCCGCCCGGGAGAAGTGGCCGGGGATCGGCTCTATGCGTGACCACTCGATGCCGAAACGGTAGGTGTTGAGGCCTGCCTCCGCGAGGAGCGAGATGTCCTCGCGGTAGCGGTGGTAGCTGTCGACGGCGTCGCCAGACAGTTCCATTCCGGGCATCATCTGCTCACGCGCCCACCAGTCGCTGTTGACGTTGTTGCCCTCGATCTGGTGAGGAGCGGTGGCCGCGCCCCAGAGGAAACCGTGGGGGAAATTCGTCATCGTGTTTCCTTCGTCTCTTAGCGGGCATGGCCCTGACAACCGATTGCCACCACACCGTAACATAAAATAGTAAGGGCTCACTATTTTTGGAGGTGTCTGTGATTCGTCAGTACGCGAAGTCAGCCGCGGTACGTCAAGCCATCATCTCTGCCTGTTCGGAGGCCTTTGCCGTGTCCGGGTTCCACGGAGCCTCGATGGCAGAGATAGCCCGCCGGGCGGGCATCAGTCACACCGGGTTGCTTCACCACTTTCCCCGCAAGGAGGACCTGCTCACGGCAGTGCTTGACCTGCAGGACGAAAGAAGTGCGAAGTATCTGGCGGACCACCGCACCGCTGGCGAAGCTTCGGATCCGGCGACCATTCTGCAGGGGATGGTGAGCACTCTTGTTGAGCGCGACAGGTATGCCGGTCTTGTGGAACTCAGCGCGGTACTCGCCGGCGAGGCGGCAGCAACCGCCCACCCGGCGCACGAGCATTTCGCTCGCCGCTACGCCGACATCAGGAGATTCCTCTCTCGTTTGTTCCGGCAGCTCGCTGATGAAGGCCGGTTGAGAGGCACAGTCACCCCGGAGGATCTTGCCGCTGCCACAGTCGCACTGACCGAAGGCCTGCATCTGCAGTGGCTGTACTCCCCTGAAAGAGATCTGAATGTCGAGGACATCCTTCGCGAGATGCTCTCCGCCTTCGTCCCCGAGCTTCACCCTCAGGACGGGGAGTAAGCGAACCTCGTCACAACGGCATCGCCGCCGAGCGCCTCCACGCCTACGACGCGTCCCGTGAAGCCACCCGCTACCTCGGTCGAGATGTAGCGACCATCGAAGGACGCAAGCTCGACGAAGCCGCCATCGCCATCCGCACCCAGAACCAGCCGGTCCGGTCCTTTCCTCTGGCCCGGCGCGCCACCGTACGGGACGGCCTTGATTGACAGCTCGGCCTCCGCGTCCAGGTCCGTACGCATCGCGAGGACGTGGTCGGCCGGGCCGATAACGACGCGAGCGGTCACGACCTCGCCGACGCGCTCCACTGAGGCCTGGTGTGCGTCGTCGATACGCACCGTTAGCGCCACATCCCCGCGCGCCTTGACGCTCGCCGTCCATTGCAAGTCGAGAACGCGCGTCGCGAGCAGATGAAGAGTTTCCGGCGACTCAGCCGAGCGTCCCGCTCGGAGCTCCAGTCCCCACGCCGTGGGAAATGCGAACGACGAGGGGTCGACCCCCGGCGCGATCCAGCGGTGATGGAGTGCTGCGCCAGTGAACTCATCCGTGAAGCCCTGGGATGCCTCGGGTACGACGAACCGGTCCGGGACGACTACAGGCCAGTCGTCGACCCAGTCGATACCGACAAGGAACGTCTCTCGACCGTTCGTGTGCCACTTGGGGAACGAGCCCCTGGGTCGCGTTCCGAGGTGAACCATGGCCCAAGATCCATCGACGAGCTCCACCAGGTCTGCATGCCCAGTGGACTGCACGGGATTCGATGTGCTGCGGTGAGTCAGGATTGGGTTAGCGGGGTTCGACTCGAACGGACCCGAGATGTCGCGGGCGCGAGCAATCGTGACCATATGTCCCGTAGCGGTTCCGCCCTCAGCGACGAGGAGGTACCACCAGTCGCCGCGGCGGAACAGGTGCGGACCCTCCGCGTGGGCGCCTCCGGTCCCGCGCCAGATCTCAGTTGGTTCCGAGAGTAACTCTCCGGTTTCGGGGTCCACTCTCGCTGTCGTGATGCCCCCGCGAACGACGTCGGACCATGTGAGATAACAGTGGCCCTCGTCGTCCCAGGCGAGGTCGGGGTCGATACCGATGAGCCCCGCTGTGTATACCGGGTCGCTCCACGGTCCGGCGGGGTCATCCGCGTGAACGATGAGGTGTCCGTCGCGGACATCGTGGATGTTGGTCGTCGTCATCCAAAAACGGCCGCCGTGGTGTCTCAAGGTGGGCGCGTAAATGCCGCCGCTGGCGTTGTCGAGTCCGGTCCGCACTTTGAGTTGCGAGGGTCGGTTGAGGGCATGCCCCAGTTGTTGCCAGGTCACTAGGTCGCGACTAGTGAAGATGGGCACACCCGGGAAGTACTCGAATGTCGAGGTTGCGAGGTAGTAGTCATCGCCCACGCGGCAAATAGACGGGTCGGGGTGGAACCCGCTCAACAACGGAATGGTCATCGTTTCTCTGCCTCCAGGATCTTCCGCCGCGCTTCACGGCGTTCGCGCTGCGCGCGAGGGTCTGCGACCGGTGCTGCCAGCAGTAGGCGTTGGGTATAGGGGTGGGTCGGGACTGAGGTGACCGTGGGAGCATCGCCTGTCTCGACAAGGTCGCCGCGATACAGCACGGCAACGCGGTGGCTGATGTGTCGAATGACGGAAAGGTCGTGGGAGACGAAGAGGTAGGAGACGCCGGTGGCGCGCTGGATCTCGACGAATAGCTCCATCACTGTCGCCTGCGTCGACAAGTCGAGTGCCGACACCGGCTCGTCGCACACGATGATCTTCGGCTTTGGGGCGAGTGCGCGTGCAATCGCAACGCGCTGGCGCTGCCCGCCGGAGAACTCTCGTGGCAATCGGTCTATCGCATCTGACGGCAGGCCCACTTGGTCGAGGAGGGCCCGCACACGCGACCGCGCATCTTTGCCTGTGGCTCCCTGCACCACGAGGGGTTCAGCGAGGATCTCGCCGATGGTCATGGAGGGGTTGAGTGACGTGTACGGATCTTGAAAGACCACCTGGATGTGGTCAGACAGGGCGCGACGGGCGCGGCCCTGAAGTCCGCTGATTTCCTGTCCTTCGAAGCGGATGGACCCGCCGGAAGGGCGGACAAGTCCGAGCACGGCCCGTCCGATAGTCGTCTTCCCCGAACCAGACTCGCCGACAAGACCGACGGTCTCTCCCGCGGCGACCTCCAAGCTCACCCCGTGCAGGACCTCTACCGGCTTTGCACGAAAGCCTCGCCCCGGGTAAGAGACGCGAAGGTCTCGGATCTCGAGCAAGCTCATGCCACACCCTCTGTCTTCGATGCCGGCGCCGGCGGGTCGGTCCTCACGGTGTCTTCATCCAAGATCGCGTTGAGGAGCATCTTTGTGTACTCGTGCTGCGGGTGGTCGAAGATCTGCTCGATGTCGCCCTGTTCGACGATCTCTCCCTGCCGCATTACAGCGATCTGGTCACACACGTCGGCGACGACTCCGAAGTTGTGGGTGACGAGCAGAACGGCCATATCGAGCTCCGACTGAAGGTCGCGCAGCAGGTCGAGAATCTCGGCTTGCACAGTCACGTCGAGCGCGGTGGTGGGCTCGTCCGCAATGAGTAGCTTGGGCCGGCTGGCCACCGCGCCGGCGATGAGCACGCGCTGCGCCATACCGCCTGAGATCTGGTGGGGGTACGAATCGAATGTTCGCTCCGGGTCGTTGATCCCGACCCGTTTCAGGAGCGCCAAGACTCGTTCTTTCGCTTCCTTCTTCGAAATGCCAAGGGCGGAGCGGACGCCCTCTACAAGCTGCGATCCGACCTTGAACGACGGATCGAGGTTCGACATGGGTTCCTGCGGGATATAGGCGATTGCCTTGCCTCGCAACGGTCGCATCTGCGCATCGGTGAGACCGACGAGCTCTTCCCCGTCGAACAGAATCGAGCCCCTGACGATGACCGCCTCGTTGGGGAGCACGCCGAGGGTTGCGAACGCGGTCTGCGACTTACCCGACCCCGACTCGCCCACCAGGCCCATCACCTTGCCCCTCTGGACGGCAAGCGAGACGCCGCGAACGACCTCGTTTAGCTTGCCGTCGGGCCGGGGGTACGCGATGGCCAGATCGCGGATGTCGAGCAGGGAACGCGCTGCGCGGTCACGGTTCTCGTCTTCGTCGACGGCCACTCGCTGTCCCGACCCGACTTTGCTGGGCTGGGGCTTGGACCCTTCGAGAGCGTCGCGGAGAGAGTTTCCGAGCAGCACCAGCGAGGCTGTGATGAGTCCGAGGCTGATGGACGGCCAGAGAAATTGGGTCGGAGCGATGTAGAGATTGCGGAAGCCGGAAGCAATCATCGCTCCGAAGCTCGGCACCTCGAGTGATCCGACGCCCAAGAAGGCAAGGCCGGACTGGACGGCGATGGCGGAGCCGACGAGGAACGCGGCGGCGATGATGATGGGTCCGCGAACCACAAAGAGGACGTGCCGGCCGAGAATTCGAAGGTTCCCGAGACCGGCTACCCGGGCGGCATCTACATAGAGCTCGTTCTTCACGCCGAGAACGAGGTTACGAACGATCCTGTAGATGCCCGGCGCAAGCAGCACGCCGAAGATCAGCATCGTCGCACGGTAGTCGCCGCCGGTAACCGGCATGAGGATGATGAGCAGCAACAGACCGGGGAAGGTCATGATGAGGCTGAAAATCCACTCGGTCGCTGACTGGGTGAATCGACCGAAGTATCCGCCCACCAAACCTGCGGTCACCCCGACGATGAGGGCGACGCCGGTACCAATGAGCCCCGCGATGATTGCGGTCTGCGTCGAGTAGAGCAGCCTGCTGAATATGTCGCGGCCAGATTCATCTCCACCGAGGAGGTACCCCTCGGTTCCCACCGGCGCATTCACCATGCTGAGGTCGGACTCGTTAGGCCCGTGCGGTGCGATGAACGAGGCAAGCACGCCCAGGAAGACGATGACGGCGAGGATGATGACGGTGATGACGGCCTGTGGGTCCTTCATCAGCTTGCGCCAGACAGGGACCCGGCTTGCGCGTGTGGCAGCCGCCACGGTCTGCAGGAGCTCGGTGCTCGGTTGTGTCACGTTCTGCGTGACCGGCTCAGCGAATGCGGACGTAGACGTCCGTGCGCTGAGAGGAGGTTCCGGGTCAATCGAAGGATCGTTGGGAAGGGTCATCGGACCCTCGCTTTCGGGTTGAGCCAGCCGTTGGCTAGGTCTGTGACCAGGTTGACGACAATCACCAGCAGCGTGCCGAAGGCGGTGATGCCGAGGATGACAGGGATGTCACCCTGCAGGGAGGCGTTGAACGCGAAACTGCCGTAGCCAGGCAGGGCGAAGACGTTCTCGATGATGAGAGCCGCACCAAACATCTGGATGAACTCGAGCGACATCACTGTAAGTGCAGGGCTGCCAGCGTTGCGCAATGCGTGCTTGACGATGATGGCGTTCGTGGAGACGCCTCGTGTTCGCAGTGTGCGCACGTAGTCCTTGCGCAGCTCGTCAATCATGCGACCTCGCACCTGTGCCGTCATGTTCGCTGCGCCCCCAATGACGAGAACAATCACGGGAATGGTGATGCTGCGAAGCCAGGCCGCCGGGTTGTCGCTGAAAGGTGTGAAGCCTGTGGCCGGAAGCCACTTGAGCTGCACGGCGAAGATCACGACCAGTCCGATTGCCAGGAGGAGTCCGGGGACGAGGTACCCGACGAGCGACAGTCCCTGCGAGATCCGGTCCACGATGCCGCCGCGCGACGCCGACCATACGCCGAGAAACGTAGCGACGACTGCGGTAATCAAAAGCGCCGGCACGATTATCGACAAGGTGACGGTGAGACGCTGGATTACTGACGGTGCCACCGGCAGCGAGGTATAGACAGACACTCCGAAGTCTCCGCGGAGCGCGTGGAGTAGCCAGTCGAAGTACTGGACGATGGCTGGGCGATCCCACCCTCTCGCCGCCATGATGCCGGCCACGGTCTCTGGGGTTGCCGACGGACCGAGGATCGTTCGAGCAACGTCCTCGAACGACGTGCTCAGCAGCATGAAGGTGATGAAAGAAACCAGGAGAGCAAGCACGACCCCGGCGCCGAGTCGCTTCGCGATGTAAAGGAGCATCAGATTCCTATCGAGGTACGGGGGCGGGTCTTTCGACCCGCCCCCGCGGTTGCGTTAGCCAGCGAAGGCAAACGTCCGAATCGTTGTCGGGGCGCCGCCGTAGTTGACGATGGAGACGCCGTCAGCGGTTGCCCACTTGGCTCCTACGAACACAATCGGCGCTTCCCATGCCTGCTCGACTGCATACTCGTTCAGCTCTTTGTAGGTCGGCAGAGCCTCCGAGAACTCGACGGTCGAGTCGATGGTGCCGAACAGTTCATCAAGCGTCGCGTCCGTGTAGTGCTGAGGGTTACGGTCTCCGTTCACGCTGTAGTGAGTGAACGCGTCCGCCGGGTCGGAGTTGAAGCCGGTGATCTGGAAGGTCAGCCCGTACTCGCCCGACTGGAGAGCAGACTGGGCCTGCTGCGGCGGTACGGCAACCCACTCCAGGTTGAGACCGATATCGGAGAACGCCTGCGAGAGCGTCGGCTCAATAGACGTTGTGAGGAAGGTGCTCGGAATCTGGAACGTCTCGCCGGCATATCCGGCTTCCTCGACGAGTTCCTTGCCCTTGGCAGGGTCGTAGTCGTATGTGTCGTTGAGCGCTTCGTCGTAGACCTCGCCGGCGGGGTTGAATACCTGCTGTGTGACCTTGCCCACGCCGGAGTAGATGCCGTTGAGGATCCCTTCGCGGTCGATGGCGTAGTTGATTGCCTGACGAACTTTCTCGTCACCCAAAGCCGGCCACTTGTCGCCTGCACGGTCGAGAACATCGAGGTACGCGACGGCCTGCGCCTCGACATCGGTGACGGTGAAACTGTTGGGATCCAGCTGCGGGGCGACCTGTGCCTGCACTGTTCCTGCGTTGATTTCTCCGGCCTGCAGTGCGTTGAATGCCGCGGTCGGGTCCTGCAGCACCCGCACAGTGAAGCTCGGGAACGGGTATGCGTCAGCGTTCCAATAGTCCTCGCGCTTCTTCAGGACGTACGTGGTGCCGGGGACGGTGCTCGCCACATCGAGCGTGTAGGGGCCTGAGCCGACGGGGTCTGTGGCAATCGACGGATCGGTGAGGTTGTCCTCGTTGCCGATGGCCCCCGCCCCAAGCGCGAGCAGGTAGACAAACTGGGGGTCGTAGGTGGTGAACGACACCTTTACTGTGAGATCGTCCTCGGCCGCGACGTCGGAGACGAGACTGAACCGCGGCTGGACGATGCCAGGCGTGGCCATGTTTCGCTTCATGGTTGCGACGACGGACTCCGCAGTCACGGGGTCGCCGTCACTGAAAGTCATACCCTCGACCAGCTTGAGGGTCAGTTCGGTCCCGTCCTCGTTGTACTCCCAGCTCTCCGCCGCGTTCGGGATGAGCTCGCCAGTTGCACTGTCACGGGCGAGAAGGGTGTCGTAGATCGATGACCAGACGTACATCTGGGTCCCGTCGACGAGCTGTGCCGGGTCGAGCGAGTTCGGGGCGGAGACCGCGGAGATCTTGAGATCGGGCGCGGGACCTGCGGCGCCAGAGGACGAAGAGGTGGGCGCAGCTTCGCCCGTGCAACCCGCGAGGATCATGACGGTCGCGCTCAGGGCGCCGAGGGCGGCAAGACCCTTCATGCGGGTACGGGAAATCGACATCGATTCATACTCCTTTGGATGATGAGGTGGCGGGCAACCGCTTGCATTTGTGGTCGGGAACCGCCGCTGAGAGCAGTAAAGCAGGACACCGGTCGAATGACAACCGATTGCCAAACTTCTAGACCACCGTGGCCGTTTCGTTATTTGCCAGGGTGTGGACCGCCCGCTCAACCTCGTGGACGAAGTCCGCATCGTCTGCGAGCGCAGGACTCACGGCGCCCACCCAGTCCTTGGTGGGCCGGGCCTCCGTCGGACGCTCCTCGGAAGGGAGCATTCCGGCTTCGGTCGCGAATATCCAACAAGCGAAGGCGAACGCGCAGGCCGCCGCACTCCGGTCTAGGGATCGTTCTCGCTCCGCCACTGGCGCGATGCGCAGACGGACCTTCGTGGTCGTGTCACGAGCAATCTGTTCTAGGCGGTGTTCAATGCGAGGGTTCTCGAACCGGCTGAGTAGTGCGTCACGGTAGGCCGGTATATCGAGGCCGTCTGGGAGAGCGGACTCGGCCTCGTCCCAGAGCGCGTCGACTGCTGCGCGGCATGCGGGATCGGCGATGGCGTCGGCCACGGTCGCGTGCCCGCGCCGAAGTCCCTGGCAAGCAAGTAGCGTGTGCGCACCGTTGAGCAGCCAGAGCTTTCGCGCTTCCCACGGCTCAAGTTCGTCGACAAAACGGGCGCCGGCACTCTCCCAATCGGGACGGCCGGCCGGAAACTCCCCGCTGATGACCCAGTCGCTGAAGGGCTCTGCGACTACTGGAGCAAGGTCATCGAACCGCACCCGCAATGCATCTTCTTCGGCATCGGAGATGCGAGGTGTTATTCGGTCAACTGAGCTCGAAGCGAATGCTACGTTCGCCATGATCCACCGATGGAGTTCGGGCGCAGTATTGCGGGCCCATGAGCTCATGCCACGTCGGAGGCGGCCTCCGTTGTCGGGCAGGTTGTCGCACGAGAGCACGGCAAGTGGACCACCTCCAGCACGCCGTCGAGCCTCGAAGCCGAGAAGGAGACGCCCCATTGCTGTTGTCGGGCGCGCGTCCGCGAGCGCGAGGTCGCCAGTCGCTATGGCGCTCAGACCGGCGATGTCCGCCCGCACAGACGGGTCGTCGAGATCCGGCTCGTCACTCGGCGTCAGTCGATAACCCACCTCGGTGATTGTGAGTGTCACAACCGCCGTGTCCGGTGCAGCGAGGTCATGCATGAGCGCGGGGAGATCATCCCCCGGATGCGCTCGCACGACGCTTGAGACGACGCTGGGGCGGTCGCCGTCGCTGTCACGTTCGACCAGCGTGTAGACGCCAAATTGGGCATTGAGACGGTCCGGCAGGTTTCTACTGCGGCCGGTGTAAGCAGCGATGCCCCAGTCGGCCCCGTCCACACTTCGCTGGGTGTACCAGGCAGTGTGAGAGCGGCTGAAGGCTCCAAGGCCCAGGTGAACAATCCGGACGGTTGGCGCCTTAGCTGACCGCCGAAGTGATGGGGAGGTCATAGTTTGAACACCCGCCGCGGCTGACCGGAGACGGAGTCTGCGATGACACGTTCTGCGTCCCGCGACTGGATACGACCTTCGGCAACAAACCGAGCCAAGAATGCGGCGTCTGCTCTCCGTGCTGTGTCGTGCCGTGCGGGAATCGAGAGGAAGGCGCGGGTGTCATCGATGAACCCTGACGAGCGGGAGAAGCCGGCGGTCTCGGTGACGGCAGAGCGGAAGCGCGCCATTGCGTCGGGCGCGTCGAGGAACCACCATGGTGCCCCGATGAATACCGACGGGTAAAAGCCTGCGAGCGGTGCAATCTCCCGCGAGTAGACGGTTTCGTCGACCGCGAACAGCACGAGATGAAAGTTGCGCTCCAACCCGTAGCGCTCGAGCAGCGGGCGAAGTCCGCGCACGAAGTCCGTAGGCACCGGGAGGTCGTGACCGGTGTCGGAGCCAAACGCCCGCTTCGTTTGAGAGTTGTGATTGCGGAAGACTCCCGCGTGCACTGTCATGACGAGCCCGTCGTCGACGCTCATGCGGGCCATCTGAAGAAGCATGTGGGCGCGGAAAGCAGCCTTCCCCGCAACAGATGCCGAGCCCTCCACCACCGCATCAAAAAGCCTGCTCGCTTCGAGGGGGTCGATGTCGGCGGTCTCAGGTTGTTGGACGCCGTGGTCTGCGGATACCGCCCCGTTAGCGATGAAATGCGCCCTGCGCTCCTTGAGCGCACGCAGATATCCAGCGAATGACGTGGGCTGAGCCGTGGCCCCTAGAAGCGCCTCGATGTTCGAGGCGAACAATTCAGCATCGGGGTCCAGGTACTTGTCTGGCCGGAAGGTTGGCAACACGCGACCGGGTAACACGTCACGCAGCGATGCGTGAGCCGACAGGTCATCGAGCGGGTCGTCGGTTGTGGCCAGCACCTCGATGCCGAATTTCTCAAACAGCGCCCGCGGTCGGTACTCCGGCGAGGCGAGTCGTTCCGAGATCACGTCGAAGAAATGGTCGGCGGTATCGGGGCCGAACGCGCCTTCTACGCCCAGGATCTCCGCGAACTCCTCCTCCAGCCAGTAGCCCGACGCGGTACCCGTGAAGAGATGCCAGTGAGAGGCGAGAATCCGCCACACGTCGCGAGGGTCTGCAGCGTGCCCGCCCAGACCGAGGTCCGCATAATCGACACCTGCCGCGTGCAGTAGCCGAGTGACGTAGTGGTCGTGAGTGACGAGCAGATCGGCAGGATCCGAAAACGGGGTGTCATCCCGAAGCCATTCGACCGGGACATGTCCGTGGGGCGAGATGATGGGCGCGTCGGAGACGGAGCGATAGAGGTCTCGCGCGATGTCGCGTGTGCGGGGATCGGCGGGCAGCAGTCGATCCGGGTCACGACGTCGTGGCAAAGGCATTGCGCCATTCTGGGCGCATCAGGTTCGTCTTGTCAATCGGTTGCACGTTCGCGTAGCTGGCGCCGCGACACTCCCGACCGAAGGGTGCGCAACCGCTTGCCAGAACCCGGGCCATTCTGTTTCACTTAGATAGCCCGCGACGTCGCCTGCGCAAAGAGTGGCGGTCCGGCGGGCCCCGACCGGAAAGACCGCCGAATGCGAATCGATAAAGCAGAAGTCATCGTCACCAGTCCCGACCGCAACTTCGTGACACTCAAGCTCACGACCGCCGACGGCCTCACGGGCCTCGGTGACGCAACGCTTAACGGCCGCGAGATGGCCGTTGTTGCCTACCTCAGCGAGCACGTCGTACCCCTATTGCTCGGTCGCGACGCACGGCGCATCGAGGACACCTGGCAGTTCCTCTACCGCAGCGCCTACTGGCGTCGCGGGCCGGTGACGATGGCTGCCATTGCCGCAGTCGACATGGCGCTCTGGGACATCAAGGGCAAGGCGGCAGGAATGCCGGTATACGAGCTGCTTGGAGGTGCTTCGCGCAACGGACTTCTGGCGTACGGACATGCCTCGGGCCGAGACAACGAAGAGCTGTTCGACAGCGTCCGTGAGCATCAGGCGCAGGGGTATCGAGCGATCCGCATCCAGTCGGCGGTTCCGGGACTCAAGTCGATCTATGGGATCGCCTCCAACGCAACGTACGAAGAGAACTCGGGCGTTCGGTACGACCACGAACCAGCGCAGCGCGGCGGACTACCCAACGAAGAGGACTGGGACACGCGCAGCTACCTGCGCCACATCCCGACCGTCTTCGAGGCCGTGCGCAACGAGTTCGGCCCCGAGGTGCCGCTGCTGCACGACGGGCATCACCGGATGACACCCATTCAGGCCGCGCAACTCGGCAAGTCGCTCGAGCCTTACGACTTGTTCTGGCTCGAAGACTGCACGCCCGCGGAGAATCAGGAGGCTCTGCGGCTCGTGCGCCAGCACACTACGACGCCCCTCGCCATCGGCGAGATCTTCAACACCGTCTGGGACTACCAGCAGATCGTCCGCGAGCAGCTCATCGACTACGTCCGGTCGGCGGTGACGCACACCGGCGGCATCACACACCTGAAGAAGGTGCTCGACTACGCCTCGCAGTACCAGATCAAGTCCGGCATGCACGGACCCACTGACATCTCCCCTGTCGGAATGGCCGCGGCGATGCATCTGGGCCTGTCCATTCACAACTTCGGCATCCAGGAGTACATGAAGCACGGCGAGAAGACCGACGCGGTGTTCGAGCAGTCCTACACCTGGAACGACGGCTTCCTTCACCCGGGAGACAAGCCTGGCCTTGGCGTCGAGCTCGATGTGGATGAGGCAGGCAACTACCCGTACATCCGCGCGTACCTCCCGTACAACCGTTTGGCCGATGGCACCGTCCACGACTGGTGAGCGGCCGGCGAGCCTCGATAGAAATGGTGTCTACCCATGACAGATAACACATCCCTCACCGCGTCCTCGACTATCGGCGAGTGGCTCGACCACCCCAAGGGAGGACCTCTCGTTCGTGAGCTGCTAGCTCAGTCGGGTGCGAGGGAGGAGATGCTCGCCCCCATGCGCGGCCTCCCCCTTCAGCAGCTTGTCGCAGCGAGTGGCGGCCAGATGCCGCAGTCGGTTGTCGATGACCTTGTTCTCGCTGCCAACGACGGCGTCGTTCCCGCGTCTAGCGAATCGACGTCCGGATGGACTGAGCAGACCACACCCGGCCGCTTCACGGGCAAGACGGTCGTAGTGACCGGGGCTGCATCCGGCATCGGTCGCGCGACGGCGTCGCGCATCGCCCGGGAAGGGGGCCGTGTCATTGCCGTCGATGTATCCCAGGAGCGTCTAGACGACTTCAAGGCAACTCACCCCTCCTCAGACATCGTCGTGGTCCGGGCCGACATCACCTCTCAGGAGGACGTCGACGCTATTGTCGCCGCCGCCGGCCAGCGCATCGACGCTCTCGCAAACGTTGCGGGCATCAACGATGACTTCTCCCCCGCGGGCGAAACCAGCGACGCGGTGTGGGATCGGGTCATCGCTATCAACCTCACCGGGGCGTTCAAAGTCCTGCGAGCCGTGATCCCTGTGATGACCGCAGCCGGGACGGGGTCCGTTGTGAACGTTGCGAGTGAGGCCGCGCTCCGCGGGAACAGCTCTGGCAACGCCTACACGGTGTCCAAGCACGGCATCATCGGCCTCACGAAGTCCGCAGCGTTCATGTACGGGCCGCATGGTCTTCGCGTGAATGCAGTGGCTCCAGGCGGCGTGGCGACCGGGATTCCTATGCCTCCCCACATGTCCGCGGAAGGCTCGGCACGTCTCCAGCCTTTCCAGGCCATGATTCCTACCATCGCCACGGCGGAGCAGCTCGCCGCCTCCATCACCTTCCTCCTCTCGGACGACGGCGTGAACGTTAACGGTGCGGTACTCGCCTCCGACGGTGGCTGGTCGGTTCAGTAGTACCGGAACGACGGAGCCCCGTGACGTTTACCGTCACGGGGCTCCGTTGTTGTGCTGATACCGAAGGTCGTCGCCAGCTCACGGGGTAGGCAGGCGCTGAGGCATGACACGAGAGCGCGCACATCGCGCTACTTGATGGCCCCGGCTCCGATTCCTTTCACGATGTGTCGCTGCGCCATCAGGTAGAAAATGACAACGGGGACGATGGAGATCGTCGTCGCTGCCAGGAGGATCTGCTGCTGGGGAGTCTCGGCCGAGGTGAACGCTGTCAGCCCTCGCTGAATGGGCATCAAAGCGTTGTCGTCGAACAGCGCAAGCGCCATCAGATATTCGTTCCACGCCCCCAGTCCCTGGATGACGGCGACCGCGGCGAGCCCCGGTCTGGCCAGCGGGAGAATGACGGACCAGAAGATCCTTAAGGGACCGGCACCGTCCAGCGCGGCAGCCTCCTCCAGGTCACGGGGCTGGCTGACGAAGAAGCTCCGCATGATGAGCGTCGACATCGGTATGCCCGAAGTGATGAGGATCAGGATGTATCCAACGGGGTTATTGGTGAGGCCGAGCGAGATGAGCAGCTTGTACTGGGCCAGGAACATCGCCGGCGCCGGGATGATCATGACCGCAAGGATGACGAAGGTGAACACGCCTTTGCCGGCAAAGTCGAGCCGGGCGAGTGCGTAGCCAGCGAGGCTCGAAACCAGCAGGATGCCGACGACGGCTGAACCCGTGTACACGACGCTGTTGCGCAGGTAGGTTCCGAGATCCCCGTCTACCCACGCCGTGATGTAGTTACCCCATTGCGGCACCGCTGGGAGGAAGCTGTCGTTCGCGAGAAGCTCGGGTAGCGACTGGAGCGACCCCGAGATCATCCAGATCAGAGGTAGCAAGGCGCTGAGAGCGGCGACGGTCAGCAGGCCGTATAGGCCGATTTGGTCCAGCCGGAGGCGGCGACGCGGCACCTTTCGCTCCGGTGCAGACTCGTCTGCGAGCGTCGTGGTGTCTTCTGTGAGGGTCATGCTCGAGACCTCCGTCCTGTGATTGCGAGCTGAAGGACCGACAGGAGCACGAGGGCGCCGCCGAAGATGACGGACATGGCGGCCGCGCTTCCGTAGCGGTAGTTCACGAATGCTTCGTTGAAGATCGCGAGGGTGGGGACCATGGTGTGGTAGCCCGGGCCGCCGTTTGTGAGCACCTGGACTGTTCCAAAAATCTGTAGCGCCGCGAGAAGCGTCAGCAAGCTCACAATCGAGGTCACTGGCGCCAGTTGTGGCCAGGTGATGTAGCGAAAGCGCGTCCACGCGTTCGCGCCGTCGAGTTCGGCCGCTTCGTAAAGCTCCTGCGGTACGTCCTGCAAACCGGCTAGGAACAGCAGGAACCCGAAGCCCCAGTGGAACCAGATGAATACCGCGGCCACCGCCGGAAGTGCAATAGCCGGTTCGCCGAGCCAGTTCTGTGCGAGCGATCCCAGTCCGAAGATCTCGAGTAGCCGGTTCAGCACACCTGATCCGGGGGCGAGGATGAATGAGAACAGCAGACCGACGACGACGACCGACAGCACGCCCGGAAGGTAGAAGACGGTTCGGAAGAAGGTCTTGCCTTTGGTGATGCGGTTGACCGCCAATGCCATCGACAGCGCGATGGCGTTTCCGAGGAAGAACCCAACGACTCCGAAGAAGAGCACGTTGCGCATCGAGGCCCAGAAGATGGGATCACTTCCGACGAATTCGTAGTTCGCGAAACCGACCCAAGGAGTCTCGGGGCTGACGCCATCCCACGATTGGAAGCTCAGCAAGATGGCTTGGCCGAACGGCGTGATGGTGAAGACACCGATGAGGGCGATTGCGGGTGCCAGGAAGAGCCACCCAACCAGGTTCTGACGGAGGGGGCGGCCCCCACTCCGCGCCCTCTTCAGGCGCGGGGTGGGGACCAAAACGGGCTGAGAGGTCATGCCGACCGATCCTGAGCGGCCTGGATGTTGGCCAGGACCTCGTCGATGTCCGCCTCACCCAAGACGAGGCGCTGCGCCTCAGCCACAATCGCTGTCTTCACGTCGGTCGTGAAGGTCGTGGACATGGTCTGCATCGTCTCCACACCGTCGGCGAATCCTGCGAGCTGGGTGGGCACGGTGCCGCTGGCGAGTAGCTCAGGGTTGGAGGGCAGGATGCGACCGACCTCAGCGAAGACCGACTGCTGCTCGGGCTCGGTCAGCCACTTCACGAACGCGAGCGCTTCCTCCGGGTGGTCACCCTTCGGGTTGATGACGGCGCCCTTTCCGGGGACGCCGGGAGAGCGCGGATCGAGGGGCGCACCGTCGACGACGGGGATACCGATAGAGAAGTAGTCCTCGAACTCGGGATTCGTGCGGAGGCCTACCGAGACGCCCGGCGAGGCGTCAAAGATCGCTCCGGTGGCCTGCGTGAAGAATGCCGACTCGACGTTCGGGTTGTCGTCTTGGCCGCCCGGCAGCGAGTCATTCGCGATGACCCCTGCATCTTTCATGTCGACCAGAACCTGGAAGGCGTTGCGCCAGCCTTCGGACTCCCAGCTCGACTCCCCCTTGAAGGTCGCTTCGATCTCATCGTCGCTGAGCCAGTTGGACGCGAGGCCCCAGATGAGCTGAGGCGAGAGCGATGCTGCGACCGAGAACTTCGCGTCCGCTGCGGAGAGTGCCTCGATGAAGTCTTCGGCCGTCGCGGGGCTGTCGTCGAGATTGATGTCCGTCAGTGCCGGGTTCACGAGGAGACCGTAGGTCTGGGTTTCCCAGTGCACCGTATAGGTGCCAGCTGGCACATCGAGGTTGTTGCCGTCCTCGAATTTGGACAGCTCGAGGATTGTCGGGCTGAAGTTGTCGCTCCAGCCGCCGTCGAGTTCACTTGTGAGGTCCATTGCCCACCCGGCCCGATAGAAGGGCGCCATATCTGTGGCGGCGAAGGACGAGTAGACGTCGGGCATCGAGTTCGACTGGGCTCGAGCCTGCAGCTTGGGCAGGTAGTCAGCGTGGCCAGGGGAATCGATGGAGACCGTGACCCCCGTCTCCTGGGTGTACTGCTCGGCGAGCTGCGTGAGGGCAGCCTCCTGACCGCGCGACTGGTTCATGAAGGTCAACTCGACCTCGCCATCATCGGCGGGCTCCTCAGCCGACCCGGCGCATCCGGATAGCGCTAGTGAAACTACGACGGCTAGCGAGCTCGCTGCCACGAGGGCATTGCGGCGCCCGGCTCGGAACGGGGAACGATTTTTCTGCATGGTCCTCACCTTTGAAAATCAAGAGTTGTGTTGGTGCACGGGGGATTGCGTTTTACTTGTCAATCGATTGCCAGATGGGCGTGCCTCTCCTCACAGTTCTCTGGGGTTAAAGGGACGGCGCGTGGACGCGTCGAGATCTTGGCAGGGTTCCAAGTCCCTCGGAGGCGATCTTCCAGCCGAGAGGGAGTTCTGCGCCGGCTTCGTGGGCCGCGACAATATGCGCGATGGACGCGAGAAGGCCCCCGTTTGCGGGAAGGTACAGGCTGAGAAATCCCGGGATCTGCGGGTTGTGTCCGTTCGGTAGGTACACGTTCTTCGGCGACGGGAGCAACAGAGCATCGAGAGCTCGGCCTAGGTCGCCGAGGGTGGCTGCTGTCATTGCCAGAACCGGGTAGTCCCACCCCCAACTCGATTGGAGGTCCCAGTTTTCCCAGACGCTCTCGAGCGTCGCTGCCATAACCTCTGTGTCCACGTGGGCGGTGACGGGCACCCATCCCAACGCCATCAGCATCGAGGGGTGATCTTCCCGAATGAGATAAGGCGCCGTCGCGACGGCCGCATACGTTCCGTCGCTGAGGCGGGCAGGCTGATTCATTCCCCGTTCGACGCGTCGCCAACGATCATCGGGCGCAAGTCCTAGACGCTCACGCCATTCATTCGCGACGCGCAGCCCCCATGACCAATACGCGAGCTCAAACGTCGGGTCGGCGGTCGTATTGCGGTATGCAAGGTAGCTCTCCTGGGCGGGGATGAGTGGAGGGGGGAGCCGAAACGAACCGTTGGACTCCTCGACGAAGTCCGCCATGAACTCGGCTGTTGCCTGCACGAGCTCAAAGTTTTCGCGGAGGAATCTCCCCTCGCGGCCCTCGTGCCACATCAGTTCGAGCAGGTAAATAATGTGCGGCTGCTGCCAGATGAGGAATACGCCTATGTTGCTGGGCGACTCACGTGCGGAGGGATCCGTCTGCTTCGGCCAGCGAGCCCCGCGGTAACCCTGACTCCGAGCAGTCTCTCGCGCCGACGGGAGGGCGTTGTGGTAGAAACCGAGGCTCCGCTCCAGCAGATGGCCACGGCCCCACAGGGCGAAGTGAGCGGCATGCCACCAGTGCATTTCGAGGTGAAACTTGCCCGTCCAGGTGTTGTAGGTCAGCCCGGTCTCGGCCGGGGGCGTGGCTCCGGCACTATTCACGGCAAGAAGGTATTGCGACAGCACGACGCGTCGCTCAAGTTCCGCGGCGCCCGGTTCTGAACTTCCGGCGAAGCTGACGGCTGCCCCTGATCTCCAGTGCTCGTTCCACCACGTCGCTGCCGCGTCGCGGGTAGCGACGAACGTGGCTGTCCCTGCCGCGTGGTCATCGTCGACGCCGGGCCGCAACGTGACGACGACTTCGAGAGAGCCCGTCGCGCTAGTCGCCACGGCGCCGTCGCCGTCATGTAGGGAGAGGCTCCCGGTCGTGACAATGTTTACGCCGTATACGAAGGTCTCGACAGCGCGACGTGCAGTCCACTGTCGGCTCGAGTCTTTCGACCATTCCACCGACTCGTCCAGCGGCGACTCGAACGACGCCAGGTCATCGGGTTGCTTGTCGAAGACCCACGCCACACCCCACCCGCGAGAGAGCGCAGCGGATTCGACTCTCACCGCGAAGCGGTCAGCGTGGGGGTCGGCGACGGTTGTCACGTGCACGGGGTCGCCCTCGAGCACGTAATGGGCGTCGATTCGCCCCGTCCACAGGTCGAGTTCCGTGCGCGCGTCGGAGAGCAAACTGGGGCTCAACTCAACCGACTCACCGCGGCGCACGAGCGCCAGCCGGCCAAGGTGCGCGCGGCGCGGGTTGAAGTGGAACCACGCCCCCGCCTCGAACTCCGCGGCGATGGGATCACCAGCTCGCTGGAGTCCCATTTGGTCGAGGTAGGGAACCGGCCCTCGCGGCGTTGAGTAGACCGTGACAGTCTCCTCCAGAGCGAAGGCCCGGGTAGGTCGCGTCTCATACCAGCCCCAGGTGGATTGCGTACGCAGCGGGATCTGGAAATCATCGCGGTCAAAGACACGCGACCGCTGAGGCGGCAACCCGCTCAACCCATCTCGAACAACGCGCCGAGGGTCGGGCTTGATCTCGTGAAAGGCCGGGAACGACTGCAACCCCGAGATGTCCACGCTCAGCGCGATATCACCGTTGCCCACCGTGAGCACCTCGGTAGCGTGCGCATCGGTGATGACCGGGTTGTGACCCCGGACCAATGCATGTCGGTCCATACCTGCCTGCGGCATCCTCGCCTCTCAACGAATCCTGAGTTCGTTCTAGGTTTCGTGCGAGGAGCATAACATTGCGTGAGGAAATAGCTCAAGACCCCCGGGAGGCAACGGATGCCGCAGAAACGTGGGCCGTATGCGAAGTCAGATCTGCGTAGACGGTCGTTGAGCGCCGCCGCTCTTCAGCTGGTCCGGGATAAGGGGCACCGCAACGTGGCCGTGTCGGAGATCGCCGCGCTTGCAGAGACGAGCGAACCCACGGTCTATTACCACTTCCCGGCGAAAGAGCACCTCCTCATCGCCGCGCTGCAGCAGCACGACGACGAGAACATTCGCGCGCGCGGTGCCGAGGCCGGCGCCATTGCCGAGATGGGAGATCGTGCCGAAGTGGGGGTGCAGCGCACGAACTACGCCCGTCTGTACAACGAGCTTGCCGGCGCGGCCGCTGACCCGGACCATCCTGCCAATGAATTCTTCCGGCAGAGGTGGGCGCGGTCGGTAGAGGTTGTAGCCGCGGACATACGCCGTCTTCAGGGCCTGGGCAATGTGCCCGACCATGTTGAGCCGGAGGTGGCAGCGCACCTACTCCTGGCCGCTTGGGAGGGGCTTCAACTCCAGTGGATGCAGGGGCCGCCGTTCGACATCAGAATGCTCATCGAAGCAAACATCCGCGCGATCCTTGGGCCGGAGGCTCTGGACTGAATCGGCAGCCGCGGATTACACGCGGTTTGCTCTCGCGACTCCGCCCAGCCACGCGAGACTCGGCTTGGGCTGTCGTTCGAAGGTATTTCGGTCGACGGCTACGAGCCCGAAGGTGGGATCCCAGTGCCCCCACTCGTAGTTGTCGAGCAAACTCCAGTGAACGTATCCGCGGACGTCGGCGCCGTCAGCCATGGCCTCGCCGAGGGAGAGAAGCGCGGCCTCCGTGTACGCAATCCGACGCGCGTCGTCGTCGGTAGCGATGCCGTTCTCAGTTACAAGGATCGGCACGTCGGGCACAATTTCACGGGTGTGACGGACCGCGATCCCGAGAGCATCGGGCCGGTAGGCAGTCCGGACGAGGGTGTTGTCCGAAGAAACCGGATGCGGCTCAATTCCGTCGAGACCCACCCACTGCGCCGAGTATGCCTGCACCCCCACATAGTCGTCCCCTTGAGCTGCCTTGAGGTAAAGGTCCTCCCATACGTATTCGAGTTCCCGGCGTACGTCATCAGCGCCCGGCCGCGTCTCGAACGCGCGATTGGCGACTGACCAACCGAGCTTCGCGTTGGTGTTTGCCCGAAGCACCTCGCGAGCAGCCGAATGGGCCTGGATAAGCCGACGGCCGATGTCGGTCGGTGGAGCAGGTTTCACGGGGCGGGGCTCATCTGACTCAAGCGTGGGGCTAAGCCACTCCCGGCCATCTGGAGCCGTCCGCATCGCTTCCTGCTCGGCGACAAGGATCGCCAACATGTTGGGCTCGTTGATGGTGCACACCCACTCGACCTCGGCGAGTATCGGGCTCACCAACTCGACGTATGAGCGAAAACGGTCCACAGACCGTTCGCCGCGCCAGCCACCTTCTTCTGCAAACCACCGCGGCGACGTGAAGTGGTGGAGCGTAACGAAAGGCTTGACACCCATCTCCAGGCAAGCCTCGACCATGCGACGGTAGTGGGCGAGCTGAGCGAGTGACACCTGACCGGGGATGGGCTCAATGCGCGCCCACTCCACACCGAACCGGTACGTGTTGAGCCCTGATTCGGCCACGAGGCGGATGTCCTCGCGGTAACGGTGGTAGCTATCCAGCGCGTCCCCGCTACGGTCAGCACCAGTCATGAGCGACTCTTGTGCCCAAAAGTCGCTGTTCGAGTTGCCCCCCTCTACTTGGTGTGGCGCGCTGGCCGCGCCCCAGAGGAATCCGTCGGGAAAGTTGTACGTCATTGTGCCCCACACTCGTCGCTGAATTCTGAGTTCACTATAGTTTTCTAGCTTACCGACGAGGCCACGACCCATCAACCGGGCACGTGTCCGCGACGCATCAGGCGCGCGCGCACTTCTCCGCAGGTGCCTGCGAAGCGAGAGCAGCTGCCTGGAGGCCACCCTTACAAGACACCCTCGGGCAGCGACGCCTGCTCCTCAGGGTGCGGCTTCGGCTTCGGGATAAAGAAGGCGATGACTGCGCACACAGCCGCCGCGGCAAGTCCGCAGGCGAACGCAGCCTGGAAGCCCGCAGACGACGGCACCATCACGTCACCAAACGCGACGGACGACTCGGTGAGGATTACTGCGACGACCGCGGCCGCGATGCTCGTGCCCAGAGCCCTCATGAGCGTGTTGAGCCCGTTGGCAGCGCCCGTCTCGCTCCGAGGCACAGCCTGCATGATGAGCGTCGGCATAGCTGCATACCCAAGCCCGATGCCAACTCCGATGAGGATGTTGAAGACGAGTACGAGCGCCACGTCGAGATCAAACGCGAGTGCGCCGATGTAGCTGAGAGCAATAAGCAGCGCTCCCGCGACGAGCAACGGCTTTGGTCCGAGCCGCCGTTCCAGGCGGCCGGCTACCGGCGACATCGCGAGCATCGCCAACCCCGACGGCATGAGAACAAAGCTCGCGCTCAGTAGGGTCAGACCGAGCCCGCCCGTCTGTGTGGGCAGGCCGAGGAGTTGTGGGAACACGATGCTCGAGGAGAAGAGCGCAAAGCCCATCGCTATAGACGCCAGGTTTGTCATGAGCACCGGGCCGCGGGCACTCACTCGAATGTCTACGAGCGGATTGGTCACGCGCAGTTCGTAAACACCCCACACCAACAAGACCACGACGCCGCCGATGAGGCAGCTCAGCGTGGCGGGTGATGTCCACCCCCACTGATTCCCCTTCGACACCGCGAGCAGGATACCGACCAGCCCGAGTGCGAGTCCCAGCGCGCCTATGAGGTCGAGGCGGCCACCGTTTCGTACCGTATCCGCTGGCACCACTACGGCAAACAGGATGAGCGCGACCAGGCTGATGACCGCAGCCAACCAGAACAGCGCGTGCCAGTCGAAGTTCTCCGTGACATAGGCGCTCAGCGGGAGGCCCAGCGCGCCGCCGACGCCGAGAGTCGCGCTCACCAGGGCAATCGCCGAACCCAACCTGTGCGGAGGCACGGCGTCGCGAAGGATCGAGATTCCCAGTGGAACGACACCCATTCCTGCACCCTGCAGTCCGCGACCAATGATGAGCGGCACCACGGTCGGCGACAAAGCACAGATGACCGAGCCCGCCACCAGGATCATCAGCAGCACCAACGCCACTCGGCGCTTCCCGTACATGTCGCCGAGCTTCCCCGAGATGGGGGTGCATACGGCCGAGACGAGGAGCGTGACGGTGATCACCCACGCGGTGTCGTCACGGCTCGCACCCAATAACTGCGGCAACTCCGCCTGTATCGGGATGAGGATCGTCTGCATGAATGACGCTGCCATTCCTGCGAAGGCGAGAACGCCGACGATGAGCCCCGGGCGAGCCGAAGCGGAGGGCAAAGGGCTGCCGGGCATAACGAGGATCCTCCTGCTGCAGAGGCGGCCCGCCGTAGCCGCCCGCGCGTTTTGAGACGGCGTCTCACTTCGTAGACACGGTAGCAGTTTGTAGACTGCGGATATGACGGTCCGCGAGCGCTCTCGAGACGCCTTCCGCCTTGAGCTCGCTCAAGCGGCGGTCAACGTGCTCGCCGCCCGCGGTTTCGAGCAGGTGACCGTTGAGGATCTCGCGCAACATCTCGGGATCTCCCGAGCGACGTTCTTCCGATACTTCGGGTCAAAGGACGACGTCGTCGTCGCCGTCATCCAGAACCCGGGTTTGGCGTATGCCGCCGCTCTTCGCGAGGCTCCTTACGACCGGGACACCTCGGCCTGGGTACTGCTGCGTGCGGCGTTCGAGCCAGCCGTGACCCAGTCGGAACGAGACCCGGCCCGGCTCCGTGCCCGGCTTCGGATGATCTCCGGGCTTCCCGGCTTGCGCGCCCGTATTGCCGAAAAACGCTTGCACCAAGTCGCCGACGTCTCCAACGCACTCGCGGAGCGCATCGGAGATGAGGACGTGGCCCGGACGCTCACGGTTGCGGCGTATGCCGCCGTCGACCTTGCTTGGGAGAAATGGGCGTCAGCCGAGGAGGGCTCGTTCCGCGCCGTGCTCGACCGCACCTTTCGTGACCTCGGCAAGGCGTGATGGCGCGGCAAGGATGCGCGCTTAGCGACTCCTGAACGTTGAGCGCCCTGCCCCCGCAACTTCGGTGCGTCCGGAGGGGAAGACGACTCGCGCGGACGACCCCGGAGGCACGACAACCGTCACCTCAAGGTCGTCGCCTTCGAGCTTCCAAGACGCCTCGATTCGGCCTTGTGGGCCGTCGTGGTGCCCGCGGGCCCACGTCAGGCCTCCCCCAGGCACCGGGGCCACGCGGAACGATTCCCAGGCCACAGATGACGACTCCTGGCGCAGGCCAAGCACATGGGTGTGAAGGAACCGGATGACAGCGCCCTTGCTGTAGTGGTTGAGGGATTCATGAGCGTTGCCCTTGTCATCGATCCCCTCCCACTCCTCCCAGATCGTCGTGGCGCCGCGGTCCACCATGTAGAGCCAGGAGGGCGCGGTCCGCTGCAAAAGGAGCTCGTAGGCGACGTCGCCGTATCCATTCTCCGCAAGTACGGGGAGGAGATCTCCTGTCGACAGGAAGCCGGTGCCGAGGTGAGTGTCGGCGGATCTGATGAGTTCGACGAGGCGGGCGGCAGCTGCGGCCCGTAGCTCATCGGGGATGAGGCCAAACGCGATTGCGCGGACGTAGGCGGCTTGGGTGTCGGTTGTTGTGCGGCCGTCTGCTCGCAGGAACTCGGTGCGCCAAGCTTGCAGGATGCGCTCCGACAGGGATGCGTATCGAGCGTAAGCGTCGTCGTTTCCCAAGAGCTGAGCGATCCGCGCAAGGGTGAGGGTGGAGCGATGGAGGTACGCCGTACCCACCTCTCCCTTGTCAGCCATGAACCAGGCCATCGGGTTCTGCTGAACAGGGTTGATGGGGTTGCCGTCGGCATCCTTTTCTTTTGGTTCAATCCACTCGCCCCAGTGGAAGGAGCCGTCCCAGAGGAACTGCTCGTGAGCCGCGGGTTCGGGTGAGCGTTGCTCGCGCGAGTGGTGGCGCGCTGTTCGAGCCGAGCCCAGCGCCCATTCGACCCAGCGCGTCATCGCGTCCCAGTTCTCGGCGAGTATCTCGGTGTCGCCGTACGACTGGTACATCTCCCAGGGCACAGCCACGATGGCGTCGCCCCAACCGGCGGATCCGGTCATCTGCGCGAACTGGTCGTCCAACTTGTTCTTGATGCGTCGACCGTCTGGCGAGAAGTTCGCGATACGGCCGTCGGCAAGCTGGTCGTCCCGGACTGACTGCAGCCACTTCCGCGTGAATCCGAGTACGTCGAACAACCGCGTCGCCGTGGGGGCGAACACTTGGTAGTCGCCGGTCCATGCCAGCCGCTCGCGGGTCGGGCAGTCTGTTGGTACGTCGACCGCGTTTCCACGGAAGCTCCAGTCAGCGATCTCGTGCAGCCGGTTGAGGTCTCCAGCGCTGCTCTCGAATTCACCCACTCGGCGCAGGTCAGTGTGCACAATCTGCATCGATACGGATGCGGCGTCGAGAGGCGCATCTTCGCGGCTGATGCGCGCGTACTGGAACCCGTGGACTGTGTGACGCGGCTCGAACACGGCCTGCGACCCATCAGATGTCACCTCGTCGCGCTGTACGAACGTGACGGGCGGCTCTCCCGGCCGGGTGGAGTCGAGATGCGAGGTAGAGAGGTCACCGTTCGCCGCTACGAACTCGCCGTAATCGACGATTGTGCGCGTGCCGGCGGGTCCGAGGTCGGTGAGCTTCAGCCAGCCAGAGGCGTTCTGTCCGAAATCAGCGACCCACACTCCTTCGCGCAGCTGAGTAAGCGAGACGGGCGTCCTACTCTCGATGACGCGGATTGGCGGCGCAGGAGACCAGGTGATTGGCGGGGCGTCGACTTGGCTGACTCGCGCGGGTTCGGCTTCGTCCATGGCGGCCGTGAGGTCGACTGTCTCACCGTCCATGAGGCTAGCCCGCGTGATGACGGTGCGCGCGCTCGACCACGAAGCGTCTGTACGAATGACGCTGCGCTGACCGTCGACATGCTCGATGTGGAGCTCTGCGCGCGCGGCAGTTGTCGCACCCCATCCTGCTGGCATCCGGAACGCTCCCACTTCGCCGCGGAACCAGCCGTCCGAGAGTTCCAGTTCGATGCGGTTGGGGCCGATGAGGAGCGCGCCCGTGACGTCGGCGGCCTGCGCGTAGAGAGTGGAGTCGTACGAGGTCGACCCGGGAGACAGCTCCGCGGTTCCAGCCCTCTGCCCGTTCACGTGGGCGTTGTAGACACCGAGCGCTGTGGCGTAGAGGCGGGCCGTTGCTACCTCGGACTCGAGATCGAACTCGGCGGCGAGGGAGTAAGCCGGTCTCTTACCCGGGCCCGGCTCGCCGTCCTCTGCGGGCGAGATCCAGTCGGCTCGCCAGTCCTCATCAAGGAGCCCTACCTCGAACTCATGCCACGTCGACCAGTCCGAGACAGCTTCGATCCCGGTGACACGCACGCGCCACTTCACTCGCTCTCGACTGTGAAGGCTCGACCAGGGCCACTCGACGAAGAGGTGGCGAGCCCCATCAATCGACACCGCCTCCAGGGGCCGCCCGTCGACTGCAGCCTCAAGTTCGTACGAGGTCTGATTTCCGATGGCAGCCGGGGCTTGGAACGAGAGCCGCGGTCGCGATCCGGAGACCAGGAACTGGTCACCCCCGCTGTCGATACCAAGGTTGTGAGGCGTGCGGTTCATAGAGAGCTCCTTCGCGTGCCGACGCGGGCCGCCTTGTGAGCGGCCCGTGGATTCAACGTACGGATTTGACCTTGAAGAGGATGATGAGACCGCCGACGAGGGCGAGGACCGCGCCGCCGAGGTACAGCGCCGTGTAGTTCTTATCCGCGCCGACCGCGCCGATGGTGATTATCAGCGGGGCGATAAGCGGCGCCACCGCGCTCGGGATCTTCTGAGCGAAGGCCACGACCGCCATGTAGCGACCAGCTTCTGAGCGGTTGGGCAGAATCGCGAACACCATGGCCTGATTCACAGTGGCGAACACCGCGATGGCGAGCTGCATGAGCACGGCACCGACAATGAGCTGCGGGAGCGAGTACGCAAAGGCCTCGAAGATGGCTCCAGCGACGAACAGAATGGCTGCGATGATGACGAAGAGGCGGCGCCTCTTCAGCTTGTCCGAGAGGAAGCCGCCGAGAAGTGCACCGCCTGCTGCGGCGACGACGCCCAGCATTCCGACGGTCGCTACAACGCCGGCAACCTCTCGCACCGGCAGGTCCAGTCTCTGCGCGTAGAAGAAGGTGCCAAAGGTGGTGTTGAAGTACAAGCCGAAGAAGAAGAAGAAACGGCCGAGCCAGTTCCACGCGAAGTCCGGGTACTTACGGGGGTTGAACCCGTAGCCGGCGACGACCTTGCGGAGGGTGACGCTCGAATCGACGGTGATGTTCTTCGAACTGCCTTCCGGCTTGATGAGCGGGAAGAGCACGAGCAGAACCGCGCCGATGAGACCGGGAACGAGGAAAACGAGGAAGGTGCTCGAGGAGACCGCGTAGGCGATGCCGATGCCGAGCACCGGTGCGATCTGCGTCATAAGACCCGTGAGCGCTGAGACCTTGCCGCGCTGGTTCTCCGGGAGCTTGTCGGCCTGAATGTTCTGTACTGCGGCGCCGGTGGTCGACCACCCCAGCATGCCGATGATCCATCCCACCGCGATGAGCGGAATCGAAGGCGCCAAGCCGATGATGACCAGGCCTACGAGACCGACGGCGGCTCCGAGGAAGAGGAACGGCGCGCGCCGTCCGAGCCGGGAACGGAACCGGTCGCTCCAGATACCAATCATGGGGCTGAGGACGAGGAATACGAGCTGCGCTGACCCGGTGATGTACCCCAGCACCTCTTCGCGACCGGGTGCCAGCTCGGACAGTCGCAGCGCGATGCCGTAAGACAAAGGCACCATCATGGCGATTGAGCCACCGAAGCTGGCGAGCATCAACCAGAAGATGTAGCTGCGACTCATCGGGACCTGGGGCTCGCTCGGGGCCGCCGGCCGCTCACTCTCCAGGGGCAGCGCGTCGGGGCTTGCCCCCGCCACTGGCTGCGAAGCCACCACGTTCTCGATAGTTGCGTCGCGCTCTGATTGGTTATTGGACACCGGACTCCTCCATTGAAGTGCGCCGTCCTCAGGGTGGGACGGGGTGATGGCAATCGGTTGCGACGCCTCCCAGACAGTAACCACGATGGTTACAAAATGCAAGAATGGCCAGATGTCCCGCCCCGGCACTCACGCCACGACACCCGCCCGACGTGAGCAGATCGTCCGCGCCGCGCTGGCGAGCTTCGCTCAGCACGGTTTCGAGCGGGCGTCACTGCGCGACATCGCGGGTCGGGCGGACATGACTCATGCCGCGCTCCTCCGTCACTTTTCTGGAAAGGACGAGTTGCTCCTCGCTGCCCTGGCGCTGAGCGACGCGGACGATGAGCAGATGGCAGCGCGTATCGCAGCGTCAGATCTACCTCCGCGCCAGATCTTGGGTGCGGTACTCGAGGAGGAGTTCGCGCGTCCTGACTATCAGCGGAGCCTCCTCCTGTTGACTGTCGCGGCCACGGACCCGGACCACCCCGCTCACACCTACTTCGTGGGACGCCGCGAGAGGTTACGAACGCGATTCACGACGACCCTCCTCGCGGGCGACGGCGACGGGACTGCCCTCACCGCTGATGAGCGAGTGACCCTCGTCCTCGCGATGATTGACGGCCTGCGGATCCAAACACTTCTTGACCCTGAACGAGCATCCATCGGACTGCTCGACGCCTTCATGGGCTTGATTGGAGCGGGCGACGCACCGAGCGCGGCATAACCGCTCTACGACGCCAGGGCCGGTACGGGGGCGCCGGTCGTCACGCCCGCCCCGTTGAACGCATCGACTGCGAACCATGTGTCCTCGTCCGCATTCAGGGACCGAATGTCCAGGTCGCACTGGTCGTAGACGAGCCAACTGCGGTACAGCCGATCCGCGGAGCCTCCATAACGGACGTTGTAACCCATCGCACCGGGGACCGCCGGCCAACTGACGCGTGCCATCAACGGGTCGACGCGTACCGCGGTCGGGGCAGCCTGCGCAGGTAGCGCCTGCGCGGAGCGGCCAAACACGCGCAAGCCGCTGACCGCGAATACCCCGTCGAAAGGCACGCTCGCCGCGGTCACGCGCAGATGCCTCAACTCGCGAGGCTCGTCGAGAGTAACGAGCGCGTGCGGTCTGTCCCGCCCATCGAGGCGACCATCATGCACGGTCTCCCAAACCTCACCATCGCGCGACCCCTCCACCATCACGACGGCAGGCGTGTGCTCCCGGTAGATACCGCGCCAGGTGTGCCCGCCGTCGGAACCCTCGTCGAGCTTCGCGGCGTGAGGGGCGACGATGTGGTCTGCGAGGTTCACTTGGACGGAGGCTACGGTGCAGACGGCGCCCAGGTCGACCGCGACCCACTCCCCCGCCCCCGGGTGGGCGGCTGCCCACCAAGTTTGGATATCTTCGTTCACCGCTAGCGAGGCGTCTTGCCCCGCTGCCGAGGACGATGCGGTCGCAGCCGAACGGTAGGACAGAAGCATCCACTCGGGGGCGGTCTTCTCCCATGGATCGAATGATTCATCTGGCACCGCGAAAGGGTAGTCGCCGAAATTCTGGTTGCACGTAAGGGTTCCATCGGCATCGAATCCAGCCGGGAACAGGCCAAGACGGCGCTCGAACACGCCGTTCACGCTGATGCGCATCGTTGCGGCATGCCACCAGTTGCCATGCCGGTCCTGGATGGTGCTGCCGTGTCCCGCACCTGGTGCGAACCCGCCGGGTTTCGAGGAGAACGGGCTGGCCGTCGAATACGTGAACGGACCGAGGGGGCGGTCTGCCGTGTAGTAACCGTCGGCGTAGGTATTGAACTGGGTGCCTGGAGCCGCGTACTGCAAGTAGTAGCGCCCGGCGTGCCTGGTCATCCAGGCGCCCTCCATGTATGGGGCGCTGCTTTGGAAAGCGGCGACCTGCCGCTCGCGAGGGGTTTTCGGTTCGGGGAGAAGGTAGTTCTCGCCCGTCCGCTCCCACCCGTGCGAGGAGACATCCGACGAGAGAAGCTCCACAGGTTCGCCGATGGGCTCGAGCCTGTCATCGAGCTCGACCCCGGTGATGGGCTGCTTGTTGTCGCAGCCCCAGTAGAGATAGATGCGCCCGTCATCATCCTGGAAGAGGCTGGGGTCCCAGAAAGAGAAGGGCCCCGGCGAGACTTCCTCGAAGTCGTCGGTGAGCGGGTCGACGCTGCGGAAGAACGGGGAGCTGCCCTGCTTGCGCGAGGCGCTGATGAGCAGCGCGCCGTTCACCACTCGAACGTCGGGCGCGTAATCGAAGGGGGGAAGCTTTTCGGTGGCCTGGTATGTCCAGGCGTGAAGGTCGGCAGAGTGCCAAAATCCTCGCGACATTGAGGCGAACAAGAAGTAGCGGTCCTGGTAGAGCACGAGAGACGGGTCGGCTGCTTCTCGGTGGACATTGCGCGTGGCTTCACCGAGCGTGACGCCACCGACTACTCCGCTGAAGCGGATGTCCTGGTACCGGTACTCGAGGTCCATGGGGTTGCACAGGATGCGCGTCACTCTCGTCGGCCCTTCGTTGCGGCGGCGGCCAGGCACGTTTACAAGCCAGGCTCGGCCATCCAACCAGTTATCATCGATATTGACAACCGATTGCCGTCTCTTGAAGCTGAGAGCACCTGTCCCCATTCTGAATGGCTTGCAATGACGCACTCACACGACACTCCCCTGCTACCTCGTCACGGTTTCGAAGACGGCCTGCCGCGTGTGGCGCAAACTGCCAGCGGCGCACAGCTCATCGTCGACGGCCGGCCATTCCTCTCGCTGGGCGGGGAACTGCACAACTCGAGCCCGTCAAGTCCCGCCTACATGGCCCCGATCTGGAAAGCCCTTGGCGAGAAGGGCGTCAGCTCCGTCATCGGCGCGGCGAGTTGGCAGCTCGTCGAGCCTCAAGAAGGGGTATTCGATTTCACCGCGGTGGACGACCAGGTTGCGCAGGCTAGGGCGCAGGGCATCCGACTTGTGCTCATCTGGTTCGGCTCCTATAAGAACGCTGAGTCCTCGTACGCGCCGAGCTGGGTGCGCCGAGACGAGGCTCGGTTCCCGCGTGCGGAACGCGACGAGGAGCGGCTCCTCACCGGTCGGTTCAGCCTCGACGGGCCCATCCTCAGCGTTTTCAGCGAGGAGTTGGTGGAGGCTGATGCGCGAGCGTTCGCTGCGCTGATGCGCCACCTGAAGCGAATCGACCCGGATCACACGGTTATCGCGGTCCAGGTGCAGAACGAGGTCGGGCTTCTCGGAGACAGCCGGGACAGAAGCGCTCTCGCCGAGCAGGCATGGGAAGGGCAAGTGCCGCTCGAGCTCCTGCAGGGTCTCGCACGTCGCGGGGACGACCTCGAACCCTGGGTGAGCGAAATATGGGAGCGGCGTGGATCACTGACCTCCGGAACGTGGGCCGAGGTGTTCGGCGAAGACCGCGACGCCGAAGAGATCTTCATGAGTTGGGGATTCAGCACCTTCGTCGACCGCGTCGCAAGCGCGGGCGTCGCCGAGCATCCCCTGCCCGTGTACACGAATGCGTGGCTCGGCCCCCAGCCGAACGCGGACATCCCCGGCCGGTATCCCAGCGGCGGTCCCGTATCGCGAATGCTCGACATCTGGCAGATCGGCGCCCCCACCCTCGACTTCCTGTCCCCCGACATCTACATCGACGCGTTCGATGAAACGCTCAGCGCCTACGGCGTGAACGGCAACGGGATCTTCGTGCCGGAAGCACGTCCAGATCCCGGTCTCGCGTTCGTCGCGGTGGGCGCTCACAACGCAATGGGTTTCCACCCTTTCGGGATCGAGGAAGTACTCGACAATGACGAGCTCTTCCTCGCCTTCGCCGCGATGCAAGACATGAGTGACGTAATCACCGCGGCACAAGCCTCTGGCGACATCCACGGATTCCGTCTCGTCACAGGGGAAATGGAAACCGTTGAGCTCGGCGGGTACAGCGTGACCATCTCCGGCCCGCTCGATACACGGGGCATGTTCGGAGCCGGCACGGGCGAGGAGGCCGCCATGCTCACCGGCTACGGTCTCATCGTTCGCACGTCAGACGACCAGTTCGTCGTGCTTGCTCGAGGCATCTCGCTGAAGTTCGCTCAGAAGGACGCCGTCGTCGAGCTCGACACCCTTGTCGAGGGAACCTTCGCTCAGGGTCGTTGGGCGCCTCGTCGCACACTCAACGGGGACGAGCGCTATTTCATGTTCCCCAAGAACGGTTTGCGGACTGTACGGGTCGACCTACTGCGCCGACCACGATAATTCCGCACCACCGAGCGGGGCCTCTCACGTCGTGAAACGGTGGGGGCCCGCTCCCGTTTATCCCCGGCACCCACTCCTCCGCGGGGTCCTTCGGCACGCCGCTGGCGGCAACGAGACAAGGACCCGCCCACACCTCGACGACCGGTAGCTGCGGATCAGAGTGACCCGACTACGTCCACCCGTTCACCAGACCTAGTCCTCGCCCATGGCCCGCCCCTGAGCGGGGAGCCATCGCACGGGTAACTGAGCTTGTTCAGCGGCCGCGGTTTACAAGCTGTGGCGCCGCGTCGCTGGAAGGCAGTGCCCGTCGGCTTGGGCAACGCTCGTAGGCGCACCAGGCCATCACACCTGGACCTGGGCTGCGTTCCGGGCTCGACGTTCACGGATAGGCGCCACCGTGAACGTGGCACCCGCCACAAGGACTACTGCTGCAACCCAAACGCCCGCGTATCCGCCGGTGACCGCCACCATCACCGCTGCTAGCGCCGGCGCCAGAGACTGCCCGAGGTTGGTCGCGACGATGGAGAGACCGAGGTCGCGCCCCGCGGTCTCCGGGTCGGGCAGCACGTCGATGAACATTGCGTTGTCGACGGGCAGGTAGATCCCGAACGCGAGGCCCGTCACGATGCTTTGGATGAACAGACCGGGAAGGGTCGGGGAGATGAGAGGCACCGCCAGGGAGGCCGCCATCAGGACGGAGGCCACGATGATGAAGGGTTTGCGGACTCCGAGGCGATCCGAGAGGCGCCCTGAGATGGATACTGCGATGAGCGTCGCGGGCAGGCTGGCGATAGAGATCAGCGGCGCTGTAGCGGACGCTTCCGCCGCGCTCATGGCGGGCGTGATGTAGCTCTGCAGCATGTACAGCGAAAGAACGGTTGACGTGCTGTAGCCGAAGAAGAACAGGACCCGAGAGATCCACAGCCACCGGTAGTCACGAGCCTTGAGGGCGCTTGCGTACCCGCGGAAGAACGCGCCCCACTTGAACGGCTCACGCACCATGTCGACGGACGATTCGTCGCGGTTGCGGATCACGAACAGGACGACGGTGAGGGCGACGAAGAGGGCGAGGATGAAGTAGAAGTCCAGGCCAATCATCCCGAACAGGGCGCCAGCACCGATTCCGCCGAGGAGTCCGCCGATGATTGCGCCCAAGCTCGTCCAGGACGTCACCCGACCTCGTCGCTCTCGCGGGACTCGGTCGGCAACTGTGGCCTGGAGGGGGTTCCCCGCGACGTTGAGAGTGAGTTCGGTCAAGCTCCACAACACGACAAGGATGGCAATCGACGGCGCGAATCGGACACCCGCCAGCAGGACGGCACCGAAGAGTCCCGCGTACAGGATCCAAGGGGCGCGGCGACCAAGCTTGGAACGCGTGCGGTCGGAGAGCACCCCGATGACTGGCTGCAAGAGCATGACGAGGATCGCGCTCACCGTGGTCACCAGGCCAAGGCTTGCTGCTCGTGCCGTCTCGAAGTCCGACAGCAATCCGAGTTGCCTCGCCTGCTCTGCTGTCGGGGTCACCTGACCAGCAGCGACAGCTCGCCCGAGCTCGGTAAGTGCTGGGAGATCGACCCCGGCGTCGGGGCCCAGAAAGAACTGGCCAAACTCAATCAGCTGAATCTGGTTCGGCATGAGGATGCCGTTTACCGCTGCCCAGACCATCGACGTCGCGATGGACACGATGAGGTACCACCGGATGTACCGGCTCATGGGTTTCTTGCCCTCGTAGTGCACGGCGATGGACGTCGTCCACCTTTGCGGTTCTTCGGACAACCTCGTCATCGACGGTTCGTCTGCCATCACAGGCCTTTCTGGGATGCCGTGCGGGTCTGGTCGCTCAGCTACGCGCCCGGGCATGGCGCGCTGACCAGTGTGCGACAACGCGGAGAAATCCGGGGCGTCTCCAGTACGTCGCTGTAGAGCATTCGCCCGCACCAACTGACGGACTTGGGAGCAATTCAATCAGGGTTGCCAAGTTTTGGCAATCGGTTGTCACGCGTTTGCCAGGCTCGTGTTGGCTGCCCATGAACCCTCCCCGCCAGCATCCAAGGGAGGGCCGGCGAGGGCTTAACGCAAAAGGGCGAAGCTGTCAGCCACGGCGAGCCGAGATTGCCGAGAGGTTGATCCACCTCCCCCAGCTCCCGGAGCCTCGCACAGCCAAACGGCCCATGTGGAGACGGGGCCTGGACCTACCAGTGGAAGCGGCCGTCGCCGCGCTCGGCCACCTGACCGGCGTAGGCGCGCCCGGGCGTTGCCCAGCTGAACACATCTTCCGGCCTCATGAGCGAACGGTGGCGCCTCCACGAACCCGACTCGACGTCGGTGACGGAGAAGGCCCGCCATTCGTTCATGATGAAGTCGTTCACCGTCGGACCCGCCTCATCGCGACCGGCGAAGATGTACACCGTGTGGGCAACGACGAGGGTGACGGGAGCGGCGGAGTACACCGACCCGTCACCGATGAGGGGGCCGACGACGACGGCGGTGGCCAGCGTCGCCGAACCTATCGCTACCAGGGATACACCGATCACGCCGCGACGATCGCCGAGGTGGTCGCTGCGCGCAGAGCGCGGGATATCGGCATGGCGGTCTCCTTCGACCTGGTTCAGCTGAGGGGGCCGGGGCGCCTGACGGCGCCCCGGGCCAGGGGGGATCAGGCCGTGCGGCGTCGACGCCACACGATCAGTGCGAGCGTCAAGCCTGCCGCGAGCAGGCTCGCGCCGACCCAGGCAGTCGACTGCGCGCTCTCCGGCATACCGGTCGCGGCCAGCGGCGCGCCCGCCGGTGCCGAGGCACCGGGGGTGACGACCGTCACCTGAGCCGTGACCTCGCCGTCCGCCGAGACCAGCGCCACGATGTGCGATCCGGCCTCCGCGAACAACGGGACCGTGAACACCCCGCTCGCCGTGCCGTCACTGCCGACGGCGAGCGACCCGATGAGCGCGGGTGCCGACCGGAACTCGACCGCGAAGACGGTTCCGGGCGCGGCGCCCGTGACCGACACAGGCAGCTGGCCACCGGGGGCGACCTGGCTGACACCGATGCGCACGACCTCGTTGCCGGTGAGGCCACCGGAAGGCTCCGGGGCGGTGCCCGGGCCGGTGCCCGGATTGGTGCCGGTCGACTTCGCCGGGATGGCGGTCTCGGCGACTGTCGAGACGTTACCCGCGACATCGGTCACCCGCACTCGGGCGACGCTGGCTGCGTCTCCAACCACGACGTCCGCGGTGACCGAAGTCCACACGCCGTCGCCGAGCTGCAACTCGATCAGGGCGACACCGGAGTGCGCGTCCGACCCGGTCGCCGACACCGCGCGGCGGTCCGCGTCGAACGAGACCGCGGCGTTCGGAGCCGCTGCGTCGCGCTTGACCGTGACCTCGGCGACGGTGGAGACATTGCCCGCAGCATCCGTCGAACGGAAGGCCACGACAGTCGTGCCGTCGCTCGACACCGACACCGGCCCGGTGAAGGCGGCCCATGCGCCGTCACCGACGCGAGCCTCGAGCTGCGGGGCGTCGTCCCGATTGTCGATCGCGGTCCCCGAGACGCTCACAGTCGAGGTGTGCCAGCCGCTGCTCGGGGCGGCGGGGCTCACCGTCGGGGTGACGAGCGGTGCCTCGGTGTCGGGAATCTCGACGGCTGGTGCCTCGCGGACCTGCCACTCCTTGATACCGATGCTGCCACTGCCCGACTCGGTTCCGACCGGATCCAGCAATAGGCGCAGCTTCGTAGTCGTGACCTTCGCGAACGTCACCACGTTGTATGTGTCGACCTCGGTGCCGTACTCTCCGTCGGGTACGACGGGGGCCCAGGCGCCGGTCTCTTCGTTCCAGTACTCGGCGGACCAGTCGGCGGGCGTGTCGATGCCCACCCCCTGCTCGTCGATGTTGGAGATAAAGTACGCTCCGAGCTCGCCGATCGTGACCGGCTCCGCCCAGTCGTACTGCACCCACTGGTCACCGATCTCCGGCCACGCGGCCCACACGTTCTCGTTGTCGTTCGGGGTCACATCGCCCGACGACGTGGGCTGCACGTCGTCGTTGAGGCCGGTCACGCGGTTCCATCCGGCAGTCGCCGACGCCGAGGGCGTCGCCAGCAGCGCGATGTTGCGACGGTGGTTGCCGTCGCTGGCGGGAACGGTGCTCTGCACCGTCGCCGAGACGTTGCCGGCGCGGTCGGTCGCCCGAACTTCGACAATCGTCTCCTCGAGGCTGAGCTGCACGGCGCCGGTCAGTGCGGCCCACTCGCCCGTGCCGCCGAGGCGGTACTCGATGGATGCGAGA
Source organism: Microbacterium hatanonis (assembly GCF_008017415.1). Lineage (NCBI taxonomy): Bacteria > Bacillati > Actinomycetota > Actinomycetes > Micrococcales > Microbacteriaceae > Microbacterium > Microbacterium hatanonis. The sequence continues at coordinate 414,237 of NZ_VRSV01000002.1, read as the reverse complement.
CCGGAGCCGGCATCCGTCGCGGTCGCCTTCAGCGTCCGAGCCACCGCGTCGGCGACGACGACAGCCTCGGGCGCCATCGAGTCGATGCGGAACTCCGACTGAGCGAACGTCGACACGTTGTCGGCGTCGTCCGTCGCCCGGGCACGGACCACGTGGCTGCCGTCCTGCGTCACCGCGACGGGCCCGGCGTATGCGGTCCAGGGGCCACCGTCGACGCTCGTCTCGACAACGGGTTCGGTGTCGAAGTTGTCGCTCGCGGTCACCGTCACCGATACGACACCCGTGTGCCACCCCGAAGCGGGGACGGCCGGAGAAATCGCCGAGGTCACCGTCGGCGCCTGCGTGTCGGCCCCCGATCCGCCGCCGACGCTGACCGTCGCGGTCGCCGCCTTCGTACCCGAAAGAGTGCTCTGCACCTCACCGGCGACGACGAACTCGCCGTCCTCCGCGTACGCTGCTTCGTCGATTGCATCCCACTCGACCGGGAGGTCTTCGCGTGATCCGTCGTTGTAGAGCACCCCCACCCGAGCGGGCAGGTCCGGCGCGTTTCCGGCCGTGGTGCGCACCTCGACCGGGTCGACGACGTTGATCTGCCCCGGTGCCGTGGCACGGACCCATACGGTGGCGCGGGCGGCGACCGGCGATCCCGAGACGATGCCCGGCACGGCGAAACTTCCTTCACCGGCAACCTGCGACTCGGATACCGGCGCCCACGAGACGGCCATGTCGGCGTGGCTGCCGTCGGAGAAGGTTGCGTCGACCGTACCGGGGAGCGCGGGCATCGCACCGATGCTCGTGCGCACATCGATCGGCTCGATGGCGACGGGTGCGTCGGCGAACACCTTGAGCTCGCTGACCCCGACACCGGCGTACGTCGATCCCGAGCCGGCCGCGTTGAGCACGACGCGCAGACGCGTCGTAGTGACCGCGTCGAAGCTCACGGCGTTCGGTTCGTCGCGCGCTATGCCGTAGGCATCCGCTCCGGGAACGTCGACCCAGGCCGCGCCGTCCCAGTACTGCGCCTTCCACGACTGGGGGACGTTGACGCCGTCGTTCGCGGCGACGTCGTTCTGGTCGCGCCAAAAGCTGATCTCCGCACCGGAGATGCGCACGGGCTCATCCCAGTCGTACTGCAGCCAGCGCTGCGCGGGCCGGCTACCCGACCAGGTGCCCCAGAAATCAGTGTTGGCACCGCCGGAGTGCACGATCTTCCCGTCGTTGACGGCGTTGATGTTGGTCCACCCCGACGTGAAGTCGGCGGTGGGGGTTGCTATCGGGGCGACGTTCATGCCGGTGGAGGGCGCTTCGCCCTGCACCGTCACGTCGGCGGTGCTGGTAGCCTCGCCGTCGGTTGCGGTCAGACGCAGCACGTACTCGCCCTCGCCGGACAACCGCGCCGTCGTGGAGGCGGCAGCCGGGTCTTCAAAGAGCACCGTCGCACCCTCCGGCGCGCTGACGACCGACCACGACGACGTGAGGTTGCCCGCAGGCAGCCCGTCGTCCTTCGTCGTGCCGAACAGCACCGCCTCGCCCGCCGTTCCCGCATCGGAGTCACGCCACGCGGACACGAACGGAGCTTGGTTGGTGGAGGCGGGAGCGTCGACTCCGGTGCTGAAGACCTGCACCTCTTTCACGCCGGTCTTGGCCTCAGCCGAGTGCATCACCGTCAGGCGCACGGCGTCGCCGGTGACCTCGGGAAACTGCACGTGGTTGTAGTTCGCTCTCGGGTAGGCGGGAGTGCGTGCCTGCGACGGGATGGTCATCCACTGGCCGTCTCGGCGCACCTCGACGGTGTACAGCGAGGGCTCCTGGTATCCGCTTACCGTCGCCGTGGACGAGCTGTCGTAGAAGTACACGCGCACGTCGTCGAACGTCTGCGTACCGTCGAGCTCCACGGTGAGGGTGTCCTCGGAGTTCGGGGATCCCGCCGTGCCCCAGAAGGGCTCGTTGATCGTCGTGCCGTTGACTGCCCCCGCGGGAGCGCGTCCGGCCGCCGAGTACGAAGCGGTCGCGGTCGCAGCGAGGTTCTGCGTGCCCTCGCTGGAAGTGGCCACGTCCGCGCCCGCCTTCGCGAAGAGGTCGATGACCCGAGCGCCGCCGGTGAAGCGCACGTCGGCCGGTGCCTGCAGGGAAGACGCGGTGGCGGCGGTCACCTCTGCGTCGCCTTCGAGCACCTCGACCTCGCCGGTGGCAGGGTCGTAGAGCACGTGCGCCAGGTCATCGACGGTGAAGGCGAGCTCACCGTCGAGGAAGACGGAGTACCCCTCGGGAACGTCGGAGCCGTAGTGACGCTCGCCACCGGGCTGGTCCCACGTCACGGTGAGGTCGCGGTCGCGGTAGCGGATGTTGTTCGCGGTGAAGTGGTCCCAGCCGATCGCGATCGGGTCGAGCTCGACCTTGGCGTCGCTGCGGGGGCGGAGGCCCATCGCGTCCTCGATCATCGTGAAGTTGGTCGCGCCGAGGATCGTGTGGTGGATCCACGACCGGTAGTCGATGGATGCGGGATCCGCCGAACCGTTCGACCAGAACTCGTTCTGGTCGGGAAGGCGGTTGTCTCCGTCGTTCTGGTAGTGCGCCCAGGCATTCCAGTAGAGGAGCTTCTTGTACCACTCCTCGTCGATCGCGTCGGTGGGGTAGTCACGGAGCACCTTCGACAGCATCCTGAAGGTCACCGTGGAATTGATGACGGAGAAGTTGTTGCTCCCCGGCCCGCCGTACTCGGCCTGGTCGGCCTGGTTCGCGGTGTAGAACGGGAAGATCGGGTACTCCTTGTCGTCGGCGAACAGACGCAGCGCCTCGACGTAATCGTCGTCGTAGTCGGCGTCACCGGGCTTCGGAACGAGTCCGACCGAGAAGGGGTAGTAGTTATTGGTCTCCTTCCACGGAACGTGCTCGCCGCTCTCGTGGAGGTGCTCGAGCAGCTTCGTCTCCGGGTTCCACAGGAGGTCCATGACCTGCGTCTTGATCCGCTGGGCGAAGGCGTCCATCTCATCGGCCTTCACGGTGTTGCCGGCGAGGCGGTAGGCCTCGGCGGCCGCGAGGGAGTTGGAGTAGAGGTAGGCGTTCTCGGTGCGGTCCATGTTGCCGGGCTTCCAGTGGAACGACACCGCGTCGGCGTCGTTGCCCGTCATGGCGCCCCAGTTGTACTCGATGAGCCCGTTGTCGTTGAAGTCGTAGGCATCGATGAGCCCCTCGACGTCGTACTCGGCGTACTCGGCCAGGTTCTCCGCGATCGAGGTGGGACCGCCGTGCAACTGATACGAGCGCCACGCCGCCTCGGAGATGTACTGGGTGTAGCTGTTCGACCAGTTCGCCGGGTCACCCGGGTTGTCAACGAACTTGTAGCTCTTGCTCGTCTCTCCCGCCGACACCCACGGGCCGTACGAGTAGATCGGGTCGCGGAAGTACTTCAGGTCGTCGATGAACATTCCCGTGGTGAGCACGATCGAGTTGTTGTAGCCGAGCACGCCCTCCATCGCGGTGGGGAACTGATAGGTGTTGCCCGGTATGTCGGCGTCGAGGAAGTTGTAGCGCATCAGCCACCAGCGGTAGTACAGCGTCTTGTCGATGCTGTCTTCCGGGGTGTCGAGGAAGGGCACGTTGTCTGCCCACCATTGGTTGTAGGCGGTGACGTGGGTGGAGTACGCGGATCCTGCCGACTCGGCCTTGATCGTGTCGTACTCCAGGCGCGACTCGGCGATCTCGTCGGTGACCAGGCCGAGCTGCACCTTCGTGGTGGTCGTACCGCCTGCGGGCACCGCCACCGTGGCGGAGATCACGCCGCCGTCGGCGGGCGCGAAGCCGTCGCCCGAGAGTCGGGGGTGGATCACGGTCAGGTCGTTCAGGGCGGTAACGTGACCGGTCAGCTCGTCGCCCTCGACGGTTCCGGTGTAAGGCGAGGCGGCGCGGAGCTCGACGTTCTGCGCTCCGGCAGTCGAGCGCAAGTCGAACTGCGTGACGAGGACGTTGGCGTCGGTGATGAACTTCGTCTGGGTGATCTCCAGGCCCGCGCCGGCGTTGCGGTGCACGCTCCGCCAATAGCTCGGGGTCTGCCTGCGCTGCGCGGTGTCTTCGGTGAGAGCGACATCGGCGCCGCCGATCCGAGCGGTGACGGTGTACGCGGAACGACCGTCGATGGCCTCCCAGTAGGCGAGCTGGCCGGCAAAACCAAGGGTGCCAGGGGTGTGCTCCTTCATGAACGCGGCGCGGCCACGCGTGAACAACCACTGGTTGTCGTCGCCGAAGCTGCCCTCAGTACCCGTGCGCGCGAGCATCTCGTCGAACCAGAAATCCTTCGCCGTGCTGGCGCCGGCACCAGCGGCGACGTCGGCAGCGAAGATCGCTCCGAGCTGGTTGCCGGGGGTGTAACCGACAGCGCGAACGGGGATCGGCGTGTCGCTGCCAGTGAAGGTCGGGTAGCCGATGTCGGAGTTCGCGGCGAAGGCGGCCGGCGCGATCAGGGTCGAGCCCAGCACGGCTGCTGCCGCGAGCGTCGTCATCGTGCATCGCGCGGCGCGCTTGTGCCTTGACGGATTCCAGTCCACTTTGTCTGTTCCTCTCGGCCATCGCACAGCGGTGAGCGATGACATACGAGTGGAACGTTAGATCAGGGGCAAATCTAGCCGCAATGGGTTTCGGTGTTTTCGTAAAATCACGAAAACCGCACAGAAACCCCGTTACCTGTGAGCAATGGTGGAGCCGCGGATGACCAGCTTGACCGGGAGATGGTGCTTTCCGGCGCCGGTGTCGATCCCGTCGATGGCGTCGAAGACGCGTTGCGCCGCCTGGCGTCCGAGCTGCTGCAGATTCGCGTCGATGCTGGTGAGCTGGGGGCGGGCGTTCGCGGCGAGAAGCTCCCAGTTGTCGTACCCAATGACGGCCAGATCCTCGGGTACGCGGCGTCCGGCATCGCGCGCGCTGTCGAGCACACCGCGCGCAATCTGGTCGGAGCCGCAGAAGATCGCGTCCACCTCGGGGTGTCGCTCGAGCAGCAGCGCGGCCGCATCACGCCCCCAGTGTTCCGACCAAGCCGCGAACATGGGTTCGGCCGCGAACTCGAGGCCGGCGGCGGCGATCGCCGAGCGCGCTCCGGCCAGGCGGTCCTGCGCCGCCGCGTACGAAGGATCGCCCGAGATGTGGGCGATGCGCGTGCGTCCGCACGCGATCAGGTGCTCGATCGCGAGCCGCCCACCCGCGTAGTTGTCCGGTGTCAGCGAGAGATCGCGGGGATCCTCCGACGGCGAGTAGGCGTAGACGACCGGGACGGGTAGATCCTGCCCGAGCGAGGGTCGGGGATCCGTCTGTCGACCCACCACGATGATCCCGTCGACGCGGCGGCTCAGCAGCGCCCGCAGATGGTGCTGCTCGCGGATCGCGTCGCCGCGTGCGTCGCACAGGAAGACGTCAATCTGGCCGGCGCCGAAGGCGTCTTCCGCCCCCATGAGGATCGGGATCATGAACCGGCCCTCGAGATCGCCGGTGAGCAGACCCACCGTGCCCGTGCGCCCCGCGAGCAGCCCCCGAGCCATGGCGTTGGGCGTGAAGGTGAGTTCTTCAGCCGCGTCCAGGACGCGTTGGCGCGTGGAGGGGGCGACGTCTCCACGACCGTTCAGCGCCTTCGATGCGGTCGCGATCGAGACGCTCGCGCGACGCGCGACATCGCTCAGCGTCGCCGCCCGGCCTGCTCCAGCTGAGGATGGCATGCAATCTCCCGCGTTACTCAAACGTTACCGAACTGGCATCTTGACCGCGTCCTTGTCACACGGTACCGTCCCGAAAGGGATTTCGGTAATTTCGAGAATGCCCGACCCGAACAGCGGTGCTATTACTGCGGCCTTGCCGAAGCATCCACTCAACGATGAGCAAGAGGAGAAAAGCAGATGACTCACATCCGACGCCGTTCCGCGTTACGAATGATGGCGGCAGTCCTCGCCACCGGCGCCCTCGTCGGCGGCCTGACCGCGTGTGCCGGAGGCGGCGACACCGCGGCCCCCGTCACGGACATCCCGGCGGAGGGAGTCGACGACGGCTCAACGCTGACCCTCTGGACGCGAGCACCGCTCGAGCGCCAGGCGAAGCTCCTCGTCGAGGCCTACAACGACTCGCACGAGAACCAGGTCGAGCTCACGGTCGTTCCGAACGACGACTATGTCGCGAAGGTCGGCGCGGCAGCCGGATCGGACGGGCTCCCCGACCTGTTCGCCGCCGACATCGTTTACGTTCCGAACTGGACCGAGCAGGGCCTGTTCCAGGACATCACCGAGCAGATCGACGGCCTCGACTACAAGGACTCGATCAACCAGGGCCACCTCACCGCGGGCACATACGACGGCGCGGAGTATGTACTGCCCTTCGTCCTCGACCTCTCGATGCTGATGTGGAATAAAGATCTCTTCACCGAAGCCGGTCTCGACCCGGAGGTCGCGCCGTCGACCCTCGGCGAGTTCGCCGACGCGGCCAAGGCTGTGCAGGCGCTCGGCAAGGACGGCGTCTCCGGCACCTCGACCGGCCTCAACTGCGGCGGCTGCCTGCTGTTTACCTGGTTCCCGACCATCTGGGCTTCCGGCGAGGACGTCCTCGGCGCCGAGGGCACCGAGTCGCTGCTCGCGAGCGACACCGCACAGGAGGTCTACGCCACCTGGAAGGACCTCTACGACTCCGGCGCCATCGCGCCCGGCTCGGCCGAGGAGACGGGTGCGACGTGGGTCGCCGAGTTCCAGGAGGGCAACGTCGGGATCATGCCGTACCCCGCCACGCTGCTGTCGAGCCTCGATTTCGACGCGGGCGTCGCAGGCATCCCGGGTGTCGACGACGGCGTCTCGACGTTCGTCGGCGGCGACGGCATCGGCCTGTCGAAGGACTCCAAGCAGGCCGCGCAGGCGTGGAACTTCCTGTCGTGGCTGATGTCGGAGGACGCTCAGGTCGAGGTTCTCGCGAAGGACGGCAACGCCGTTTCGCGCTCGGATCTGGCGGACAACGAGTACTCCGCCGCCGACCCGCGCCTCGTCACGATCAACGAGGTCGCTTCGCAGGGCGACACCCCCGTGTCGGCCAACTTCCAGCAGGCCTTTAACGCGCCCGGTAGCCCCTGGCTCACGTTGGTCCGTAACGCCGTGATGGGCGACGGTTCGTCCATCGAAGCGGACAACGACGAGATCACCGCGATCCTCAACCAGTAGTTCGACGACGGCGGGGTGCACACATCGCGCACCCCGCCGTCCTTCCTCGTAAGGATCGATGTGGCCATTACTCCACTTCTCCGACGCCCGGCTCGCCCTCGCGCGACGCACGGGCGCACTGCTCTCGGCGGCCCTGTTCAGGGCTGGCTCTACGCGGCGCCCACCGCTCTGTTCGTGGTCGCCCTCTTCCTCATCCCGCTGCTCCTGGTCCTGCAGATGTCCGCATCGGAGTGGCCGCTGCTGCGCGGGAACATGGGGCTGAACTTCCCCACCAACTTCGGCGACGCCGTCGACAACCGGCTGTTCGGCGAGTCGATTCGCTTCACGCTCCTTTACACGGCGATCACGACCGTTCTCCTCCTCGGCCTCGGCCTCGGCCTCGCACTGCTGGTGCAGGAGTCCAGCGCATGGAAGGGGTTCCTGCGCACGGCCTTCCTTCTCCCGAGCGCGCTGGGCCTCGCCTCTGCATCGCTGCTGTTCTACGTGCTTTACTCGCCGTTCGCGGGACCGTTCGCCGACCTGATGTCCTCGTGGGGGATCACCTTCCTCGGAACCCCCGAGGGTGCCCTCTGGTCGACGGTGTTCCTCGTCGTGTGGCGTTACGCCGGCTTCTACATGCTGCTGATGCTGGTGGGTCTGCAGGGCATCCCGGACGACGTCTTCGAGGCGGCCCGGATCGACGGGGCCTCGCGCTGGCAGACGTTCCGGTACATCACCGTGCCGCTGCTGCGCCCCACCTTCGCCCTCACCACCGTGATGTGCGTCACCGGATCACTCCTTGCGTTCGACCAGTTCTACATCCTCACCAAGGGCGGCCCGGACAACAGCACCATGACCATCGTCCAGCTCATTTACAACATCGCCTTCCAGGGACAGAACAGCCTCGGCGTCGCCGCCGCCCTATCGGTGATCGTGCTCGCCGCACTCGTCGTCATCAACGCCGTGCAACTGCGCGCGTTCCGTCGCCCAGAGGAGGCCTGAGATGGTCATGACAGATTCCCCTTCGACCCGCACCATCGTCGCCCCGAAGCTGCACGCCAGACGGCCGCAGACTCGTCGTCAGCGCGGACGTCTTCTCTACGGCATCCCGTCGGTCGTCTTCTCCGGCGCCCTAGCGATCATCTTCCTCTACCCGCTCGTGTGGACCGGGATCGCCTCCTTCAGCCCACAGCCCGGAACGAGCCAGACCGACGGGTGGGGGTTCGGGAACTACGCATCCCTCGCGAACTTCCAGGCGGGCATCTGGGTGTACCTCGGGAACTCCCTGTTCGTCTCGATCCTCACCGTGGTCCTGACCCTCCTCACGTCGTTCCTCGGCGGCTACGCGTTCGCACGGTTCCAGTTCGTCGGGAAGAACCTGCTGTTCCTCCTCGTACTGGCGATCCTCATGGTCCCCTACGCGACCCTGCTGATCCCGCTCTACGTGATTCTCAACGCCATCGGTCTGCAGAACTCCCTCGTGGGAGTGGCCCTAGTGCTCACGATGTTCCAGCTGCCGTTCTCGATGTTCATGATGAGGATCTCGTTCGAGTCGATCCCCCGCGAGATGGACGAGGCCGCGCTCGTCGACGGATGCAATAGCTTCTCGGCGCTGTGGCGGGTGCTCCTGCCCGCGGTGAAGCCGGGACTCATCACGGTGGGGCTGTTCGCCTTCCTCACGGCGTGGAACGACTTCATCGCCCCGCTCATTCTGATCAACGACACCAACCGCATGACCCTGCCACTCGCGGTCGCCAACCTCCGAGGTCAGGTGATGGGAGTCGTGGACTACGGAGCCACCGAAGCGGGCGTCGTCGTGCTGGCGCTGCCCTGCATCGTGCTCTTCCTGATTCTTCAGCGTCACTATGTCCGCGGCTTCATGTCCGGCGCATTCAAAGGATGACCATGACCATCACCACACCGCCCTGCACCGCGCCGGTCTCTCCCGTCTCGCCAACCGCGGGCACTCTTCGCCCCCTCGGCCTCGGCGAGGTGCGCATCACGGGAGGATTCTGGGGCGACCGGCAACGCGTCAACGCCACCCACACGCTCAGCCACATCGGCGATCGACTCGAGTCGGAGGGATGGCTGCCCAACTTCGACCTCGCCGCCGCGGGCACCCTGCCCGCCGGCCGGCGCGGACGGGAGTTCGCCGACTCCGAGATCTATAAGTACCTCGAGGCTCTCGCGTGGGAGATCGGGCGATCCGACGACGTCGAGTTGGAGGAGACGTTCCGATCGGTCGTCGCCCGGGTCACCGCGGCGCAGGAGGCCGACGGCTACCTCAACACCAACTTCGGCCGTGACGGCCAGGGAGCACGGTGGTCGGACCTGGAGTGGGGCCACGAGCTCTACAACCTCGGCCACCTCTTCCAAGCGGCCGTGGCGCGCCACCGGACCCGGCCGCTAGCGGACGACGGACTCATCGGCGTCGCGCGACGCGCTGCCGACCTCGTCTGCGACGTGTTCGGCGTCGGAGGCATCGAGGCGGTGTGCGGCCACCCCGAGGTCGAAGTCGGTCTCGCGGAACTCGGGCGCAGCGTCGACGAGCCCCGCTACATCGCGCAGTCGTCGTTGTTCGTCGACCGGCGCGGGCACGGGACCCTCAGCGACATCGAGTGGGGGCGGTCGTACTACCAGGACGACCAGCCGTTGCGAGGAGCGGCGTCGCTGCGCGGCCACGCCGTACGCGCGAACTACCTGGCAGCGGGCGCAGTTGACGTCGCCGTCGAGAACGCCGACGGCGCGCTGCTCGACGCCCTACGTTCGCAGTGGAGTCGAACGCGCGCTCGGCGCACCTACGTCACGGGCGGACAGGGGTCGCACCACCAGGACGAAGCCTTCGGCGAGGACTGGGAGCTCCCGCCGGACCGCGCATACTCCGAGACCTGCGCGGGCATCGGATCGGTCATGTTCTCGTGGCGGCTCCTCCTCGCCGACGGCGACGCACGCTACGCCGACTTGATCGAGCGCACGCTCTTCAACGTGCTCGCCACATCCCCCAGCGCCGACGGCAGGGCGTTCTTCTACGCGAACACCCTGCACCAGCGCGTGCCAGGCACGCCGGCCGACCCCAACAAGACTTCCGTGCGGGCGTCGTCTTCGTTGCGCGCACCCTGGTTCGAGGTCTCGTGCTGTCCCCCGAACGTCGCGCGCACGCTGGCGAGTCTCGACGCCTACATCGCCACCGCAGACGACGACGGCATGCAGGTGCACCAGTACGCGCCCGCCGAGATCCGCACTCTGCTGTCCGACGGACGCCGAGTATCCGTCGACGTGGAGACCGCCTTCCCCATGGAAGGGCTCGTCCGCGTCGTCGTTCGCGAGACCGAACCCGAGCCGTGGACCCTCTCGCTGCGCATCCCCGAATGGGCCGACGGCGCGGTTCTGCGCGTTCAGCCCACCGATGGCCCCGCCGAGGCGCGCGCGGTGCCTGTCGGGTACGTGACCGAGCGCCGCTCGTTCCGTGCCGGAGACGTTGTCGAGCTCGACCTCCCGCTCCGCCCGCGGGTCAGCCACCCCGACGGCAGGCTCGACGCGGTACGGGGGTGTGTCGTCGTGGAGCGCGGACCAGAGGTGTTCGCCCTGGAATCCAGCGACCTGCCCGACCACGGTCACGTCGACGACATCGTCATCGACCTCGATACCGCGCCGTATGAGAAGGACGGCCGCATCTGGGTGAAAGCGGGTGGGCGCTCCGACGAGCCGCGCGCGTGGCCATACGGCCGCGCGGAGTGCGTCGCAACATCCGCAACCGACGTCGCGCTGGTGCCCTACCACGAGTGGGGGAACCGCGGCCCCTCCACCATGCGGGTCTGGCTACCCGTCGTCTGAGACTCCGACGCGCTGATCCTGGAGGGGCACCGGATCAGCGCGTCGGCCTCGCCCGCCCGCGGCCCGGCGCTCGGGATCGGCCCGCGAGGCTCGCGCCTATCGCGGGCCATCGGTTGGTTCGGGGGTCAGCGCGATCGCGTCGAGAGGTCTGAGCTCGAAGCGGTCCTGGCCCCGACTTTGGCGGTGCAATCGCCTCAGATATCTGACACATGCAGCGGGGTGCCGAGTGCGCTCTCCAGACGCGCGACGGTACGAAGATCCGGAAATGAGGCGCCGGCAACAACTTCGCGCACGGTTTTCTCATCGAGCTCAGCGAGCGCCGCCACTGAGCGGACGCTTTGAGTACCCATCGCGCTTTTGAGCCGGACGACGAACTGGCGCGCGGCTTCGGCGGCAAGATCCGGGGACGGATGATCCGGCCACCCCGGGGCGAGCTCGGCGGGCGAGGGACGGCTCTGGCGTGCCATCTCAGGCCTTCTCAGCGAACGTCACGGGCAAACCCTCTAAATGATTGGATCACTTCGGTAGCTGTGGATCAGGTGCGTGACGCTGGATCAACTTCGATTGGCGGGTTGCTCACTTTCAGTGCTGTCTCATATCAGTCCAACAGCAGCGCGGGCTCCTCGAGGATCGACGCCACGTCGGCGACGAAGCGGCTCATGCCGTCGCCGTCGACGACGCGGTGATCGAAAGAACCGGCGACGGTGGTGACCCAGCGGGGGCGCACTTCGCCGTCGACGACCCACGGCTTCTGGCGGATCGTGCCGAGCGCGATGATGCCGGCCTCGCCGCCGTTGAGGATCGGGGTGCCCGCATCCATGCCGAAGACGCCGATGTTCGTGATGGTGATCGTGCCGCCCTTCTGGTCGGCGGGCGTCGACTTGCCCTCGCGCGCGGTGGTCGTGAGGTTCTGCAGGGCCCGGGCGAGCTCGCGCATGCTCATGTCCTGCGCGTCCTTGATGTTCGGCACGAGGAGCCCGCGCGGTGTGGCGGCAGCGATACCCAGGTTCACGTAGTGGTGCAGACGGATCTGCGCGCCGTCGTCGCCGTCGACCCAGGCGGCGTTCACCATCGGGGTGCGGCGCGCGGCCCAGATGACCGCGCGCGCCATGATCAGCAGTGGCGAGACCTTGACGTCGGCGAAGTCGGGCGATGACTTGAGCCGCTTGACGAGCTCCATCGTGCGCGAGGCGTCGACGTCGGTCCACACCGTGACGTGGGGCGCCGAGTAGGCGGTGCGCACCATGCCCGAGGCCACGGCCTTGCGCACGCCACGCACCGGGATCGACTCCTCGCGGCCGTCGCTGCTCTCGGTGGGCTGGGCGCGCTCGACGGGAGGGGCGGATGCTGCGGGGCGCGCCGCATCTGATTCCTCGGCGGCGACGGGGATCGTCTCCTCGCGCACCTCTCCCCAGGCGGGGGTCTCGATGTTGCGGAAGACACTCGCCTGCGACGCGTGCTTCACGACGTCGTCGCGGGTCACCTCCCCCGATGCACCACTGGGCGTGACGGAGGCGAGATCGACGCCGAGGTCGCGGGCGAGCTTGCGGATCGGGGGTTTCGCGACGACGCCCGCCGACGTGCCGGCAGGGCGCGCCTCGGCCTTGACGGGGCGCCGTCGCGAGGCGACATGGCCGGCGCTGCCGTAGCCGACGAGCACCGCCCCACCCGGCGCCTCGGGCTCGGGCACCGTCGCGGGTGCGGCCGTCGCGGCCGGGGCCGAAGCGGCACCGTCGGCGATCGTGATGATCGCGCTGCCGACCTCGACGGTGTCGCCCTCGCCGGCGAGCAACTCGCCGACCGTGCCCGAGAACGGCGACGGCAGCTCGACGAGCGACTTGGCCGTCTCGATCTCGACGAGCACGTCGTCGACCTCGACGGTGTCGCCGGGGGCCACGCGCCAGGAGACGATCTCGGCTTCGGTCAGACCCTCGCCGACATCGGGGAGGAGGAACTTCTGCGTGCTCATGATCGGTCCTTCGGGGTGCTCAGTACGCCATCGTGCGGTCGACGGCCTCGAGGATGCGGTCGGCGTCGGGGAGGTACTTGCCCTCCAGGTTCGCCGCGGGGAACGGTGTGTCGAAGCCCGACACGCGCAGCACCGGCGCCTCGAGCGAGTAGAACGCCCGCTCGGCGACGGTGGCGGCGATCTCGCTGCCGACGCTGACGAAGCCCGGGGCCTCCTGCGCGTAGACCATGCGGCCGGTGCGGCCGACCGACTCGAGGATGGGACCGTAGTCGACCGGCGACAGCGAACGCAGGTCGATGACCTCGCAGCTCGTGCCCTCGCTCTCGGCGAGCGCGGCGGCCTGGATGAGGGTCGACACCATCGCGCCGTGCCCGACGAGGGTGACGTCGGTGCCGCGGCGAACGATGCGGCTGGCGTGCAGCGGCACCGCCGAGGCGTCGAGGTCGACCTCGCCCTTGGGCCAGTAGCGGCTCTTCGGCTCGAAGAAGATGACCGGGTCGGGCGAGGCGATCGCCTCCTGGATCATCCAGTACGCGTCGTTCGGGGTCGACGGGCTCACCACGCGAAGCCCCGGCGTGTGCGCGAAGTAGGCTTCGGGGCTCTCCTGGTGGTGCTCGATCGCGCCGATGTGCCCGCCGTACGGGATGCGGATGACGACCGGCATCTGCAGGGCGCCCTCGTGCCGGTAGGTGAGCTTCGCCAGCTGGCTGGTGATCTGGTCGAACCCCGGATAGACGAAGCCGTCGAACTGGATCTCGCAGACCGGCCGGAACCCGCCCATCGCGAGCCCGATCGCCGTCCCGATGATGCCCGATTCCGCCAGCGGCGTGTCGATGACCCGGCGAGGACCGAAGTCGGCCTGCAGCCCCTCGGTGACGCGGAAGACGCCGCCTAGGGGCCCGATGTCCTCGCCCATGAGCAGCACGCGGTCGCTCTGCTCCATCGCGCGTCGCAGGCCCGCGTTCAGCGCCTTGCCCAACGACATCTCGGTCGTGCTCACGATGCGCCCCCCTCGAAAGACGCCTCGTAGGCGTGGAACCACCGGCGCTCCTCTTCGACGAGCGGATGCTGCTCCGAGTAGACGTTCGTGAAGATCTGGTCGGCCTCGAGACCGCCGAGGGCGTTCGTGCGCACGCGGGTGTCGTCGGCGAGCGCCTGGGCCTCGGCTTCGGTGTCGGCGAAGAACGACTCGCCCGCGCCACGGCCTTCGAGGTAGACCCGCATGCGTTCGATCGGGTCGCGCCGACCCCAGGCCTGCTCCTCGGCAGTGGTGCGGTACTTCGTGGGGTCGTCACTCGTGGTGTGCGCGCCCATGCGGTAGGTCATCGCCTCGACGGCCTGCGGCCCGCCGCCGGCCCGCGCCTCGTCGAGGGCCGCGCGGGTGACCGCGTAGCTCGCCAGCACGTCGTTGCCGTCGACCTGCACGCTCGGGATGCCGTAGCCCGCGCTGCGGCGGAACAGCGGCGACCGCGATTGCGTGGCGACGGGCACCGAGATCGCCCACTGGTTGTTCTGGAGGAAGAAGACCTCCGGCGCCTGGAAGCTCGCCGCGTAGACCATCGACTCGTGCACGTCGCCCTGGCTGGAGGCGCCGTCGCCGTAGTAGACGATGACGGCTTCGTCGCGGTCGGGGTCGCCGCTGCCGCTCTTGCCGTCGAACGCGAGGCCCATCGCGAGGCCCGTCGCGTGCAGGGTCTGCGCCCCGAGGACGAGCGTGTAGATGTGGGTGTTCCCGTTCTTGGGGTCGTACGGATTCCAGCCGCCGTGCGTGAGTCCGCGCATCAGGCGGATGATGTCGACCGGGTCGACCCCGCGGATGCGGGCGACGACATGTTCGCGGTAGGAGGGGAAGACGTGGTCCTGCGCGCGAGCGGCGCGGGCCGAGCCGACCTGCGCGGCCTCCTGGCCCCAGCTCGGCGGCCACAGGGCGAGCTGCCCCTGTCGCTGCAGCAGCGTCGCCTGCCGGTCGAACGCGCGGATCGACACCATGTCGCGGTAGAACTGCTCGAGCTCGGCGTCGGGCAGCGCATCGATGAGCGGCAGGTACCGCTCCGCGGCGGGCGTCGGCGCGACCGACCCGTCGGCGGAGAGGATGCGGACGAGCTCTGTGTCGTCGACGGGCAGGGACGCGTCGAGCGCGTCGGGCACGGTCGGATCGGGCACTGTCACGCTCTCCACGCTAGCCCTCGGCCGGAATGGCCCTCTGGGAGGGTCTGAACAACGGATGCTGCGATCCGTAGGACCTTCTCGACAGACTCCTCCTCGCCGACGGAGATGCGGATGCCATCGCCGACGAACGGGCGGACGATGAGACCCTCCTCCTCGAACGCCTCCGCGAAGGCCGCCGTGTGCTCGCCGGCGGGGAGCCAGACGAAGTTGCCCTGCGCGTCGGGCACGTTCCACCCGCCGTCGCGCAGGCCGGCGACGAGGCGGTCGCGGCGCGCGGAGATCACGCGCACCCGCTCGAGGAGCTCCGACTCCGCCCGCAGGCTCGCCAGAGCCGCGGACTCCGCCTGGCCGGTGACAGCGAGCGGGATGGCCGTCGAGCGCGCGGCATCGAGCACGCGGCGATGACCGACGGCGTAGCCGATGCGGAGGCCGGCGAGTCCGAAGGCCTTCGAGAAGGTGCGGAGCGCGACGACGTTCGGCCGGTCGAGAAGACCGAGCACCCGCATCCCGTCGACGGCGTCGGGGGCCGTGACGAACTCGGCATAGGCCTCGTCGAGGATGACGAGCACGTCGCTCGGAACGGCGTCGAGGAAGGCGGCGAACTCGTCGTGCGTGACGACCGTGCCCGTGGGGTTGTTGGGGCTGCAGACGATGACGACCCGCGTGCGCTCGCCCACGCTCGCCGCCATCGCCGGAAGGTCATGCCGGAAGTCCGCCGTGAGCGGCACCTCCACGGCGGTGGCACCCGCCACCCGCACGAGGGTCGGGTAGGCCTCGAACGACCGCCACGCGTAGACGACCTCGTCGCCCGGGCCGGCGGCGGCGAGGATCAGCTGCGCGAGCACCGACACGCTCCCCGCACCGATGTGCACCTCGTCGGCGTCGACGCCGAAGCGCGCGGCGAGTCTCTCGCGCAGGCGTCGGGCCGACGCATCCGGATACCGATTGACGTCGGCGGCGTCGCTCATCGCCTCGATCACGCCGGGGAGCGGATCGAAGGGGTTCTCGTTGCTCGAGAGCTTGAATCCGTCGTCGCCCGCGGGCTTGCCCTGGCGATACGGCGGAAGAGCGGCGATCTCGGGGCGGATGCGGACGGGGATGTCGTCTGTCACGCACCGAGTCTAGGTCGGCGCCCTCCGCGAGGGCGGTAGTACCATTCTGGTATGGCCATGACCGTTCGCCTTCCTCCCGAGCTCGATGCCGCCCTGGAGAAGCTCGCCGCGGCACGCCACACCTCCAAGCACGCGCTGCTCATCGATGCGACCAGCAGGTTCGTTGCAGAGTCGCGCAAGACCGAGCGGGTTCTCGCGGCCGTCGACGACATCGGAATCGACTACGCCGAGGCCATCCGTCGCCTCGAAGACGCGTGACCGACTATCTCGAGCCGGAGCAGGCCATCGCCGTCGTCGAGCACCTCGGCCTCCACGTTCGCGACAGAGGTCTGCTGTTCTCGGCGATCGCGCGACCCGGCGCGAGCATGCTCGGCGTGGATGCGTATCCCACTCTCGAGGCGAAGGCCGCCGCTCTCTTCAGCTCGCTGGCGCAGAACCATCCTCTGTTCGACGGCAACAAGAGGCTGTCGTTATTCCTCACTTTCGCCTTCCTGAGGATCAACGGGCGCCGAGTCACGTTCACCAACGATGAGGCCTTCGACCTCGTGCTCGATGTCGCCCAGAGCCGGATCGATCTCGACGACCTCGCGGAACGGATACGACTCCACACGACCGATCTCTGATCCTTCGCGCCGGAGCGTTCGCGTGCCACACTCGATCCCATGGGATTCTTCGTCCGCGTCCTCGTCAACGCGTTCGCGATCTGGATCGTGACATTGCTGCCCGCCCTGGGGGTGGTGCTCGTGCCGTTCGCCCCCGGCGAGTGGTTCCAGGTGGCCCTCACGCTGCTCGTGGTCGGTGCGATCTTCGCGATCGTCAACTCGGTGATCGGCACCATCGTCAAGGTGTTGGCGATCCCTCTCTACATCCTGACTCTCGGCCTCATCTCTTTCGTCATCAACGGGTTCCTGCTGTGGCTCACCGCGTGGATCACCGGCTTCTGGAACTGGGGTCTGCGGGTCGACGGGTTCTGGCTGACCGTGCTGGCAGCGCTCGTCATCGGCATCATCAACTGGATCGCCGGCCTCATCCTGCGCCCGCGCCCGCGGGAGCGCCGGGACTGACCCGCTCGGCGACGTATTCGGCCGCCTCGCCCCATCGGGCCTCGCCCAGCGACGCGAACACGTCGCGGATCGCCGTCGTGCGCGGATCGGCCGATGCGTCGATCAGCGCCGCCGTCTCGGTGTACGCGGTCAGACCGTGCGCGGGCAGTCGCAGGTCGTGGAGTCCCGCCGCGGGGTCGGCGAGACGTTCGACCACGAAGCTCCCGGGTGCACCGACCCCGGTCACGTGACCTCCGGACTGCAGGGCCGAGACCGGGTCGTCGGTGTGGCGCACGCTGACGCCGAGGATGTCGGCGCCGAGGTCGGCCTGCACCGGCGAGCCGAACGACACCAGCGTGCGGGTGTCGTAGTCGCCCTCGAGCGCGAGCCGTTCTAGCACCACCGCCCCCTGCGAGTGTCCGAACGCGTGCACGACGTCGCCGTCGCGCACCCCCGCATCGTCGAGTGCAGCCGTGACGGAGTCGTACGAGGCGCTCCGCCGACCCGTGTAGAGCTCGAGATTCGAACGGTTGTCGAAGGGCTCGCTCACCCCTCCCGAGCGGGTGCCCGCGACGTACACCGCGAACTGCCGGGTGCCGTCGGCCATCGTGTAGCGCTCGACCCTCACCTGCGCCGCGCTTCCCGAGGGGATACGGGATGCGGCGTCGGCGAGTGATGACGGAGATGTCGCCGCTGCCGGCACGGTCGGCATGACGTGCACGGGCACCGCCGACCCCGGCGCCAGGCGCGAGTTCCTCGGGATCGCGCCAAGACCTACGGCGTCGACCACGCCGTAGGCGGCGGGAACGGCCAGCCACGGGTTCATCGGCCCGAGGCCCTGCATCGCCCTGAGCGCCTGGGCGGAGAGCTCGCCGTGCACGGGTGGACGGTTCTCGAGCACGAGGTCGGCAGCGCCCATCGCGGTGGGCTCGTCGAGCCACAGCCGGCTGCGCCGAGCATCGATCAGGTCGACGCGCGCGGTGTCGCCGGCCGCCAGGGCGGCGACGCGTTCGATGTGCAACTCCACCGCCTCGTAGAGGGCCGCCGCCGACGTGACCGCGTCGAGGATCTCGTCACCCTCCTGCCGCGCACGCTCGAGCACGGCGCGCAGGACAGTCGCATCGAGCACGGCGGCGAACGTCGACGGCTGGCCCTGCGCGACGAGGCGCACCGCCGCGTCCATCTGGGCGATGGTCTCATCCAGGTCGCCGACGAGCGCCCGCAGCCGCGTCGCCAGCCGGTGCAGCGACTCGGAGTCGACCTCGACGAGCGCGCCGCTTCGTATCGTGATCTCGGTCACGGGAGCGCAGCCGCCGCACGGGCCTGGAGATCGGCACGCGCACGCGCGACAGAGTCGGCGAGGTCGTCGACGCGCCCCTGGGCGGTGGCCAACGACTCCCGCCACCGCTCGAGGCGTTCGTGGCACGCGCGTGCCGAGGGAGCACGCCAATCCGCCTCGGCGACGACCGGGGCCACGCGTACTCTCAGATCGCCGAGCCGCCCGTGCAGGTCGCGCAGGAGACCCGCCGCCTCCTCCAGCGCCTCGAGGGATCGAACGGTGCCGGCGGAGAGCGTGACATCGATGAACATCCGTACAGGGTGGCGCGTCGCGCCGTCGCGCCAGCCCGGGACCGGCGCTATCGGGAGGGCTGACGCGGGAAGGTCGCCTGTGCAGGAGGCGAGGCGCGCACCAGAATGGAGGGGTGAGTGCCCGAGACGCCCAGACCTTCCGCGTCGTCTTCGTGTGCAGCGGCAACATCTGCCGCTCGCCCATGGCCGCCGAGGTCTTCCGTGAGCTGGCGGAGTCCGCCGGTCTCGGCGATCGCATCGTCTCCACGAGCGCGGGCACCGGCGACTGGCACGTGGGCGAACGGGCCGACCACCGCACGATCGAGGCGCTTCATCGGCGAGGGTACGACGGAGCCCGCCACCGCGCCCGGCAGTTCACCGCCGCAGACTTCGCCGACAACGATCTCGTGGTCGCCCTCGACCACACGCACGAGCGCATCCTCCGCGGCTGGGCGCACGACGAGTCGGAGGCCGGGAAGGTGTCCCTCCTCATGACGTTCGACCCGGCGGCGAAGACGACCGACGTCCCCGACCCCTACTACGCGGGCCCGGCGATGTTCGATGAGGTGCTCGGTATGATCGAGGGCGCGAGCCGAGCCCTCTTCCGCCAGCTCGAACCCGCGATCCGTTCCGCGGTCTGAACGCCCGGCCGCTCCATCGCCCGCCCCTCTGCTCGCTCGAACTCTCGGAGCCTCTCGTGACTTCTCTGCCCCCACAGCCGCTGAGCCCCCTCGACGGCCGCTACCAGAAGACCGTCGCCCCCCTCGCCGACTACCTCTCCGAGGCCGGCCTGAACCGCGCGCGCGTCGAGGTCGAGGTCGAGTGGCTGATCGCACTGACCGACCGATCGCTCTTCGGCACCTCGCCGCTCTCCGAGGCCGACAAGACCCGTCTGCGGGCGCTCTACGTCGACTTCGGCCAGAACGACATCGACTGGCTCGCCGAGCGGGAGGCCGTCACCCGCCACGACGTGAAGGCCGTCGAGTACCTCGTGCGCGACCGTCTCGCGACGCTGGGGCTCGACGGCATCGCCGAGCTCACGCACTTCGCCTGCACCAGCGAAGACATCAACTCCGCGTCGTACGCCCTCACGGTGCAGCGCGCGGTCACCCGGGTGTGGCTCCCGAAGCTCTACGCGGTGATCGACACACTGACGGCGATGGCCGCCGCCCACCGCGACGCACCGATGCTCGCGCGCACGCACGGCCAGCCCGCCACCCCCACCACGATGGGCAAGGAGATCGGCGTGTTCGCGTGGCGGTTGCGCCGCATCGCGCGTCAGATCGAAGCATCCGACTACCTGGCGAAGTTCTCCGGTGCGACAGGCACCTGGTCGGCCCACGTCGCCGCCGACCCCGCCGTCGACTGGCCCGAGCTGACCACGGCGTTCATCGAGTCGCTCGGCATCTCGGCCAACCCGGTGACGACCCAGATCGAGTCACACGACTGGCAGGTGGAGCTCTACGACCGCGCGCGGCACGCCGGCGGCATCCTCCACAACCTCGCGACCGATGTGTGGACCTACATCTCGCTCGGCTACTTCACGCAGATCCCCGTCGCCGGGGCGACCGGCTCGTCGACGATGCCGCACAAGATCAACCCGATCCGGTTCGAGAACGCCGAGGCCAACCTCGAGATCGCGGGCGGGCTCTTCGCGACCCTCGCGCAGACGCTCGTGACCTCGCGCCTCCAGCGCGACCTCACCGACTCGACGACGCAGCGCAACATCGGCGTCGCCTTCGGCCACTCCCTTCTCGCGCTCGACAACCTCCAGCGCGGGCTCGGCGAGATCTCGCTCGCGCCCGACGTGCTGCTCGCCGACCTCGACGCCAACTGGGAGGTGCTCGCCGAAGCGATCCAGACGGTCGTCCGCGCCGAGATCGCCGCCGGCCGCTCGCAGATCACCGACCCGTACGCGCTGCTGAAGGATCTCACCCGCGGGCGCCGCGTCGGCGCGGCGGATCTCGCGGACTTCGTGCGCGGCCTCGATATCGGCGATGCCGCCAAGGCGCGCCTGCTCGACCTCACCCCCGCGACCTACACCGGCCTCGCCTCTTCGACGGTGGACCGGCTCTGACGCTCGGACGCTGACCGCGAGACCCCGTCCGCGCGGCGAGACCCCGACATTCCGACCGGGTCTCGGCGCGCGGACGCGGTATCGCGGTCAGGTGCGGGGCTTGTCGCCCTCCGGCGCGTCGGACGCGGGCGAGGTCTTCTCGTCGTCGGGCGGGAGCAGCACAGGACGATCGAGAGTCTTGCCGACCTGAGCCGGGTCGACCGCGAGCAGCAGCAGCGCCACGACGACGAGCACCACGATGAACGTCACTCCCGCGGCGATGGCCGCGATGACGAGAGCGCGTTCGATCTGATCGCCCGGCTTCGACTGGAAGAAGCCCATCGACACGAGCGTCACGATGCCGGCGAAGAGGGCGCAGACGAACGCGAGTCCGAGCAGCTGCACGGGCTTCATGAGGTCGCGACGGGTGGGGCGGTCGGTCACGGGATGCTCCTATCGGCCGGGCTCGGGGCAGGCGCCCGGCGAGGTGAGAACCCCGCGATGCCGAGGAACACCGCGACGATCGCGGCGTATCCGCCGAAGACGCCCACCGCGATCGTGATTCCCGTCAGGGTGAACGATCGCCCGGCGTCTTCGATGTAGTAGTCGAGGGCGTACCCGGGCTGCACGAGCAGCAGGGCGAGCCCGAGCACGATGGTGAGCACACCGATCGTCAGACCGTCGCGCGAGGCGGAGCGCGCAGCATCCGCTCGTCCGCGGTAGGCCACGACCGCCTCGACGATGCCGGTGACGAGCGCCCACGAGATCACGATCGCGAAGAAGGTGGCGGTGCTGCGCCACGGGCCGATGCTCGCGGCGAGCCCGGCGAGCAGCGTGAGCACGGCCAGCAGCACCGACGCACCCCGCTGCCCGGCGGGGAAGACGAGCCACGCCGCGACGGCGAACACGATTCCCGTGGCGATCGCGAAACCGCTGAACACCGCGAGGCCTACCGCCGACGAGTGATCCGGCGAGAAGGTCACCATGATCGCCGCGATCGCCGCGAAGGCGGCGCGGGCGAGCTGAAGATGCCGCACGTCGAGCGTGCGGGCGGATGCGGCAGGGGTCACGGCAGATCCAGGAGAGGCGGAGAGAATACCCCCAGTCTACGTCTGCGCGCCATCGCGACGTCGGGAGGTCCGTCGACGTCGAAGCGCTACGACCCGATCTCGGCGAACGCGCGCACCGGGAACGTGCCGAACCCTTCGAACGCCGGGGGCGCGGCCGTGAAGCGCGCGCCCTGTTCGGGCACGTCGCCCAGGCGGGTCAGGTGCTCCACCACGTGGATGCCCGCGCCGAGCAGGAGGGTGTGGGCCGGTCGCTCGCCGCCCGACTCCGTGTCATCGATGTTGAGCGCGTCGATGCCGACGAGGGTCGCACCCTGCTCGATCAGCCACCGCGTCGCGTCCGCGGTGAGGTAGGGCGACCCGACGGCGTAGTCGGGCGTGCCGAAGAGGCGGTCCCACCCGGTGTGGAGCAGCACCGCGGCACCTCGCACATCGCGGTCGGCGAGCGCGGCGACCCCGATGCCGCGGTTCTGCGCGTCCCAGGCGTCTTCGAGGTGGAACACCTCTGCCCGCAGACCCACGAGGGTGGCGAGGTCGAGGCCGGCCAGGTCGGAGCCGGAGGAATAGCGGTGATAGGGCGAATCGAGGTAGGTGCCCGTGTTTCCGATCATCGTGACGATGTCCATGGCGAACTCGGTGCCGGGCGCGTACTTCCCGCGGGAGCCCTCGTGCGTCATGTGGGGGGTGATCACCGGCGCGGGCAGCCCGGGGTAGGTCACGAGCCCGGCTCGGATGGGGTGGCTCAGGTCGACGATGCGGCGGGTGTTCTCGGGCATGAAGCCCACGCTAGGGCTCCGTGTCGGCGCCGGCTGACCGCACCTCGGACAGATGCCGACCGATGCCTGCCATCCGTCGATCACGAATCGAGAAGCACGTGCGGACGTTGCGCCCTACCCTGAGTCCCACATCACCATCCATCCGGGGAGAAGATCGTCATGGCCGAATCGACGAAGTCGGGGTTCACACCCGAGGAGCGCGCCGCGATACGAGAGCACGCGCGCGAGCTGAAAGCCGCGAAGAAGGGCGAGGACGCCGAGAAGGCCGTGCTGGCGGCGATCGACAAGATGGCCGAGGAGGATCGTGAGATCGCTCTGCGCCTGCACGAGATCGTGCGCGCGGTCGCTCCGGGTCTTGCCCCGAAGACCTTCTACGGCTCGCCCGGCTGGGCGAAAGACGGCAAGGTCGTTCTGTTCTTCCAGGACAAGTCGAAGTTCAAGACCCGCTACTCGACCCTCGGCTTCCAGGAGACGGCGGCGCTCGATGACGGCGACTTCTGGCCTACGTCGTTCGCGGTGGCGGGCTGGTCGCCGGCCGTGGAGAAGGAGATCACCCGGCTCGTGGAGCGGGCCGCGCGCTGACCCCTCAGCGCGGGCGCGGTGCGGGCGGCGGCGGAACGGGCTTGGCCGCGATGATGTCGGAGACCGCGATCCGTTCGACGCCGCGCTTGCCGTCGACGACCACGGTGTCGGCGTCTGCGCTGAGCAGTTCGCCGAGCGCGTCGGTGGCCTGCCCGGTCGGGAGCAGGTAGCGCACCACCACCCGGTTGCCCGGGGCGGGCAGCCTCACCACGAGCCGGGCGCGTAGTCCTTGAGGAAGACGCCGAAGAGGTCTTCGCCGGCTTCACCGCGCACGATCGGGTCGTAGACCCGCGCAGCACCGTCGACGAGGTCGAGCGGGGCGTGGAAACCCTCCTCGGCGAGCCGCACCTTGGTCGGGTGGGGTCGCTCGTCGGTGATCCACCCGGTGTCGACGCTCGTCATGAGGATGCCGTCGGTCTCGAACATCTCGCGCGCGCTCGTGCGGGTGAGCATGTTCACGGCGGCCTTGGCCATGTTGGTGTGCGGGTGGCCGGGGCCCTTGTAGCCGCGGCCGAACACGCCCTCCATGGCGCTGACGTTGACGATGTAGGTGCGGGCCGCGGGGCTCGCCGCCATCGACGCGCGCAGCTTCGAGATCAACAGGAACGGGGCCGTGGTGTTGGCGAGCTGCACCTCGAGCATCTCGAGCGGGTCGACCTCGTCGACGCGCTGGGTCCACGAGTTGACGTCGTGCAGGTCGGGCACGAGGCCGCCGGCATCGATCGCGGTGCCCGCCGCGAGCCGTTCGAGCGAGCTGGATCCTGCCGCCATGGCCTGCTCGGTGAGCTCGTCGGCCCGCGAGGCCGCGGCGGCGAGCACGGGGTGCGCAGCGACGGAGCGCTCGAGGGCCTGCGGGTGCTGGTCGTTGGTGTGCCCGAACGTGACCAGCTCGGGCAGCGGTCCGTCGGGGAGCGGTGCGAGCTCGGCGTCGACGAGCGGCTGGTAGGCGCCGGTCGAACGGCGCACCGTCTGGGTGGCGTTGTTGATGAGGATGTCGAGGGTGCCGGATGCGGCGACGTCGTCGGCGAGTCCGATCACCTGAGCGGGGTCGCGGAGGTCGATGCCGACGATCTTGAGACGGTGGAGCCAGTCGCCCGAGTCGGGGAGGCTGCTGAACCGCCGCACCGCATCGCGCGGGAACCGGGTGGTGATGGTGGTGTGCGCACCGTCGCGGAGCAGTCGCAGCGCGATGTACATGCCGATCTTCGCCCGGCCGCCGGTGAGCAGCGCCCGTCGCCCGGTGAGGTCGGTGCGGGCGTCGCGCTTGGCGTGACTCATCGCCGCGCAGTCGGGGCACAGCTGGTGGTAGAAGGCGTCGACCAGCGTGTACGGCTGCTTGCAGATGTAGCATCCGCGGGCCTTGAGCAGGGTTCCCGCGGTCGGGGCCGTGGTCGCGGTGCTGATCGGGATGCCGCGGGTCTCGTCGTCGATGCGATCGGGTGCCCCGGTGGCGGTCGCGGCGATCACGCTGCGGTCGGCCTCGGCGATCGCTTCGCGGATCTCGCGCCGACGCTCTTTCTTGACCGCCTTGAACATGTGGGCCGTGGCCCGACGCACCTGGATGAAGTCGGGGTGCGTCTGATCGATCCGGGCCATCCGCGCGAGCACATCGAGCGTCACCGCGAGTTCGGCGGGGTCGATTCCGCTCGGCTGGCGGTCGTCAGGGGCATCGGAGGGCACACGAGATTCTACGTTGGGCCGGTCGGGCGCAGCATCCGCCCCCTGCACCGGGAGTGCCCAGGTCTGCTCGATAGCCTCGAGGCGACCCGATGGCGGGCGCGGACGAGGGAGCAGTACCCGCTGAGCGACAAGACTGACTCGGAAGGTTCGTCATGTCGTGGATCATTCTGGTCGCCTCCGGTGTTCTCGAGGCGGTGTGGGCGTCGGCGCTGGCCGCGTCGAAGGGCTTCCGTCGGCCCCGGCCGACGATCCTGTTCGTCGTCGCGCTCGTCATCAGCATGGTGGGGCTCGCGTTCGCGATGAACGACCTGCCCACCGGTACCGCCTACGCCGTCTGGGTCGGAATCGGGGCCAGTCTCACCGTGCTCTGGGCCATCGTGACCAGGAAGGAGCGCGCCTCGACCGCGCGCATCCTGCTCATCCTCCTGCTGGTCGCGTCGGTCATCGGCCTGAAGGCGGTGAGCTGAGATGGCGTGGTCGATCCTCATCGCCAGCGCCGTCCTCGAAGCCGTGTGGGCCACGGCCCTCGGCCGATCCGAAGGCTTCACGCAGCCGCTCCCGACGATCGTGTTCGTCGTCGCGCTCGTCGCCAGCATGATCGGGCTCGCGAAAGCCTCGGAGCGCATCCCCATCGGCACGGCCTACGCCGTGTGGGTCGGCATCGGTGCGGTGCTCACCGTGGGGTGGGCGACCGTCACCGGCGAGGAGCCGCTGTCCTGGGGCAGAGCGATCTTCATCGCGGGCATCGCCGTCGCCGTCGTCGGGCTCAAACTCGTCCCCGCGCAACGTGGTGATGCCGGGAAGGATCCGGGCGCCTGACGCCGCGCCGCATCCGCCTCAGCCGGCGTCGGCCTTGCGCTCTTCGCGCTTGCGCCCGGCGCGGGCGACGAAGAAGAGCACCGAACCGATCGCGATGTACGCCAGGGCTCCGAGCCACACCACGCCGGTCTGCTGGGTGAGCAGCACGATGCTCGCGATGATGGCGAGCACCGGCACGACCCGCGGTACCGAGAAGTGCTTGTGGTCGACCTTGTCCTTCTTGAGCACGAGCACGCTGACGTTCGCCGAGAGGAAGACCAGCAGGAGCAGCAGCACCGTCGTCTCGGCCAACGTCGCGACATCGCCCAGGAAGGTGAGGCCGATCGTCGCCACGGCGACGACCACGATCGACACCCACGGGGTGCGACGGTTCGGGAGCACGCGCGAGAACGCCTTCGGGAGCAGACCGGATTCGGCCAGGCCGTACCCGACACGGCTGGCCATCACCATGAACAGCAGCGCGCCGTTGGCGATCGCGACGAGCGCGATGAGTCCGAACAGCCACGGGGGCAGCGCGATGCCGGTCGCGGCCACCACGTCGAGGAGGGGTCCGGTCGAGGACGCCAGGTCGGCGGCGGGGAGGATCATCGCCGCGCCGAGTGCGATCAGCAGGTAGACGATCGCAGCGGTGCCGATCGCGCCGAACAGGGCGCGCGGGTAGGCCTTGGAGGGGTTCTTCACCTCTTCGGCCATGTTCGCGGCCGCCTCGAATCCGAGGAAGGAGAAGAACGCGATGATGGATGCCGCGAACACGCCCTCCACGGGCGCCTTGTCGGGCGAGAACTCGAGGAGGCGAGCCGGGTCGCCTCCTCCACCACCGATGAAGACGGCGGCCAGGACGATGACGATGACGAGGCCCGACACCTCGATCACCGACGCGATGAGGTTGGCGCCGAGAGATTCGCGGACGCCGCGGAGGTTGATCAGCGTCAGCAGGATGATGAACACCACGGCCGTCGGTGCCGCAGGCACGTCGATGATCGCGGCGAGGTAGTCGCCGGCGAACGCGTTCGCCAGCGCGGCGGCAGTCGTGATGCCCGAGGCCATCATGAGGAAGCCAACGAGGAACGACACGTACGGCACCCCGAACGCCCGATCGGCGTAGCGCGCCGCACCGCCCGCGTGCGGGTACTTCGTGATGAGCTCGGCGTAGGTGCCCGCCGTGAGCAGGGCGATGATCAGCGCGACGACCAGCGGAAGCCAGATGACTCCGCCGACATCACCGGCCATGGAACCGACGAGGGTGTAGATGCCCGCGCCGAGCGTGTCTCCGACGATGAACGCGAACAGCAACGGGGTGCCGACTGCCCGCTTGAGGCCAGACGGCGCTGCGGGCTCGGTGGCGGTGGTGTCGTTGGTCATCGTGCTACTCGACCGGGTGAGGAACGACGATGCAAGCCCTCGTGCGCGATCCGTGCGCGTGGGGTATACGCCCCTGCCGTTACTGGTCGACGAGCACGATCTCCGACAGCGGGCGACGCACGCGCGGCGCGGTCTCCCGCGCGATCAGCGTCTCATCGCCCAGGGCCTCCGCCGGGGCGAGCGCACCGACGGCCGTGACCGTGAGGGGGCGGATGCGGGTGGGCAGATCGAACGCGGCCGACACCGCGTCGGCATCGAAGCCGCCCATGGTGTGCACGTGGAGCCCGCTCGCGTGCGCCTGAATGCTGAAGTGGGCCATGGCCTGCCCCAGGTCGTACTGCGCCCACGGACGGGGCTCGCCCTCGGGGCCGGCCTGCTCGTAGGCGGCGACCACGAGCGCTCCCGCCGAGCCCGCCCAGACCCCGTTGAATCCGGCGAGGGTGGCGGCGATCCGGGCGAAGGCCTCGGTTCCGCGGCGGGCGACGATGAAGCGCCAGGGCTGCGAGTTCGCTGCGGACGAGGACCAGCGTGCGGCCTCGATGGCAGCGGCGAGCTTCTGCTCGTCGATCGTCTCGTCGGCGACGAACGAGCGGGGGCTCCAGCGCTCGGCCAGGACGGGAAGGATGGGGGTATCGGTGCGGGCGGCGCGATCGGTGATGGTGTCGGTGCTCATGACGTGCTCCTCGGGCCATGTCGTCTGAATCGCGCCCCGTCGAGCGATCGGCGCTGATGCGCCATGGTGTGGAACAGCGAACGGTCGGGTCTATTCCCGCGCATACGAAAGTCTCGTCGCCCCCCGTTACACAGGAAGGGTTGGTACGGTCCAGGGGTCGGCATCTCGCGGGCGTCAGGGAAGACAGCTCGGTTTCGTCGCCTCCTCTGAGATATCAGGGGAGCATCATGACTCATTCCGCCACGGCCGTCGTCTACTGCGAGGGCAATTTCGGGCGCCAAGACGGCAAGACGGCCAACGGCCTCGTGCGTCACTCGGAGAAGTACGAGATCGTCAGCGTGATCGACAGCACTCTCGCCGGCAGCGACGCCGGCGTGGCGCTCGGCGATCCCGTGTCGGGCATCCCCGTCGTCGCCGATCTCGGCGACGCGATCGTTCACGCCGGGCGCGTCCCCGACACGATGATCTTCGGCATGGCGCCTGCCGGCGGACTGCTGAACCCCACCCAGCGCACCGACCTCCTCGACGCCATCGCGTCGGGCATGAACCTCGTCAACGGGCTGCACGAGTTCCTCAACGACGATGCGGAGTTCGCCTCGGCCGCCCTTCTCGCCGGGGTGACGATCACCGACGTACGACGGACGAAGGACAAGAAGGATCTGCGCCTGTTCACCGGCGAGATCTTCGACGTGACCTGTCCTCGCGTGGCCGTTCTCGGAACCGACGGCGCGATCGGCAAGCGAACAACGACCACCCTGCTGGTCGAGGCGCTCATCGCCCGCGGCATCAAGGCCGTCATGATCGGCACCGGTCAGACCGCGCTCATCCAGGGCGCCCGCTACGCCGTCGCTCTCGACGCCACGGTTCCGCAGTACTGCTCGGGCGAGGTCGAAGGCCAGGTCGTCTCGGCGTTCCACGACGAGAACCCCGACATCATCGTCGTCGAAGGCCAGGGAGCGCTCAGCCACCCGGCGTACCTGACGTCGGCCTACATCCTGCGCGGCGCCCGCCCCGACGGCGTCATCGTGCAGCACGCACCTCTGCGCGGCACGCTCGGCGACTACCCGGCCATCCCGATGCCGACCGCGGCGAGCGAGATCGCCCTGATCGAGGCGTTCGCACGTACCCGCGTGATCGGCGTCACGATCAACCACGAGAACATGACCGACCAGCAGGTCACCGACGCCATCGACGAGTACGAGCTCGAATTCGGCGTGCCGGCGACCGACCCGCTGACGCGGCCGATCGACCAGCTCGTCGAGATGGTGTTCCAGGCCTACCCCGCCCTTCGCGAGCGGGCGGTGCTCGCCGCGACCTGACCTCGGCCGACCCGGCGAGCACCGCCGACGAGAGCCACCGCTCTGCGCGGATCTCCCGTCAGGACCCCGGTGTCTCGGCGGGAGGCGTGGGCGCACCCGTCGGCGGGGTGGGCGCCGTCCCGTCCGCGGGCGGGGTGGGTGCCGTCCCGTCTGTCGGCGGAGTCGGCGGGGTGCGCCCGTCGCGCGCTCCCGGGCCCTCGCCGTCGGCGCAGGCACCCGGTCCACCGGGCCCGGCCGGAGGGGTCGGGGCCGTCCCGTCCTCGCGCGGGGAGGGCCCGGTGCCGTCGGCCGGGGGTGTCGGCGCTGTCCCGTCGGCGCCCGGGGTCGGCGCCGTCCCGTCGGCGCGGGGTGTCGTCGACGAGACCGACGACGGGGCGGCGCTCGACTGGGCCGCCACGGCGGCCGTTCCGCCGGCGAGTCCGGCCGCGACGATCACCGCCCCGACGATCAGCGCCGGTCGCACCCATCGACGCGGCTGCGGTTCCTCCGTCACCGTCGGGCGGGTCAGCGGCAACGTGTCGTTCCGGTCGTCGTGGTCGTCGGGTGCCGGGGGAATGCGGTCGTCGTTCATGGTGATCCTCTCCGCCGGGGACGCTCCTCCGGCTTCGATCTCCAGCCTGTGATCGCTGTCTGAAGCGGGCCTGAAGTCGCCGCGCACGCAGCATCCGCCTATCGAACGCATAAGAGCCGCCCAGTCCCGCGGCGTACCGTGCCGAGAATGCCTGCCCCCGCCCGCGTGCTCGTTCTCGACGACGACGAGACCATCCGCCTGTCTGTCGTGACGGCTCTGCGCGCCGACGGTCTCATCGCCGAGGGCGATGCCGATGGGCGTCACCTGACCGAGCGGCTCGCGACGTTCCGGCCCGATCTCCTGGTGCTCGACTGGATGATGCCCGGGCCCACCGGCATCCGCCTGCTGCCCGTGATCCGCGAGGCGGGCGACACCCCCGTGATCATGCTCACCGCCAGGGACGAGGTCGACGACCGCCTCCGCGGCTTCGCCGAGGGCGCCGACGACTACGTGGTCAAGCCGTTCTCGATGGCCGAGCTCGTCGCGCGAACGACCGCCGTGCTCCGCCGTCGGGGCCGTCTGCCCGCGACCATCGAGGTCGGCGACCTCGTCGTCGACCCGGATGCTGCGCTCGCGCGCCGCGGCGGGGAGGCCCTCGACCTGACGGCCACCGAGTTCCGACTGCTGCGCCTGTTCGTCGAGAGTCGGGGCCGCACCCTGTCGAAGGCGCAGATCCTGACGGAGGTGTGGGGCTACGACGACTACGACCCGAATCTCGTGGAGGTCCACCTCAGCGCGCTCCGCCGCAAGATGGAGACCCGGGGTCCTCGCATGATCCACACCGTGCGCGGCCTCGGCTACCGTCTGAGCGTCGCGCCGTGACCGCCGTAGCGGCGCTGCGCACCGGGTCGCTCCGCCGACGCACGATCGTCGCGGTGCTCGCTCTTCTCGCGCTGGTGCTGATCGTGCTGGTGATCGTCGTCGACGTGGTGCTCGGGGCGCGGCTCCGCGGCCAGATCGAGGATCGCCTCCGTGACCGCGCGTCTGCGGCGGCGTCGCTCGTGGGCACGGTCGACGCCGAAGAGCTCGCCGAGCGCCTCTCCGCGCAGGGACTCTCGGTGCGGATCGACGATGCCGGCGGCGGCTCGGTGGTCGCGGGCCCGAGTCCCGACCAGTTGCGCGACGGGCCCCCGGGAGGGCCCGGACCGGCCGGTCCGCCCGAGCCCCTGGCGTCTTCGCCGTCGACGAGCGCGTCGGGCGAGACGGTCACCGCGTCGGAAGTCAGCGGCGACGAACAGCTGGTGACGCTCCGCTCCACCCTGAGCGACGGATCGACCGTGACACTCACGGCCTCCACTGCCGGGGTGGACGAAACGCTCACCCAGGTGCGGTGGGTCATGGGCGTCGCGTCGGTCGCCGTCCTCGCCCTCGGCGCGGGGGCGATCGTGCTCATCGTGCGCGGCACCCTCCGCCCCCTCGATCGCATGTCGGTCGCGGCTCGCTCGGTCGCGGCGGGCGACCGTGATCGGCGCCTGCGCCCGACACGGCCCGACACCGAGATCGGTCGGGTCGCCGCCGCGTTCGACGACATGCTCGACGACGTGGTGGGCGCCGAGCAGGCCGCGCTCGACGCCGAGACGCGACTGCGGGCATTCCTCTCCGATGCCGCTCACGAGCTGCGCACGCCCGTGGCCGGTATGCGGGCCGCGGCCGAGACCCTCATCCGCGCCGACCTCGACGGTCCTGATCGCGAGCTGCTCGCGACTCGCGTCGTGCACGAGGCCTCGCGCGCGTCGCGCCTCGTCGACGACCTGCTCACGATGGCTCGTGTCGACCAGGGCCTCGAGCTGCGTCCGCGGAGCGTCGATCTGCGCGAGCTGCTCGCGGCCGAGACCGAGCGGATGCGGCGGGTGCACCCCGGATTGCGCGTGGACCTGCGAGCGCCCTCCGAACCCGTGCCCGTCGTCGTCGACGCCGACCGCATCGCACAGGTCGTGGCGAACCTCGTCGACAACGCCGCCCGCGCCACGGCGGGCGCCGGGCGGGTGCGGATCGAGCTCGTCGCGGGCTCCCGAGATACGGCGGCGGTGAGTGTCGTCGACGACGGGCCGGGCGTTCCCGACGCCGACCGCGAGCGGATCTTCGAGCGACTCGTGCGACTCGATCCGGCTCGCGCGGCCCGCACCGGCGCGGGCCTCGGTCTCCCCATCGCCCGAGGCATCGCCCGGGCCCACGGCGGCGACGTCGTCTGCGAGCGCGACGCCGACGGCGCGAGGTTCGTGGTCTCGCTGCCGTTGGGCGCGGCGGTCAGGGACGACGTACCCGCGCCGGCGTGACGGTGCGTTCCCGCCCGACGGCGAGCGCGAGGAGGGCGAGCAGCGCCGCGGCGAACATCGTCAGCGCGAGCGGGAGGGCGGTGTGCTCCCCAGCGACGCCGACGAGACCGGCGACGGTGCCCGCCAACACGAACTGGAGGAGCCCGAGGATCGCGGAGGCCGATCCGGTCGCCGCGTGCGGCACCGACGACAGCGCCAGCGCCGTCGTGCTCCCGAGTACGAGTCCGAGCGGCGCGATCGCGAAGAACAGCGGCACCATCAACCACGCGGCCGGAGCGCCCGCGACGGTGAGGATGAGGATCACCGCGACCGCGGCGAAACTCGTGCCGAGCCCGATCAGCGCGGACGCACGAGGGGAGATCCGTCGGGCGAGGAAGGCCGCGAGTCCCGTCGCGGCCACGAGGCCGACCGCGTTGATCGCGAAAGCGATCCCGTATCCCAGGGCGTCGAGGCCGACCATGTCCTGATAGACGAAGGGCGAGGCCGAGATGTAGGCCATCATGATCGCCATCCCGAAGGCGAAGGCCAAGACGTTCCCGACGTACGTGCGCGAGAGGAGCACGCGCCAGCCCCCGGGTTCCCGGGCCGCACGTGCCACGCGCACCTCGCGAGGCAGCGACTCCCGAACGAAGAGGAGCGTCAGGATCGCCGCGACCGCACCGACGCCGCCGACGATGGCGAGGAGCCCCCGCCATCCGATCGCGCCCCCGAGCACGCTGCCGGTGAGGGGGGCGATGACGGGGGCGATGCCGCCGATCATCATCATGAGATTCAGCGCCCGCGCCGCGCGCGGGCCTTCCTCGCGGTCGACGATCATCGCTCGCCCGATGACCATGCCCGCCGCGCCGCCGATGCCCTGCAGCAGCCGCGCCGCGACGAGCACCTCGATGGAGCCCGCGAGCATAGCCACGACGCTGGCGACCAGGAACACGGCCAGCCCGGTCAGGAGCGGAGCCAGGCGACCCACGCGATCCGACCACGGACCGAAGACCACCTGTCCGAGCCCTGCCCCCACGAGGAAGGCGGTGAGCGAGAGCTGCACGCCCGTCGCGGTCGTCGCGAGATCGGCGGTCATCGCCGGGAAGGCCGACAGGTACAGATCGATCCCGAAGGGCGCGATCGCCGCCAGTACGGCCAGCGTGATCAACGTCGCCCCGCCGATCGGGCGGTGGGGGGCGCGCAGTGCCGTGTCGGTCGCCGAACTCGGCCGATCTGCTGGTGTGGTGGTGAGGACCGTGTCCGTCGAAAGCATTAAGTTATGAAATCATAACTAAATCCCGACGTCAAGCGAGGAGTCCGCCCCGATGCCCGACGACAGTGAGCCCGCTTCGCGCGATGAGGCGCTGGCAGACATCGCCGACCGGATCGTGCACGTCGCGCGGCTCCTCACGGCGCGGGGCTTCGCCGACACCACGATCGTGCCCCTGAGCCCGCTGGAGGCTCTCGTGGTGCGCCACATCGATCGCCACCCGGGCATCACGTCGTCGCACGTCGCTGCCAACCTGGAGCTTCGGGCGAGCAACACCAGCACGATCCTGCGCGGCCTGGTCGAGAAGGGGATGGTCGCGCGAACGGAGGATCCGTCGGACCGCCGGGCCGCGCACTTCACGCTGACCGCCGACGCTCACGTCAGCATCGCGCGACTGCGTGCGGAGTGGAGCGGCAAGCTCGGCGCGGCCCTCCCCGCTACGGTCGATCTCGACGGCGCTCTCGAGGTGCTGACCGCGCTCGAGAACGAACTGGGCTGACCTCCTCCGTCAGTCGCTGCTCTCCTCGTTCCGCAGCGCCTCGCCGATCATCGCCGCGAAGGCGCCGGCGACCTGCGAACGAGCGGTGATGGGTCGCAGGTACAGGTGGATCTTGCGGTAGGCGTCGGGGTCGGCGAGCGGGATCGCTCGCACCGAGTCGGGCAGCACGCCCCGCCCTAACCGCGGGATCACCGTCACGGCGAGACCCGCCTCGACGTACCGGGTGAGGGTTTGGAACTCGGCGGCTTCGAACGCGTGACCCAGCGTCGAGAGCAGTGCGGGGTCGTGGGAGGCGATCCAGCGCCCGTAGGGGTCATGGACGGGACTGATCGCCCACTGATCCGAGGCGAGCTCGCGGAGGAAGAGCCGATCGCGCCCGGCGAGCGGATGCGTCGACGGAACGAGGGCGTCGAGCTGATCCGTTCCGATCTCCGTCCGGCGAAGCGCTCGCGGCTCGAACTCGTCCGGTTCGTTGGCGCCCCAGCTCTTGTGGATGACCGCGTCGAGCGTCCCTCGCGCCAGGGCGGTCAGCGCAGCATCCGCCTCGATCTCATACGGCTCGATGCGCAGCTGCGGGTACTTCGCCGCGGCACGCGTGATCGTCGGGATGAGCAGCCCGCAGACCGCGGTGGGGAAGGCGCCGACGCGCAGCACACCCGTCACCTCGTCATCGTGCAGCGGAGCCCGCCGCAGCTGCTCCAGCCCGTCGACGAGCGGGCGACCCCGACTCACGAGGGTCATCGCGGCAGGGGTGAGCACGACCCCTCGCCCGACCCGCTCGAGCAGCGGCGTATCGAAGTGGAGCTCGAGCTTGCGGATGTGCTGAGACACGTTGGGCGGCGTGTAGCCGAGCACTCGCGCGGCCTCCACGACGGAGCCATGGTCTGCCACCGCCATCAGAGCACGGATGCTGACGGGATCGATCATGAAGCCACAGTTACACGATTGGCATGCAAACACTAACTGGTGCTGAAGCATGTCTGTCGAGACGATGGGTTTCGGAGGAAGACATGGAAACCACGATCCTGCTCGCCGCACTCGCATTCTTGGCCTGCGGAATGATCGCCGGCACCGCCGTTGTGGTCACGAAGGACGGACACGGACGCCGCCCGGAGCGCGCCGGCTACGACACCCGGAACCCCTCCTGAGCGGCGTTCAGCCCGCCGTCAGCCGCCAGCCAGCTCGCACGTCTCGATCGTCCACGCGATGAAGGCCTGATAGTCGGGATCGGTCGCGGCGCGGCGCACCGCGTCGGACTCGGTGAACCTCGGGTCCAGGCCGACATCGGAGACCAGGCTGTCGGCGGGGAACTGCGCGAGGATCGCCGCCGTCTCTTCGGCGGAGGTCGCGAAGACCTCCGCACCGGCAGCGACCTGGGCGCTCACATCCGACAGCGGCAGGATCGCTCGGATCGCGGAAGCCTGGGCCGTCACTGCTTCGAGGTCTTCGCCGACCGTTCCGGCCTTGGCGGCGGCCGCCGTGCGATTCGCCTCGCAGAAGATCGCATACGCGTCGGAGGTGGCCGCTGGGGTCGAGGCCGGCGGGGGCGGCGTCGAGGTCGCCCCGCCCGGTGCGGCCGGAGCGGAGCACCCCGCGAGGGCAACGGCGACCAGCGCGATGCCGACGGCGAGAGCGAGCGTGCGGGGCCGCGATGATGTCATGCCTGGGACCTCCTCCTGGTCGGCGCGACCAGTCTGCCAGCCGCTTCGAGGGCGTGCTCGTGACCATTCCGGGAGCACGCAGTCCGGGCCGGGGTGGTGTCACAAGTCATGTCCTAGAGTTCACTTCATCACGTCAACGCGATGTCACGAGGAGCGATGCCGCAGATTCCGGATGACGGCGGCTGATCCCGTGAACGACCTGTCTCGAACGAGGTTCGACTCATGAAACTCGCACCGCCGCCCGTTTCAGCGAGCTGGAACCACCGCGGTGCGCGGGTGGGCTTCGAGGTTGTCTTCCTCAGCGACCGGAACGGCGGTCACCGTCTGGCCGGTCACACGACCGCGAACGAGTCCGCGGCGCTGTGGTCGGTGGGGTACCGCGTGACCGTCGACCCCTCCTGGCGAACCGTCGCGGTGCGAGCATCGAGCAGGACCGACGCCGGGGTTCGCGAGGTGAGGCTGACACGGGATATGGCAGACCGGTGGACGGTCGATGGTGAACCACGGCCTGAGCTCGACGGTTGTGTCGACGTCGATTTCGAATCGTCCGCCGTCACGAACACCCTTCCGATCCATCGGCTGGACTTCACAGTGGGGAGGGGTGTCGACGTGCCGGCGGCATTCGTTCGAGCCGGCGATCTTCGGGTGGAACGGCTTGAGCAGCGATACACCCTGATCGAGGCATCCCCGGAGCGCCTGCTGTTCCACTACGAGTCGTCGACCTTCGGATTCGAGTGCACGCTGACGTACGACCGAGCAGGACTCGTCATCGAGTACCCGGGTATCGCGACGAGAGACACCTGAACTGCGGCTAGGCCGATAACTCTGCGGCCGCTCTCGCCCGGACTGATCCGTCGAGCGCTGCGAGGATGGCGAGATGTACGTAGATGCGGGTGAGGGTGATGAGCCGGTTCTGATGCTCCATGGTGCTGGGGTAAGCGGCTGGATGTGGGAGCCCGTGCGCGCCCTTCTCCCTCCCGGTATGAAAGCCATCGTGCCCGACCTGCCCGGGTTCGGTCGTAGCGCGAACCTTCCCTACGTATCGCACACAGCGACAGTCGGAGAACTGCGGGGCATCCTCGAGCGCCATGCGCCCCACGGTGCGCACGTCGTCGGATTCTCGCTCGGCGCGCAGCTCGCGATTCTCCTCGCGGCCGAGTTCCCGCAGCTGGTGCGCAGCGTGACGGTGGTCAGTGCGGAAACGAAACCCGCCCCACTACCCGGTTACACACTCGCGCTGTTAGCCCTCGCGGCCCCGTTGTCGCGTCAGCGATGGTTCGCCAGGGCCCAGGCGCGTCAGCTCGGCATCCCCGAACAGTTCTGGGATGAGTACCTTCGCGATAGCGCATCCACCTCCCGCGATACCCTCATCGCCAGCGTCGGAGAGAACATCCGATTTACTCTGCCTGCAACGTGGAGCGAGTACCGCGGACCGGTTGGCATCCTCGTCGGAGCACGGGAACGCAAACTGATGCACGACTCAGCCGCATTGACCGCCTCCGCACTGCCCGGGAGCAGTCTGAGAACGGTGGAAGGCTCGGCCCACGACGTTCCGCTCACAAATCCACATGCGATCGCATCGGAACTGAAGCGGAAGATCACACCGTAAAGCAATCCACTTGCGGGGACGTGACTGGCCGTCTGACGGTGGGGCAATCCCTCTCGGGACATGTGCAGCGGGAATGTGACAACTTCCGCGGGGAACTACAAGCGCTTCTACATCCCCACGGCCATGTCGGTGAAGCGGGAGTAGTGGCCCTGGAAGGCCACGGTGATCGTGTCGGTCGGACCGTTACGGTGCTTCGCCACGATCAGGTCGGCCTCGCCGGCACGCGGGCTGTCTTTCTCGTACGCCGCCTCGCGGTGCAGCAGCACCACCATGTCGGCGTCCTGCTCGATCGAGCCCGACTCTCGGAGATCGGAGAGGGCGGGCTTCTTGTCGGCGCGCTGCTCGGCGCCACGGTTCAGCTGCGACAGCGCGATGACCGGCACACCGAGCTCCTTGGCGAGCAGCTTGAGCGCACGCGAGAACTCGCTGACCTCCTGCTGACGCGATTCGACGCGCTTACCGCTCGTCATGAGCTGCAGGTAGTCGATGACCACCATCTTCAGGCCCTCGCGCTGCTTGAGTCGACGGCACTTCGCGCGGATCTCGACGAGCGTCATGTTGGGGCTGTCGTCGATGTAGAGCGGCGCCTCGTTGATGCGGCCGCGCGTAGCGGCGATCGTCGTCCAGTCGCGGGAGTCGAGGGTTCCCTTGCGCATGTTCTGCAGCGGGATCGCGCCCTCGGCGCTCATGAGACGCATGGCGATCTCGCTGCGCCCCATCTCGAGCGAGAAGAAGATCGTCGGCATGTTGTGCTTGATGGCCGCGGCGCGGGCGAAGTCGAGCGCGAGCGTCGACTTACCCATGGCGGGTCGCGCGGCGATGATGATCATCTGCCCCGGGTGGAGGCCGTTGGTGAGCTGGTCGAGTCCGCTGAACCCCGTGGGGATCCCCGTCATCTGACCGTCGCGACCGCGGGCCGCTTCGATCTCGTTGACGGCGGCGTCGACGGCGATCGTCAGAGGCACGTAGTCTTCGGCCGTCTCGGCGCCCGACACGTTGTAGATCTCGGCCTGGGCGTTGTTGACCAGGTCGAGGGCATCGCCCTGCCCGTTGTAGCCCATCTGCACGATGCGCGTGCCCGCCTCGACGAGCCGGCGAAGGAGGGCCCGCTCGGCGACGATGGATGCGTAATAGCCGGCGTTCGCGGCGGTCGGCACGATCGACGTCAGCGTGTGCAGGTAGTCGGCACCGCCGGCGCGCTGCAGCTCGCCGGTCTTGATGAGCTCGTCGGTGACCGCGACCACGTCGGTGGGCTCGCCGTGCGAGTAGAGGGTCAGCACGGCGTCGAAGATCAGCTCGTGCTTCGGAACGTAGAAATCGGCGCCTCGCAGCGTCTCGATCACATCGGCGACGGCGTCTTTCGACAGCAGCATCCC
This sequence comes from Microbacterium hatanonis, assembly GCF_008017415.1. Taxonomy (NCBI): domain Bacteria; kingdom Bacillati; phylum Actinomycetota; class Actinomycetes; order Micrococcales; family Microbacteriaceae; genus Microbacterium; species Microbacterium hatanonis. The sequence goes on along the minus strand of NZ_VRSV01000002.1, from coordinate 375,809 downwards.
GCCGAGCGCACTCTGCTCGGCCAGCAGATCGTGCGGGGGCGTGCGCTCGTGCTTGCGGGGTCCGCCCAGGCGGTCTTCCGAGATGTCGGCGATCGACACGTGGTCTCCGTTCATGGGCTCCGCGAGGTTGTGCGCATCGGCGCGCGGGACGCACCGAAAACGAGGCGGACGAGCTGCGATCCGCTTCGAGAGATGTCACCACCAACCTCCGACACGACCGGTGATCGTGCGTCTCGACGGGGTTTCTTCGGTGGGCTGCCCCCACGCTATGGAGGCGATCAGCGCCTCGCAAACCAGCCTGTGGATAACTCTGTGGAGAGATGTCGAGAAACGCCGAGCGGCCTGTGTACAACACCTGTGGAGAATCAGATGAGAACTACTGACTTGAGATGCTTTTATAACCTCTGATCTGGCATTTGTGTTTCCACATGCCGCCTTCCCCAGACGACTTGAAGTGTGGGTTGAAGGTTCTGCGAAACGTTGTGCCACATGTGCACAACTTCGGGGATAACTTCCGCGAAAACTTGACATGGGCGACCGGAGGAGTCGCTCGGCAGACGAGGAATCAGCGCGCCGCCGTAGAACGACGGATGCCGCGAACCCCTGAAGGTCCGCGGCATCCGATGGTCTCGAAGGACCGTCGTTCGGTACTACTTCGCAGCGACCACCTGAAGGGTGATCACGGCGGTGAGATCGTCACGCAGGCGAACGGTCGCCTCGTGCTCGCCGACCGACTTGATCGGCGACGTGATCTGGATCTTGCGCTTGTCGAGGTCGCCGAAACCGGCTGCCTTGACGGCGTCCGCGACGTCGCCGGTCTTGACGGCGCCGAAGAGGCGGCCTTCGTTGCCGGCCTTGACGGCGAGCTTGACCTTGTTCGACTCGAGGGTGTCCTTCAGGGCGACGGCCTCTTCGTGGTCGTGGATCGCGCGCGATTCACGGGCCGCGCGAATCGACGCGACCTGCTTCTCGCCACCGCGGGTCCACGCCACAGCGAATCCCTGGGGGATGAGGTAGTTACGGGCGTAGCCGTCCTTGACCTCGATGACGTCTCCGGCGCTACCGAGCCCCGTGACCTCGTTCGTGAGAATGAGCTTCGACATGGTTGCTCCTTAGCGGCCGGCGCCGGCGTAAGGCAGGAGAGCCATCTCGCGCGCGTTCTTGATCGCGCGGGCGATGAGTCGCTGCTCCTGTACCGAGACACCGGTGATACGGCGGGCGCGGATCTTCCCGCGCTCCGAGATGAACTTGCGGAGGGTGGCGACATCCTTGTAGTCGATGAGGCCGACGCGGATCGCCTTCGCGGGGGCCGCGTTCTTCGCGCCCTTCCGCGGCTTCCGGCGGTCGCCGGTGGCTTTTCCAGCCATAGTGCTTCCTTACTGTGAAATGTGGATGCTGTCTCTCGGCATCGTGCGGTTCTCACCGCGCTGCCGATCGGCGGGCATTTAGAACGGGGTGTCGTCGCCGTAGCTGCCGGGCGTGCTCCACGCGTCGGCTCCGCCGGCGGCAGGAGCACTGCCTCCGGTCGAGGATCCGGGCGTCGACCACGGCTCGTCGGCCGCGACCTGCGGACGGGACTGCCCGCCACCGGTCTGGCCGCTTCCGCCGCCCGACGCTGCGCGCGTGACCTGTGCGGTCGCGTAACGCAGCGAGGGGCCGATCTCGTCGACCTCGAGCTCGATCGAGGTGCGGTTCTGGCCCTCGCGGTCCTGGTAGGAACGCTGCTTGAGGCGACCGGTCGCAACGACCCGTGCACCCTTCGTCAGCGAACCCGCCACGTGCTCGGCGAACTCGCGCCACACCGATGCACGGAGGAACAGCGCTTCGCCGTCCTTCCACTCGTTCGCCTGACGGTCGAACGTGCGGGGGGTCGACGCGATGGTGAAGTTCGCCACCGGCAGCCCGTTCTGCGTGTAACGCAGCTCGGGGTCGGCGGTGAGGTTGCCGACGACCGTGATGATCGTTTCACCGGCCATGGCGCTACGCGTCCTGCTTGGCGGGGCGCGCTGCCTTGCGGGCAGCCTTCTCGTCGGAGCGCTGCTTCTCGGAGGCGATCATCGCGATCGCTTCCTCGGCACGGAGGACCTTGGTACGCATGATCTGCTCGTTCAGCTTGAGCTGACGGTCGAGCTCCTGCGTGGCCTCGCTCGTGGCGGTGAAGCTGACGACGGCGTAGATGCCTTCGTTCTTCTTCTGGATCTCGTAAGCGAGTCGCCGGCGGCCCCAGATGTCGACCTTGTCGATCGAGCCGCCGTCGTTCGTGATGACCTTGAGGAAACCATCGAGCTTCGGAGCGACCTGGCGCTCGTCGACCTCGGGATCAAGGATGACCATGAGTTCGTACTGGTGCGTCACTAACCCACCTCCTTCGGACTAGAACGGCTTCCGGGCATTTCCCGGAAGCAGGAGGGTGTGTGCACGTCATCGGGACTCACGCGGACAGACCGCTGCCAGACAACCTCCTCAGTGTAGCGGATGCCTCGTCTCCCACGAATCGCGCTCCCTCGCCCGGTCGCCCCCCCAACCCTCGAGACATCATCCTGGGCACGAGACTGCGTCCAAGGAGCGAAGTCTCGTAGCCAGACTGACGTCTCGCGGTTCCACGCGCGCCGAGGTCGCGTGAGTAGCGTGGGCGTCATGCAGCGGACAGCCGAGACCCGATGAGTGGCGTGGCGTTCGACGCGCGACCCTTGACCGAACCGGCCGACGCGCGCGCGGCTCGTGCCTACGCCCGGCAGATGAAGGCGGAGGGTCGTGCGCCCGCATCGAACGCCGCGGGCATCGTCATCGCGGTCATCGGCGCGCTCGTGGTGGTCTTCGCCTTCTTCACCGTCGGCCTCGGCGTCGTGACGGCTCTCGTGCGGGGCGGGCTCGGGGGCGCCGCCGCCCTCCCGGCGATCGCGGTCATCGCGTTCTTCGGCCTCATCGCCTTCTTCGTCGTGCGCGGCATCCGAGGGCAGGCCGTGCGCTGGATGCGACTCGACCGGTTCGCCCGCGCGAACGGCCTCACCTACGTTCCGAAGCTCGACGACCCGCTGCTGCCGGGCATGATCTTCCACCGGGGGAGCAGTCGCGCCTCGAGCGACCTGCTGCGCGGGGAGCAGCCCCGCTTCGTCGAGTTCGCGAACTACCGCTACACCACGGGGAGCGGCAAGAACCGCACGACGCATCGCTGGGGCTACGTGGCAGTGAAGCTCGACGTGCCCCTGCCGCACATCATCCTCGACGCGATCGGAAACAACGGCCTCTTCGGCGCCTCGAACCTCCCCGCCGTCTACGACCGCGATCAGCGGCTGAGCCTGGAGGGAGACTTCGACCGGCACTTCGCGCTGTACTGCCCGCAGGGCTACGAGCGCGACGCGCTGTACCTCTTCACGCCCGACATCATGGCGCGCTTCATCGACAACGCCGCGCAGCTCGACGTCGAGATCGTCGACGACTGGCTCTTCCTCTACGCCAAGCGCGACCTGTCGACTCTCGACCCGGCGACGTGGGGATGGCTCTTCACCGTCGTCGCCGCCCTGCTCGACAAACTCGCCCAGTGGGCGCGCTGGCGCGACGACCGGCTCGCGCCCCCCGCGCTCGACGCGGTCGCCTCGGGCATCCCGGGTGCGCAGCCCGGACCGACCCCGGTCCTCCTTCCGCCGCCGCCCGGGGTCGCCGCATCCGGCCGCCGGCTCAAGACGGGCGTGCCCTGGGTCGCGCTGATCATCTTCGGCGTGCTCGGCGCGGGCTGGCTCTTCACCGTCCTGGGCGGCTGGACCGCGATCCTCGGTCGCTGACCGTCCGGAGATGCGACACCCCCGTGACGCCGGTGCGTCGCGGGTGCAGAGTGGAGGTACCGCCCCAGAGAAGGAGAGACCATGAAGGCAGTGCAGTATCGCGAGATCGGCAAAGGACCCGAGGTCGTCGAGATCGATACCCCCGAACCCGGCCCCGGTCAGATCCGCCTCAAGGTCACCGCGGCGGGGCTCTGCCACTCCGATTGGTTCCTGATGGACCTTCCCGAGGAGCAGTACACCTACGGTCTGCCGCTCACCCTCGGCCACGAAGGCGCCGGCGTCGTCGACAAGCTCGGCGACGGCGTCGAGGGCCTGAAGGTCGGCGACCCCTACGCCATCTACGGACCGTGGGGCTGCGGTCGCTGCCACGCCTGCGCCCAGGGCGCCGAGAACTACTGCCCCTATGCCGCCGAGCTCGGCATCACCCCTCCCGGACTCGGTGCGCCCGGCGCGATGGCCGAGTACGTCATCGTCGACGACCCGCGCCATCTCGTGCCGCTGGGCGACCTCGACCCGGTCGAGACCGTGTCGCTCACCGACGCCGGCCTCACGCCGTACCACGCGATCGTCTCGGCCCGGGAGAAGCTCTACCCGGGCGGCGTCGCCGTGGTGATCGGCGTCGGAGGACTCGGTCACGTCGGCGTGCAGATCCTGCGCGCGATCTCACAGGTCACGGTCATCGCCGTCGACGTGAGCGAGGAGAAGCTCGAGCTCGCGACCGAGGTCGGCGCGCACCACACGGTGGTCTCCGGTCCGGGTGCGGCCGACAGCATCCGTGAACTGACGAACGGCCTCGGCGCGTCCGCCGTGTTCGACTTCGTCGGCGTGCAGCCCACCATCGACCTCGCGCGCGAGGTCGCCGCGATCAACAGCTTCATCCACATCGTCGGCATCGGCGGGGGCATCCTGCCCACCGGCTTCTTCTCCACGCCGATGGGCGCGGCCGTCCGCGCGCCCTACTGGGGCACGCGCGGCGAGCTCATCGAGGTGCTCGACCTCGCCCGCACCGGGTCGGTCGGCGTGCACGTCGAGCGCTACGACCTCGACCAGGCCGTCGAGGCGTACCGCAAGCTGCACCACGGCGAGGTGCGCGGCCGCGCCGTCGTCGTCCCCTGACGCACCGCCGTCGGAGCACCGCATCGAGGTCGGAGGTTTTCACGTGAAACCTCCGACCTCGGTGCGTCTCTCCGACGAACGGATGCTGCGGACTCAGCCCTTCGCGAGCCCGAAGGCCTCCAGCTCGGCAGGCTCCAGCATCCGCGACCGGATCAGGAAGCGCATGCCCGTCGGGCCCTCGACCGAGAAGCCGGCGCCGCGGCCCGGGACGACGTCGATGGTCAGGTGCGTGTACTTCCAGTACTCGAACTGCGACTCCGACATGTACACCTCGATCGAATCGTCGAGCCCGGCGTCGATCGCTCCGAGATGCACGTCGCCCGACCCGGTGAGGAACATGCCCACCGGGTAGCACATGGGCGAACTGCCGTCGCAGCATCCGCCCGACTGGTGGAACATCAGCGGACCGTGCTGCTTCGTGAGGTCGCGCAGGAGCGAGGCGGCGGCCTCCGTCACGTCGACCCGCGAATAGTCGGTCATACTCGTCTCCATTCCTCCCCGATGTCCCACTCGCGCCGGGAATGACCCGCGCTTACCCGGCGCAAGTGGGACATCGAACGCGTGGCTGATCAGAAGAAGCCCATCGCGCCTTCGGCGTACGACACGAGCAGGTTCTTCGTCTGCTGGTAGTGGTCCAGCATCCGCAGGTGGTTCTCACGCCCGATGCCCGACTGCTTGTAGCCGCCGAACGCCGCGTGCGCGGGGTACTGGTGGTAGGTGTTCGTCCAGACGCGTCCGGCCTGGATCGCCCGACCCGCTCGGTAGGCGGTGTCGCCGTTGCGGCTCCACACACCGGCGCCCAGCCCGTAGAGGCTGTCGTTCGCGATCGACATGGCGTCGTCGAAGTCGTCGAACGAGGTCACCGACAGCACCGGCCCGAAGATCTCCTCCTGGAAGATCCGCATGTCGTTCGTGCCTTCGAAGACGGTCGGCGCGACGTAGTAGCCGCCCGAGAGCTCGCCTCCCAGGTCGACCCGCTCACCACCGGTGAGGAGCTTCGCACCGCCCTGCTTGCCGATGTCGATGTACGACAGGATCTTCTCGAGCTGGTCGTTCGAGGCCTGCGCGCCGATCATCGTCTCGGGGTCGAGCGGGTTGCCCTGCTTGACCTTCGCGACCCTGTCGAGCCCGTCGGCGAGGAACCCGTCGTAGATGGAGCGCTGGATGAGCGCCCGCGACGGACACGTGCAGACCTCGCCCTGGTTGAGGGCGAAGAGGGTGAACCCCTCGAGCGCCTTGTCGTAGTAGGCGTCGTCGGTCGAACGCGCGACGTCTTCGAAGAACACGTTCGGGCTCTTCCCCCCGAGTTCGAGCGTGACCGGGATGAGGTTCTGCGAGGCGTACTGCATGATCAGGCGACCGGTCGTCGTCTCGCCGGTGAACGCGATCTTGCGGATGCGCTTGTGGGAGGCCAGCGGTGCCCCGGCCTCGATGCCGAAGCCGTTGACGATGTTGACGACGCCGGCCGGAAGCAGGTCGCCGATGAGGTCGAAGAGGAACAGGATCGACGCCGGCGTCTGCTCGGCGGGCTTGAGCACCACGCAGTTGCCCGCGGCGAGCGCCGGGGCGAGCTTCCAGGTCGCCATGAGGATCGGGAAGTTCCACGGGATGATCTGGCCGACGACGCCGAGCGGCTCGTGGAAGTGGTACGCGACGGTGTTCTCGTCGAGCTGGCTGAGCGTGCCCTCCTGGGCACGCAGCACGCCGGCGAAGTAGCGGAAGTGGTCGATCGCGAGCGGGATGTCGGCGGCGAGCGTCTCGCGCACCGGCTTGCCGTTCTCCCACGTCTCGGCGACCGCGATCGACTCGAGATGCTGCTCCATGCGGTCGGCGATCTTGTTGAGGATGATGCTGCGCTCGGCGGGCGTGGTCTTGCCCCAGCTCGCGAACGCCTTCCACCCGGCGTCGACGGCCCGGTCGATGTCTTCGGCGGTGCCTCGACCGACCTCGCAGAACGCCTTCCCCGTGATGGGGGTGATGTTCTCGAAGTACTCGCCCTTGACCGGGGCGACCCATTCGCCGCCGATGTAGTGGCCGTACCGGTTGCGGTACTCGGCGAGCGCTCCGCGCTGGCCGGGGGCTGCGTAGACGCTCGAGACGCCCTCTTCGACGATGGTCATGTTGTGTCTCCTTCGACGGTCATGAGTCGCCGCGTCGGCTTCACGGCGGCGATGCCCCGACGGTACGTCCGCGCAGGTTGCATCGGGTTGCGCGGATACGGAGGAGACGAACGGATGCTGCGACGGGCACGCCGCGGCATCCGGAGAGCCGACTACACCTCGGCGTCGACGAGCACGGACCGCAGCGGCGGCACGTTGCCCTCGTGCAGGTCGACGCCGTCGAGGCGCTCGATCGAGACCACGCGGGGCGCGATGGCTCCGCCGTCGGCGACGATCCAGCTGCCCACCAGGAGGAAGGCGTCGTTGCCGGAGGTGACGGGGCCGGTCACCGCGAAGACCCCGTGCGTGGGCGTCTGGAGGATGGCGCGCACCGGGGTGCCGTGGGAGAGCGAGCCGGGGTCGACGACCTCCGCATCGGCGTCGGCCTCGGGAGCGGCCACCCCGAGTTCGATGCGCTGGATCTCGGAACTCGTCGCCAGGATCACGTCGCCGACGATCGGCTGACCGCCCACCCCGATGCGCACCGGACCCTCGACGGCGTACAGCCCGTAGCGCGGCGAGCGCACGATCACCCGGGCGACGTCGCCGGAGCGCACCTCGGCGAGCGCCTCGCGGATGCGGGCGACGTCACGGCGAGCACGGGCGGCCGAGAAGATGTCGAGGGTCTGTTCGTCCATGGGTTCAGCGTAACGACCGCCGCTGACGGCTCCCCGGCGATGTACGGCGGTCAGGGCTGGCCGAGTCGTTCGATCCGCGCGACCAGTCCGGCGCGCTTGGGCGAGCGCGCGGGCAGCAGAGCCAGGCACAGGCGCAGGACCTCGTCGTCGTCCCGTCCGTCGGCGGTGTCGGCGTAGGCGAGGAGGACGTCGACGCCCGCCTCCGCGATCAGCGCCTCCCGAAGGGCGAGCCGCACCGACTCGCGCACCTCGGAGACGCCGGGCGATGTCGAGTCGGGGAGGACGGGCCCGCGGTAGGCGGCGAAGGCGACCCGGTGCGCCCCGCGGTCGAGGAGCGACAGGACGTGGTGGGCATCGGTCTCGAGCGGTGATGGCAGGCGGTAGGGCCGTGAGGTCGGCACGAGACCCGGTGCGATCGGTTCGAGCACGCGCCGCAGGCGCACCATCTCCGGACGCAGGGTCTCGGTCGTCGCGTGGTCGTAGACGAGCTCGCTCAGGGCCTCGGCCGACAACCCTTCACGGTGCACCGCGAGCATGAGGAGGATCTCGGCGTGCCGTGCCGAGATCTCGACTGCCGTCTCGATGCCGTCGCCCGTCACCTCCAGCAGCGCCCGATCGCGCCCGAGGGTGCGCAGCATCGCGTCCTGGCGCACCGGCGGCCGACGCCTCACGGGTGCGCGACCGCCGGCCGCCGCCCGCGCCCGCAGGCGGGCGACGAGCAGCTCGCCCTCGACAGCCCGAGCCGTCGCGTCGACGAGCAGCTGGGCCTGCGGTGTGACCGCCTCGACCCCTCCGGTCACGTCGATCACTCCGAGCAGCTGTCTCGTCTCCGGATCGTGCACCGGGGCCGCCGTGCACGACCACGGCTGCACGAGGCGGTTGTAGTGCTCCGCACCGCGGATCTGCACCGAGCGGCCGAGAGCGAGCGCCGTTCCAGGGGCCGAGGTGCCGACGGCGTCCTCCGCCCAATTCGTCCCCTCCACGAACCCCATGTCTCCGGTGAGGGATCGCACGTGCTTATCGCCCTCGACCCACAGCAGTCGGCCGGCGGCGTCGCCGACCGCGACGACCACCCCCGATTCCTCCGCCGTGCCGGGCATCAGCAGCGCCCGCACCATCTCCATCACGCTCGCGAGCGGGTGGGTGCGGCGGTAGGCCTCGAGCTCGGCGCCCACGAGCTCCAGGCGGGGCAGCGCCTCCGCCCCCACGAGCGACGCGAGCGAACGGCTCCACGATTCGCGCACGATGCCGCGGACGTCGCCGACCCTGCGGTCTCCGGGGTTGCCGGCGAGGAACTCCTCATGAGCGCGCTCGATGAGCAGCCGCGAGGTGTCGGGCGCCACGTGCGGCCGGGGAGACCACGATGAGGACAAGATGCTCCGATCAACGGTGATGGGGCTGCCGCCAGTGTAGGCGGGGCCCCGACGCTCGGCTAGGTCGCCACCATTCCGCTATTACGCAGTGCGTGGTACCGTTCGATCGAGAGGAGCCGCATGGACACGACGCAATTGCTCAAGGGGGTGCTCGACGCGGCGGTGCTCGCCGTCGTCCAGCACGACGACGGGTACGGCTACGACATCGTCCGACGCCTCCGCGACGCCGGGCTCGGAGACGTCGGCGACGCCTCGGTCTACGGCACCCTCCGCCGGCTGTACAGCGCCGGGGCGCTGTCGAGCTACGTCGTCCCCTCCGACGGCGGCCCGCACCGCAAGTACTACGCCGTCACGCCGCAGGGCCGCGACATGCTCGCCGCCCAACGCAGCGATTGGACCGACTTCAGCATCGCCATGACACGCCTCCTCGACGAGAAAGCCCCCACGAAACTGCGCACGATCGGAGAAGCCCGATGAGCACGATCGACATCACACCCGTCGAGGCCGACATCGCGACGTTCGCCGCGTCGGTGCGCCGTCATCTCGACGATCTGCCGGCCGACGAGGTCGACGAGCTGGTCGACGGTCTCCCGGCCGACATGGCGGATCAGGCCGCCGACAGCGGTGCCGAGTTCGCACTGCCGGATGCCGCGGCCTACGCCGACGAGCTTCGTGCGGCCGCGGGCCTTCCGCCGCGCGCGGAGCCCGGTCGTCATCCGGGTCTCGTGGAGCGCGCCGCGCGCCGGTCGCGGACGCTGACGAGCCGGCTGCGCGCCCACCCCGCGGCATCCGCGACGTGGGATTTCCTCGCGGCGGTGCGCCCGGCGTGGTGGCTCTTCCGCGCGGTGGTCGTCTTCGAGGCGATCACCGTCTTCGGCCGCGGCGAGTGGCTGCAGCTCGATCTGGTGGGCGTGGTGATCCTCGTCGCCTCCGTGATCGTGAGCGTCCAGTGGGGACGCGGGCGGTGGCTCCCTGCCGCGTGGGGCCGCGGCATCCTCGCGACCGTCAACCTCGCCGCGTGGGTGCTCCTGCCGTTGCTGGTCTTCGGCGCGATGACCACCTACGCCCAGTGGCGCGACTACAGCTCGTCGGCCTACGTCGGCTCTCAGCCGTGGACCCCGGGCCTCGCGATCGACGGCGAGCGCGTGCGCAACGTCTTCGCCTACGACGCCGACGGCAACCCGATCCAGAAGGTGCAGCTGTTCGACCAGAGCGGGCGGCCGCTCACCACCGTCGGTCAGACGGGCCAGACAGACGAGTTCGACTGGTACTTCTACGGCGGCGGCGGACCGACGCCGGTAGGCGAGAGGGAGATCGGTCGCCAGCCGGTGTGGAACGTCTTCCCGCTGCAGGAGGTCCCCGCCGAGGATTGGCTCACCGGCGAACCCGCGATCGACGACGCCGTGGATCCGACGTTCCCGTTCCCGCAGGTGCCCGCCGTGAGCACGAGCGAACCCTCCGCGAGCGCATCGCCCGCTCCGCAGGCGACCGTCTATGCGGACCCCACGGCGTCCCCGGCGCCGTAACCCGCGACCGCAGCATCCGCCCCTTCCGCGAGGGTCGGAGAATCGCATCTGCGTCGGAGCCTCGGCCAGGAATCCTCCGACACCCGCGCGATCCTCCGACGCCGGTGGCCGACCTCAGCCGCGGGCGGCCCACCATTCGCGAAGACGCTGCTCCGCGGCATCCTCGCCGAGCGGACCCTCGTCGAGCCGGAGTTCGAGCAGGAACCGGTAGGCCTCGCCGACCTCGCGACCCGGGCCGATCCCCAGGATCTGCTGGATGCGGTTGCCGTCGATCTCGGGGCGGATCGCGTCGATCTGCTCCTGCTCGCGCAGGGTCGCGATGCGCGCTTCGATGTCGTCGTAGGCGAACGAGAGGCGGTCGGCCTTGCGGCGATTGCGCGTGGTCACATCGGCGCGCGTGAGGATGTGCAGCCGCTCGAGCTCGTCGCCCGCATCGCGCACGTACCGGCGCACGGCCGAGTCGGTCCACGCACCCTCGGCGTAGCCGAAGAACCGCAGGTGCAGCTCGACGAGCCGCGAGACCACGCCGATCGTGTCGGAGTCGAACCGCAGCTCCTGCAGGCGCTTGCGCGCGAGGCGCGCGCCGCGCACGTCGTGGTGGTGGAAGGTCACGCCGCCGCCGGGTTCGAGTCGGCGGGTCGCCGGCTTGCCGATGTCGTGCAGCAGGGCCGCGAGACGCAGCGGAACGTCGGGCGCAGAATCCGGATGCCGCGACCGCTCGAGCTCGATGGCCTGCCGGAGCACCGTCAGCGAGTGCTCGTAGACGTCCTTGTGGTGGTGGTGCTCGTCGACCTCGAGTCGGAGCGCCGGAACCTCCGGCAGGAAGCGCGCGAGGAGGCCCGTCTCGTCGAGGATGCGGATACCCCGCACCGGATCGTCGCTCTGCAGCAGTCGGACCAGCTCGCCCTGGATGCGCTCCGGGCTCACGATCCTCAGCGACTCGCCGAGCTCCGCCATCGCGTGGAGCGTCGGCGGCGCGACGTCGAACCCGAGCTGCGCCGCGAATCGGGCGGCGCGCAGCATCCGGAGCGGGTCGTCGCCGAAGCTCACGGCGGGATCGGCAGGAGTGCGCAGGGTTCTCGCCAGGAGGTCTTCGACGCCGCCGGTCGGGTCGACCAAGGTTTGGGCCGGAACCCGCAGCGCCATGGAGTTGACCGTGAAGTCACGGCGCACGAGATCGCCCTCGAGGGTGTCACCGAACTCGACCGTCGGTTTGCGTGTCACCCCGTCGTAGCTGTCGGCGCGGTAGGTCGTGACCTCGACCTGCTCGGTTCCGCCCTCGGGTAGTCGGACGCGGGCGCCGATCGTGCCGAAATCGCGCCCGATGTCCCATCGCGCGGTCGAGATCGGGGTGATGATGCGGAGGATGTCGTCGGGGAGGGCGTTCGTGGTGAAGTCGAGATCGTTCACCGCGCGACCGATGAGCGCGTCGCGCACGGGCCCGCCCACGATCGCCAGCTCGAAACCGGCGTCGGCGAAGGCGCGCGCGAGAGTCGCGACGGTCGGAGAGGTGGCGAGCGCACCCAGACGCGCGACGCCCTCGGCCATGTTGAGCATTGAACGAGCCTATCCGCGGGCCCAGCCGAGGAAGCCGGTGAGCACGAGCTCGCGCACGCGCGGCAGCAGGTCGGCTCGCAGAGCGACCGCGTCGACCTCGAGCAGCTGCGCGATCGCGTCGATCAGCGAGCCGAGCGGAAGATCGCCGTCGCACGCTCCCACGAGCGCCGCGAGCCCGGGATCGACCGACAGCGCACGGCCGAAGCCGCCGCCCTGACGCAGCTCGATGATCGTGGGCTCCTCGTCACCCGGTCGGTGGTGGCGCGCCTCGGTGACGTCGGGAGCGACGACCAGTCGTTCACCGGCGAGCGCGTCGTCGTCGAGCGCTGCCAGGCGGTCGTGGGCGGCGAGAACCGCGTCGACATGGGCGCCGAGCGCGCCGTCCCCCGCACCGAAGGCCGTCTCGTACCGGGCGAGGGGCGTCGCACCCGCAGCTGCCCGCCGCAGCACGATGTAGCCGAATCCGATGCCGGTCACACCCCGTGCCGCGAAGTCGTCGAGCCATGCGTCGACCAGACCGGCGAAGCCGGGCGAGCCGGGCAGCGTGCCGCCGTCGCGGATCCAGAGCTCGGCGTAGGCCACGGGGTCGAGCCACTCCCGCTCCACCACCCACGCATCGAGCGCGACGGGCGAGGCGGCCACCCACTCGCGCACGCGGTCGAGTCCCTCCACGCCGTCGCGGGTCTCCCAGTTGCCGAGCAGCTGTGCCACACCGCCGGGCGCCAGTCGCTCTCCGACCCCCTGGACGAACGTGGACACCAGGGCGTCGCCCACCATGCCGCCGTCCCGGTACTCGTACGCGGGCACGCCGGTCACCCGCGGCGTGATGACGAACGGCGGATTGGAGACGATGCGATCGAAGACGTCGTCGCCCGCCGGGTCGAAGAGGCTGCCCAGACGCGTCTCGATGCCGTCTACCCCGTTGAGCAGCGCATTCAGCTCCGCGAAGCGGAGGGCCCTCACCGACACATCGGTGGCGACGACGCGGTCGACCACTCGCCGCATGCGCAGTGCCTGGATGCCGCACCCCGTGCCGATGTCGAGACCGGATGCTGCGGGGGCGACCGACTGCAGGCGCGCCAGGGTCAGCGACGCTCCGCCCACGCCGAGCACGTGATCCTCCGGCAGGGCCCCGCCCAGGGCCGCCTCGTCGAGGTCGCTCGCGATCCACCACTCGCCGTCGCCGGTGTCGTCGGAGAACGACTGCGGTCGCACCAGCACCGCGGGACGCACCGTGTCGTCCTCCACGGTCGCCAGGCCCAGCCCGACGAGCCCGGCAGATCGGGTGACGGGGAGGGCGGCATCGACATGGGCGACGGGCTGGGGGATGCCGAGCGCGAGCAGACGGGCGAGCACGGCGAGCGCGTCGTCGCGTGAGCCCAGTGCTCGAAGGGCCGGTGTGCGCAGGCCCCGGGCGATGGCGTCGTCGGCTTCCTCGCCCCACGCACCGCGCACCGCGTCGGTCGTGAAACCCGCCGCGGCGAGATCGGCGGCGAGCGCGGGAACCGCGACGGGATCGGGGTGGGGAAGCATCCGTCCATTCTCCCGTTTCCCGTCGCGCGCGCAGGGCTCGCAGAGCCGTGGACCGTACAATCGCACCGGTGCGGCCTCCATCCGCACCCGAGCAGAAGCCCCGCATGATCGAGACTCCTCACGTCCCGCGCGTTCGCGCGTCGCGCCGCCGACCCCTGCGGCGTCTTGCGGCGACCGGCGCGATCCTCGCCCTCGTGCTCGGCGGGGCGGTGCCCGCCTTCGCGGCCGCGACGCCCGAGCCGACCGCCACCGCGGCGCCCGCGCCGGCCCTCACGCTCGTCCCCGCCGACAACGGGGTTCTCGCGCCGGGGGCCGATCTCGCCGTGACGGTCTCGCTGACCGCCGGGGGCGGCCCCTCGACCGTGTCCCTGGCCATCGGGGCTCAGCCGCTGGCCGACCGCGCGGCCCTGACGAGGTGGACCGGCGGCGAGCGCGACGGGGTCGATGTCGCCGACGTCGGGTCGGTGGCGATCGACGCGCAGGGGACGACCGGTTCGGCGAGCGCCCCGATCCGCGTCGCGGCGGCGAACCCCGCTCTGCTCGACCGTCCGGCCGGGGTCTACCCGATCGTCGCGACGACCACCACCGCGAGCGGCGCGACGCTCGTCTCCACGAGCGCGGTCGTCGTCCTCGGCCCGCGCGCCCCGGTCAGCATCGGCGTCGTGGTGCCGATCACCGGGCCCGCCATCTCGCGCGGACTGCTGACCTCCGACGCGCTCGCCGAGCTCACCGCGGCCGACGGCGACCTCACCGCGCAGCTCGATGCGGTCGCCGGCACCACCGCGATCCTGGCCATCGACCCCGCCATCCCCGCCGCGATCCGCGTGCTGGGCGATGCTGCTCCGGGCACCGCACGGGCCTGGCTCGACCGGCTCATGAACCTGCCGAATTCGCGGTTCGCCCTGCAGTTCGGCGACGCCGACCTCGCCACGCAGGTGCAGGCAGGACTCACCGACCCCCTCGACCCGCTCTCCCTCGTGTCGTACGTGCCAGACGGAACGACGCCCGAGACACCCACGCCCACACCCACCACGACCGAGTCCGGCACCGCCGCCACCGTCGCCCCGACCGACATCGGAGATGCGCGGGGCAACGTGTACTGGCCCGCGACGGGTACCGCCGGTCCGAGCGTCGCGGCGACCCTCGGTGCGCTGGGTACGGCCGAAGAGCCGGCGCTGACACTCGTGCCCTCCTCCAGCACGTCGGCCGGTGCCGGCGGCGCCCGCGTCGGCGCGAGGGTCGACTCGCCGGCATCCGCCCTGCTCGCCTACGACTCGACCATCTCCGATCTGCTGCGCACCGCGAGCGACGCGAACGATTCCGTCCAGCGCGACGCATCCCTCGCCCAGGCGACGGCGCAGATCGCGTTCGTCGACGCGTCGACGCCTCTGCTCGTGACGGTGGATCGTGGAACCGACCGATCGCGTTCGAACCTCCGCGCCACGATCCTGGCGGCGACGGGAGCGCCCGGCGCAGTGCCCGCCACACTCGACGAGATCGTCGCGTCGCCGGCCACCGCTGCCGTCGAGATCACCGACGCGCCGGCCGACGATGCACGTGTCGCCGACCTCACCACCCTCCTCGCCGAGGAGCAGACGATCGGCCGGTTCGCCACGATCCTCGACGACCCGACGCTTCTGACCGGACGCCAGCGGGCGGAGATCCTGCAATTGCTGAGCACGGCATGGCGAGCGGATGCTGCGGCCGCCCAGGCAGCGGTGGCCGATCATCGATCCGCGACGACGGCCACGCTCGACTCCGTCGGAATCCTGGCCTCCGACGTGAACCTCCTCAGCTACGGCGCGGACTACCGCCCGTACGTCCGCAACGGCCTCCCCTGGCCGATCAACGTGACGTTGATCGCGCAGCCCAACAACCCGCGGCTCATCGTGCAGACCCGCACGGACGCCACATCTCTGCCCGCCGACAGCAACACCCGTGTCGCCGTCCCCGTCGAGGCGCAGATCGCCAACGGAACCGTGACCGTCGACATGCGCCTGGTCAGTCCCACCGGTGAGCCGATCGGAACACCGACGAGCATCGCCGTGGAGGTGCATGCCGACTGGGAGAACATCGGCCTCGCCATCCTGGGTGCGGCTCTCGTGATCTTCGTCGGTGCGGGCATCGTCCGCACCGTGCTCCGGCGCCGCAGGGCTGCCCGGGCCACTACCGAGAACGAGACGGAGGTGAGCGAATGAGCGGCCTCGGACGCGCCAGCGCCCTGATCGGAGCGGGCACGATCATCTCGCGCCTGACCGGTCTTCTCCGCACCATCGTCCTCGTCTCGGCGATCGGGAGCGTCAGCCAGGCCGCTGACGCCTGGGCCGTCGCCTACTCGCTGCCCAACAGCGCCTACGCGATCATCTCGACGGGGCTCTTGACCGCGGTGATCGTGCCGCAGATCGTGAAGGCGGCGTCTCATTCCGACGGCGGCCACGCGTTCATCTCGAAGCTGTTCACCCTGGGCGCCACGATCCTCGTGGCGGCCACGGGCGTCGCGGTGCTCGTCGCGCCATTCCTCGTCGGCCTCTACGCACGCGAGTTCCCCCCGGAGCAGCACGCCCTCGCCACGGCCTTCGCCTACTGGTTGCTGCCCCAGATCTTCTTCTTCGGTCTGTTCGCCCTCCTCGGCGAGATTCTGAACGCTCGGCGGGTGTTCGGCCCGTACACCTGGGCCCCGATCGTCAACAACATCGTGTCGATCGCCGGCTTCCTCATCTTCATCGCCCTCTTCGGCGGTCCCATCACGGTCGTCGAGGAGTGGACCCCGGCGATGATCGCCGTCCTGGCAGGATCCGCGACGGCGGGCATCGTCATCCAATGCCTGGTGCTGGTCCTTTTCTGGCGTCGTGCGGGGTTGCGGATCCGCCCCGATTTCCGGTGGCGCGGAGTGGGGCTGCGCCACATCGGCCGCCTCGCCGGATGGACGTTCCTCATGGTCGTCGTCGGCCAGATCGCCGGCATCGTGCAATCGAACGTCCTAGCACCCGCGTCAGGGAACGCCGTGGCCAACTTCGCCTCTGCCAACGCGTGGCTGGTCTTCATGCTCCCGTACTCGATCATCGTGCTGTCGATCGGTACGCCCTACTTCACTCGGTTGAGCGAGCACGCGAACGCCGGTCGGCACGACGAGGTGCGGGCCGACATCGTCAGCAGCATCCGTATCCTCGGCCTGTTCACGGTCGTCGCCGCCGCGGCTCTGGCCGTCGCCGCCGTTCCCGCCTCTCGCATCTTCACCGACCAGGCCACGACGGCACCCGCCGTCGGCGCCGTCCTCATCGCGTATCTCGTCTCGCTCGTGCCGCTGGCCGTCTTGTTCGTGGTCCAGCGCACTTTCTACGCGTACAACGACACCCGCACGCCGTTCTTCTTCACTCTGTTCCAGGGAGTTCTCGTCGTCTCGTCCGCGCTCGTCGCCGGCGCGACCCTGCCGCCGGAGCATGTCGCCATCGGAGTGGCCCTGGGGCAGTCGCTCGCCAGCATCGCGCAGGTGATCGTGGCGACCTGGTTGCTCAACCGTCGGCTCGGCGGCATCGGCGTGGGCTCCTGGATGTCGTCGATCGCACGTTTCGCGCTCGCAGCCGTTCCGGCCGCGGCGGCCGGTTGGGGCGTCTTCCTCCTGACCGGCGGCAACGAGGGGTGGACGACGACCGACAAGATCTTCGGGGCGCTCGGCGCAGCGCTCATCGGCATCGTCACTCTCGCGGTCTACGGGGCGGTGCTGGCGATCTTCCGCGCGCCCGAGCTGCGCCCGGCTGTCGCGATCGTCCAGCGATTCCTCCCCCGGCGCTGAGGTCGCCGACACACGCTCTTCCGCTGCGCGGATGGGCACTGCCGGGGACGGAATACCGCCGGGCTACGATGAGTTCTTACGCCGTAGGACCAACGAAGGGGGCGACGCACGTGCGTCACGTCATCATCATCGGATCGGGCCCGGCGGGATACACCGCCGCGATCTACGCAGCTCGAGCGAACCTGGAGCCGCTCGTCGTGGCGAGCTCCGTCGAGGCCGGCGGCGAGCTCATGAACACCACCGACGTCGAGAACTTCCCCGGGTTCCCCGAGGGCATCCAGGGTCCCGATCTCATGACGAAGATGCAGGAGCAGGCCGAGCGCTTCGGCGCCGAAGTGCTCTACGACGACGTCGTGTCGCTCGACCTGAACGGACCGATCAAGAAGGTCACCCTCGGCAGCGGCAAGGAGTACGAGGCGTACTCGGTCGTCTATGCGACCGGTTCCGCGTACCGCAAGCTCGGCCTGCCGGGCGAGGAGCGCCTGTCCGGACGCGGCGTCTCGTGGTGCGCCACGTGCGACGGGTTCTTCTTCCGCGACCGCACGATCGCCGTCGTCGGCGGCGGCGACTCTGCGATGGAGGAGGCGACGTTCCTCACGAAGTTCGCGTCGAAGGTCTACATCATCCACCGCAAGGACAGCCTGCGCGCCTCGAAGATCATGCAGGAGCGCGCCTTCGCGAACGACAAGATCGAGTTCATCTGGAACACCGAGGTCGCCGACATCCTCGGTGAGGACGCGGTGTCCGGCGTCGAACTCCGAGACACCGTCGACGGCTCGACCCGCAACCTCGATCTCGATGGACTGTTCGTCGCCATCGGCAACGATCCGCGCACCCACCTCGTGCACGGCACGCTCGACCTCACACCCGAAGGCACCATTTGGGTCGACGGACGCTCGTCGCGCACGTCGGTGTCGGGAGTGTTCGCCGCCGGTGACGTCATCGACCCGACCTACCGTCAGGCGATCACCGCTGCCGGCACGGGAACGATCGCCGCCCTCGACGTCGAGCACTACCTGGCGGCGCGCGGCGAGGCCGGCGCCCCCGAAGTCACGGCCGACCAGATCGAAGACCTCCCCGACGCCGACGCGGCCTGAGGAACATTCGGGCCCTGATCGGCGTTATCACGAGCAGAACTTTTCACTAAGGAGATGCAATGAGCGCTAAGGCGACGACGTCCGCCACATTCGAGCAGGACGTCCTGAACGCAGACGGACCCGTCCTGGTCGACTTCTGGGCGGAGTGGTGCGGCCCGTGTCGCATGGTCGGACCGATCCTCGACGAGATCCAGTCCGAGAACTCTGACAAGATCACGGTTCTGAAGCTCAACGTCGACGAGAACCCCGATCTGGCGATGAAGTACCAGATCACGTCGATCCCGGCGATGAAGGTCTTCCAGGGCGGCGAGGTCCAGACGACCATCATCGGTGCGAAGCCGAAGTTCGCTCTCGAGAAGGACCTCGCAGCGTTCATCGGCTGACGAATACCGACTCGCGCATATAGATACGCGAAGCCTCCGAGAATCCCTCGTAACCCTCGTGGTTGCGGGGGATTCTCGCATTCCCGCACCGGCATCCGTCGGCCGGGGTCACCTGCCCGCGGGTCGAGTCACTGCGCGTCGAGGCGGATCGCCGCATCCCATCGACGATGGTTCTCCTCGTTGCCGAGGAGACGCCACACGGCACGGGTCAGTGGGGGGTAGTCGAGCGCGATCTGACGGAGAACCCGGTAGTGCCGCGCCCGATTCGGCCGCGCTCCACCGTTCTCAGCGATGTTCTCGGCCCGCAGGATGAGAACGACGAGCTCATCCACGGTGGGCAGGTCTTCCATGAAATCCCACGGATCCTCGCCGTCGCGGAGCCTTTCGTGGACGAGCACCGAGAGTTCATCGGCTGCCTCCGCGCGAAGCAGCTCGAGGCTCGCCCTCCTCCGGGGCTGGTCGTCATGCGTGGCCATCCATCAAGGGTACGCAACAAGAACGCCCTCCGGCGCCGCCCGTGGCGAAGAGGGGCGATGACCCTCGCACTTCAGGCGCCGTAGCCCTCTTCACCGATCTCCGCCAGAATCCTGTTGAGATCCTGGATGGTCGCAAAATCGATGCTGATCTGGCCTTTACGTGCCGACAACGCGATCCGGACCTTCGTATTCAACCGGTCACCCAGTCGCTCCGCGACCTCGTCGAGGTGCCCACGGCGAGCACCCGCCTTCGGAGCCGCGCGTTTGAGCTCGGGGGTCTTCGCCGCAGCCTCCGCCGCACGCACCGACAGATCCTCGTTGACGATCTTGTCTGCCAGGCGCTGCATGGCGTCGGGTCCATCGACCGAGAGAATCGCCCGCGCGTGTCCGGCGGTGAGTACTCCGGCCGCGACCCGCTGCTGTACGGGGACCGGCAGCCGCAGAAGACGGATGGTGTTGCTGATCTGCGGACGGGAGCGTCCGATGCGGGTCGCGAGTACGTCCTGGGTGATCCCGAAGTCTTCGAGAAGCTGCTGGTACGCCGAAGCTTCCTCGAGGGGGTTCAGCTGAGAACGGTGGAGGTTCTCGAGGAGAGCGTCACGCAGGAGATTCTCGTCCGATGTCTCGCGCACGATCGCCGGGATGGTCTCGAGCCCAGCCTCGCGTGACGCGCGAGTGCGTCGCTCCCCCATGATCAGCTCGTACGTGCCGTCATCCAGCGAACGGACGACGACGGGCTGGAGCACGCCGAACTCGCGGACGCTGTGCACGAGCTCGGCGAGGTCGTCGGGGTCGAAGTTCGTGCGGGGCTGCCGGGGATTGGGCACGATCTGGTGAGGGTCGACCTGGATCAGCCGTGCGCCCGGTACGCTCACGAGCTGGGCGGCCTCATCTTCGGCGCGCGCGACCGCTGCCTGGTCGGCCGCCGCCTGCGCCTGCCCGTCGGGGAAGAACACGTCGACAGGACGCGATTCGCTCTGCTCCGCCGTGGGGATCAGCGCGCCGATCCCTCTGCCCAGGCCAGTTCTCTTCGCCATCAGGCTTCCTTCCGGTCAACGGCATCGCGCCGGATGATCTCTATCGCCGCTTCGCGATATGCAATGGCGCCGGCCGACTGTCCATCGTAAGCGATGACGGTCTGCCCGAAGCTCGGCGCCTCCGACACGCGCACCGATCTCGGGATGACCGTACGCAGCACTTCCTCGGGGAAGTGCTCTCGCACCTCATCTGCCACCTGCTGGGCGAGGCGCGTGCGTCCGTCGTACATCGTCAGGAGGATCGTCGACAGACGGAGATTCGGATTGAGGTGCTTCTGGATCATGTGGACACTGCCGAGGAGCTGACTCAGCCCCTCCAGCGCGTAGTACTCGCACTGGATCGGGATCAAGACCTCGCGCGCCGCGGTGAACGCGTTGATGGTCAGCAGTCCCAGGGATGGCGGGCAATCGATGATCACGAAGTCCATACGGTGGTCGGACTCGTTCAGGTACTCGTCGAGAGCAGTACGCAGGCGGTGCTCGCGTGCGACGCGAGAGACGAGCTCGATCTCCGCCCCGGCGAGATGGATCGTGCTCGGAGCACAGAAGAGATGAGGGGACTCAGGACTGTTCTGGACGATCTCCGCGAGAGGGACCTCGTCGATCAGAACGTCGTAGATGCTGGAGACCTCCGCATTGTGCGGCACCCCGAGAGCCGTCGAGGCATTGCCTTGGGGATCGAGGTCGATCACGAGCACCCGGGCGCCGACTTGCGCCAGGGCAGCGGCGACGTTGACGGCACTTGTCGTCTTTCCAACACCACCCTTCTGGTTCGAGACCGTGATGATACGGGTCTCTCCCGAGAGCTGCACCTCGACCCCCTCGAGAGCGCGTCGGCGGGCGGAGAGATTGGCTATCTCACGGGCGATGGGCGAGTCGTCGAAAGCATCCATCGGCGACCGGTCATCGGGATGTTTCACGTGAAACTCTCTCCTTCTCGCCGGTTCGGCACACCCGCTCGAGTCTACGTCAGGGGCCCGACAGCGACTATTCGACGTGTTGTTTCACGTGAAACATCGCGTGAGGGTGTGTGACGGTCTTCACCAGCCCATCCCGCTCCGATGTTTCACGTGAAACACGGGCCGGGTGGGTTCTATGCGCGAACCCGTGCGCGAACGACGCGCGTCGGCTCATCCAGGAGGTCCGAGCCGACGACCTCGACGCGCGCGTCCGTCACCCTGTGGGCACGAAGCTGCTTGGTCGCGGCGCCGATCTCGTTCTGTGCATTCGCGCCCTTGAGGAGGATGAGCTCGCCTCCATCGCGCACCAGAGGCGCCGTCCAGGGGAGGAGCGTCCTCAGCGCGCTGACCGCCCGCGCGGTGACCATGTCGAGAGTTCCGGCACCCGACCATTCCTCGCCGCGCGAACGAACGATCTCGACGTTGCTGAGTCCGAGCTCATCCACTTGTTCGGCCAGCCATGCGGTGCGTCGCTCCATCGGCTCGATGAGAACCCATTCGACATCCGGCCGTGCGATCGCAAGCGCGATCCCGGGCAGGCCGGCCCCGGAGCCCACGTCACCTACGCGCCCAGAGAAGAGAGGAGCGACGACGGCGCTGTTCAACACGTGCCGCGTCCAGAGTCGGGGGAGTTCGAGGGGCCCGATGAGACCGCGCTCCTCGCCGTGGTCGGCGAGATTGCGTGTGAACCGGCGGGCCAGATCGATCCTGACGCCGAAGATCCGGGATGCGGAGGACGGCTCAGCTTCGAGAGAGGTCATGGATGTTTCACGTGAAACACGTCAGGCGCGTCGAATGACGGGGTGACGGTCCGCACCCTCGCCGAACGACTCCGACGCGTAACCACGGTCGGCCGCGATGTCGTGGATGAGTTTGCGCTCATAGCTCGACATCGCCGGCAGGGACGCCTGAGTCGAACCTTCATCGATGCGCGCGATGGCGCGATCGACAAGTACCTCGAGCTCACGCTGACGCGCATCGCGCGATCCACCCACGTCGAGGATCAGACGCGAGAATCGCCCGGTGCTGTTCTGCACCGCGAGACGCGTGAGCTCCTGCAGGGCCCGCACCGTCTCCGGCTCGGCCAAGCGCGCGATGGGTCCCGCGGCATCCGCCTCGACGGAGACGTACGCGCGCCCGGCGCGCACATCCATCGCCAGATCGCCGTCGATGTCGGCGATGTCGAGCAGCGCTTCGAGGTAGTCGGCGGCGATGTCGCCCTCCTGCTCGAGCTGCTCATCGGTGGCGGGGACGGGTGCTTCGGTCTGCTCGGAAGTCGTCATGATCGTCTTTCAGGTGAGGCGGTCAGCGAGGTGTGGGGGCGTCAGGAGCGTCGGTCGACGGCGGCGGAGATGCTGCCGGACGAGCCGCCGTCGGCTTCGTGCTCTGCTTCTTGGCACGCTGCTTGCCGACCGGCTGCTGACGCTTCGGGGCTGCCGCACGGGCGCGCTCCGCTTCTTCGAGCAGTCGCTGCTGCTCGGCCTGGTACTTCTCGAGAGGAACGACCTTGCCGTTCGAATCGATCGCCTTGCCCTTTCGCGCGAGGCGCTCCTCGCGGGCCTTGGCGGCCTCGGACCCGGGTGTCGGCATCTCACGGATGACGATGAACTGCTGAACCATCGTCCACAGGTTGCTCGCGAACCAGTAGATGACGACGCCCAGCGGGAAGAACACACCGGAGAAGATGAAGCCCAGCGGCAGGATGAAGAGCATGATGCGCTGCATCTGGTAGGCCTGGCCGGTCTTGGCCTCGGGGGAGAGGTTCTTCGAGATGATCTGCAGCTGGGTGAAGAACTGCGACGCGATCATGAGCACCACGAGGATGATCAGGATGATGACCGACACCTGACCGTCGGGCTGGCTCCACGCGGTGGTGAGGTTGACGTGCAGCGATGCGACGTCGAAGAGCTTCGCGTCGTAGAACTCCTGCGTGAGGCGGTTGTCGAGCAATCCGACACCACTGAAGCTGGGGTTCGCGGCGATCTTCTGCACGTCGTTGAGCACGCTGAACAACGCGAAGAACACCGGCATCTGCACGAGGAGCGGCAGGCAGCTCGACACCGGCGTCGTGCCGTGCTTCTTATACAGCGCCATCGTCTCCCGGCTCATGGCCTCACGAGAGAGCTGATCCTTCTTGCCGCGGTACTTCTCCTGAACTTTTCGCAGTTCAGGAGCGATTTCCATCATCTTTCGCTGGCTCTTGATCTGCCGAACGAACAGCGGAATCAGCGCGGCCCGCACGACGATCACCAGACCGACGATCGACAGCACCCAGGTGAGACCGGCTGCCGGCGCCAGACCGATCGCCGTGAACACCCAGTGCCACGCGACCAGCACGAGTTCGACCAGCCACTTCAGCGGCCAGAGGATGGTTCCAATCAGGTCGAAGCCCAAGAGTCAGTCCTTTCCGGGGGGCACGACGAAACCGTGCCGGGTGAGCTCATAGCGGAAGGCCCGGTGAGGCGGCACGTCGTCGATGCCACCCTGAGCCCAGGGATGGCATCGGGCGAGTCGCGCGGCCGCCAGAGCCACGCCTTTCACGACCCCGTGCTGCTGCACCGCACCAACCGCGTACGCCGAACAAGAGGGGTAGTACTTGCACACGTCGCCGTAGACGTGGGAGATGGTGGCGCGATACGCATGAAGAACGGTCAGCGCGGTGTTGCGTGGGAGAAGAGGAGCGGAGCGCACGACATCCGTCGCGACCCAGTGCGCGTTCCCCGTAGAGGAGGTGGGGAGAGTGGAGGTGCTCACGCGGCCCTCCGCTTCAGACAGCGGACGACGTCGTCTCGCAGTTCCGAGAAGTCCGCGGTCGCCGAACCGGGCAGGGCACGGATGACGACATCGGCCCCGGGGCGAACGCCCTCGAGGGCCTCGGCGCAGACGGCCTTCAGGCGACGACGCACGAGATTGCGCGTGACGGCGGAACCGACCTGCCGACTCACGATGAAACCGAACCGGGCCGGCGCATCTCCGCCACCACCGACGTAGGTGACGGTGTGCGTTCCCGCACACCGAGCACCGCGCCGGACGATGGCTTTATAGTCCGATCCGCGCGTGAGTCGGTTCGGCTTCGCGA